>JAHDWG010000290.1:0-263 GCA_023384495.1 Caldilineaceae bacterium
TCGGCTCCACCATCACCTGGCCGCCCAATGTTTTGACCCGTTCGATATCGGCCGCGACATCATCGCTGGCAAAGTAGATCGTCCACACTGAGGGTTGCGGCGAATCGGGCGGCCAGATCGGACCAACGCCTGCTACATTGCGCCCCTGCGACTGCGCCATATGATAATGGCCGAAGTCGGGGCCGGTGTCGATGAATTCCCAGCCAAAGACTTGCCCATAGAAGGACTTGGCGACATCAAGATCGGGCGTCGCCAGGTCCATC
>JAHDWG010000290.1:273-9719 GCA_023384495.1 Caldilineaceae bacterium
CTCGCCGGCACTGCGCTTGGTAGTCCGAGTAGTCATTGTTTGCTCCCCTGATTTGAAAACCTCACATTGACTGATGATCCAGACGATAGATCTACGCCCCAGGTAACGTGTAGTCGAAGATGTATTGGTGTGCGCCATCGACACTCGTCAGCGAAAGTTGACCGGCAATGCCGGTCAACTGCCCCGCGCCAGAATCGGGGACAACGATAATCGAGAGTTGCTGTGCGCCGCGGTTCATGATCCCGTTGTGCTGAAAGACAAAGCTGCCCTGACGCCCGTGCAAAGTTCCCGTGACTTGCTCAATCGCCACATATCCCGCCGACCCTTCGATGCTGGTCAGAGCGGTCAACATTTCGCCTTTGCCCACACCGCTCAGATCGCCGTAAAACTGTTTGCCCAGCGCCACCCGGCCCGGCAGGGCGTCCGGCGCTGACATGGGCTGCAGGCTGACGTCGAAGGTTCCGATAGCGCGCTCGGTGATCATGGCTACCCTACCTTGGTGGCGATCCACCAGGTTGTGCCGCCGGCGTCTTTGACGCCGCCACGCTTGTCGGCATCCTCTTTTTTCACCGGCGCCTGCACCGAGGTTGCGCCGGCAGCCAACGCCCGTTGATAGGCAGCGTCCACATCCTGCACATACACATGGACATGAGATGGAACCGGAGGCCACCCCTCAGCGCCATCGGCGAGCATGAGGACGGTGTCATCCAGACGCACCTCGGCGTGCATCACTTTGCCGTTGGCGTCGGGAAATCGGCGCAACGTAACGGCGTCAAAGGTGCGTTGCAAGAAGTCGATGGTCGCGCTTGCGTCATTCACAATCAAATAGGGCGAGACGCTGTTGTAGTTTTCCGGTTTGTAGATGGTGGACATACGTTCTCCTCTGGAAGGGCGCCCGAAACTTTTGCATGGCTATAGTTGAGCGAATTCGTCCTACATTCACCGACCCTACCCCCACTCTTCTCGCCGGTTGGTCCACGGAAAGGGCATATCGGGCGCGGACACACCGAGGGCGCAGCAGAGCGGCTCCCATCCATCCGTGGCGCGCCATACGAGCAGACGGTGCGGCGCGACAGCCTGACGCACCGCGTCATTGTGTCGCTCGTAAGCGGCCATCAAATTGACCGGGTCGTCCCACCCCTTGTCACCTACGAAGCGCTCCAGCAGATCAGTCAGGCCGCTCCCTTCTTTCCAGCCGGGCGCCAACGCCATGCGAGCGACCGGGAGGATGGTTGCGTTGGCGCTCTCCCACCATGTCTTGGCCGAGTCGCGCAGCGAGAGAAGCACGAATGCATCGGGATAGGCTTCACTGAGTTCGCGCCAGAACATCGACGCCGGCCAATCCACCGCGGCGATATAACCCCCAAACACCTGCTCCCAATCGGGTGTTTGACCCGCCAAGGCCTGTTCCCAGCCGCTGCCCAGGTCAAAAGGGTGGCCGGGAATCGTGCTCATGTGGTGAACGCGGCCGCCCAGCAGATGTTCGAGCGCGACGGTGAGCGAGGCTGTGCCCGTGCGGGGTAGGCCCGCGCCGACGACGCGCAGGGTCATGTTGTCTTCTTCACTGGGATATAGACCGACAGCTTCGAGCCTGGCTCATCCGGGTCGAAGGTCTCGCCATATCGTTCAAAATACGGGCCGGCCGCCTGTTGATAACCTGAGGTGGGGAGCCAGGTGCTAAAGATGTAATCAAACGTCTGTGAGATTGTGGGTAGCGTGGCCTCAAAGACAGCATAGGTATTGGCCGGCGCCTGCCAACTCGTCATGCCGGCGGGGAGTTCTCCGATCTGTGTCACAGATTCACCGGCCATATAATCCATCTTGCCAGCTTCCATATCAAAATTATCCATCAAGCCATAGCTGACGCCGGGTTCGGCCAGGTGTGGCGCCTCACCCATCCGTGGGCCAAACTGCTGCCACAGAGCGGGAATCTCCGGGGTCATCGGCTGGGTTTTGATCGCCAGGCCGACAACGGTAAAGGCTGGTTTGGTGACAAATTGGGGCTGCATTGAATCCTCCTCATTGAACCACGCTTAGCGACCATTAGACTCTAAACTCTTTATTCGACTGATGGATCCTTCTTGCGTATGTCTCGTCCTGTTCGGCTGTGGCCAAGGCCACGCCTGCACTCGTCGTTTCTAGCCCTTGATGCTGCACAAGGCCTGGCGGATCTCGCCCAGATGATAGGCCGTATGGACAATGGCGGCGATGGCGCCGCCGATCTCGCGCTCGCTGGGCCATTCGGTCGTGTCGGCAACAAGCGCCTTGATGCGGTCGTAACTGGCGCGCAGATCAGCCTTCAGCGCTTCCCACTCATCCGGCGAGACAGCGCTTGTCTCGCGCCAGATCTTCCCCCAATCCTGCGGTTCAAACTGTTGCGTCCGCACCGCCTTCTCCAATACATCAAGGTAAAAGGCCACATGCTTGACCTGCGCCGCTAGCGTTGCACATTTACCGCCCACAGGAATAGACGCTTCCGCAGCCGAAATCGTCGCGAGCGTTTCAAACATCGATGTGCCGGGGTCGAGAAAGTAGCCGTGGACGTTGTCAAATGCCTCATCGAGCAGGTCATAGAGCGCCCGGCTGAAATGTTCAACCTCAATTTGAGTGGGCATGGCTCCTCCGCAAGCAGTGTGTTCGATAGACGGCAAACTCCCATACAGTATAGAATATTTGTTCTAATTTGTCAACAGACGCGCACCCTATGAATGCCCCTTCAACGATCAACGGTGTGCGACGCTCTACACAATGCGACTTTCCGTTAACATTAGCTCGTGGCTGAAGTTAAGATCAGAATGCCCCTACAATAATCGAGACCGCCCTTGCGAGCGGTCTCTTATCCCTTCGCCGAAGCTGCCGGCAACGGTTCAGGCGGTTGATACTGGGAAGTGCCCCAGGTACTATTGTTTTTGGTCACTGCAGTGACTTTGTAATGTCAGTCGCGGGTTACAACTCTGCGCAAGATTATGGGATGCCAGGCCCAACCCGACCTCCGGGAGGCGACCAAAGTCAAGTTCGCCGACCAAACAGCGCGTGGTCACCTCCCAGAGATCTTACCACGACCCCTCAACACAATGCCCATTACCACGGCAGTGGATCGTGCTTGATCTCCTGATCCCACAGTGCGTAGATGGCATCGACCACCGCGGCGGGCAGCGTCTGGCCGGCGGCGGCGATGTTGTCCAGCGCCTGGGCGACGCTCTTGGCGCCGGGGATCACGGTAGAGACGGCAGGCTGGGCCAGGCAGAATTGAAGGGCGGAGTGAGCCAGTGAGCGGTCCGCCGGCGCCAGTTGGGCAAACTTCTCGACCAGCTCGCCGCGCCGGGCGATCACTTCGGGCGACCAGCGGTCGCGCACATCGTCGAAGCGGCTGTCAGCCCGATAGCGACCCGAAAGCCAACCCGAGTCGAGCGGCACTTTGACGATCAAGCCGACGCCCTGCCGTTGCGCACGGGCAAAGGCAGGCAACATCTCCTGATAGAAGGCATTGAAATAGACTTCAAGCGCCCGGCTGTTCGTGGTCTCCAGCACCAATTCCATCTCTTCACACCAGTCCAGCGAGACGCCGTATTCACGGATTTTGCCCTCACGCTTGAGCTGTTCCATCTCCTCGTATTGGGTGGCGATCCGGCCATCCATCAGCTCGCGCGGTGGGTTGTGGAGCAGCAAGATGTCCACATAGTCGGTCTGCAGCCGGCGCAGGCTCGTTTCGAGGGTGGGGCGGATGGCTGCGGCGCCAAAGTCTTCGCCGTGCTCGACGCTGTACCCGGCTTTGGTGCAGATCACCACCTCCTGGCGCACCCCCTTTAGGCCCTGGCCGAGGATCGTCTCACTCACACCACCCCCATAGCCGGGGGCCGTGTCAAAGAAATTGCAGCCGGCGTCCAACGACTGTTTGACAATTTCCAGCGCTTCCTCTTTATCGTGGATCTTCCACTCTGGGTTGGCGAGTTGCCAGGCGCCCAGGCCGATTTCAGAGACGGTCATGCCGGTGGCGCCGAATGGGCGATAGTTCATGAGTGACTCCTTGATTCGTGATTCAACACCAAACGTGTTACAGTCTTATCATAGCGTCTGGCTGTCTATATGGATAGAGCCAAATATGAGCAAATCATATCATACCAATTTCCTAATTTTTATGATTGGCATTGTGAATAGTCGGAATTATGGAGATGACAGATAGAATGAGGTGAAAGATGCGAATCCCGCTGGATCGTCAGAACGCGCTGCCATTGTACCAGCAGATCGAACGCTATCTGCGCGAACAAATTCTCTCCGGCCAACTGGCGCCGGAGACTCGCCTGCCCGCCAGCCGCCAGCTCGCCCAGGAGTTGGGCGTCAGCCGGATCACGGTCAACAATGCCTATGCTCAGTTGGAGAGCGAAGGGCTGCTCTACAGCCGGGAAGGGAGCGGCGTCTATGTCCTACCGCGCACACCCGCGCCGCCGGTGGCAGACGCGGCCGGCGCCATCTGGCCGCTGTGGCAGCAAGCCATCGAGCGGGACGATCCCCCTTATGAAAGCCGCGCAACGCCACCAAGACGGATCGTCGCGCACCCCAAGCCGATTGCATTTACCGGGGTGGGCGACCGGCGCGAATTTCCCATCAAGGAGTTTGTCCGGTCGATCCAGGATGTGGTGCGCCGTGACGGCGCCGCCGCATTGGCCTACGGCGGCCTCGACCAGGGATACACCCCGCTGCGGACAACCTTGACCCATGTCCTCGGCAGCCAAGGAATTCAGGCCCACCCGGACCATGTTCTGATCACCTCTGGCTCACAACAGGCGTTGGCGCTGGTCTGCCAGGTGTTGCTCAAGCCAGGTGATGTCGTGCTGGTGGAAAGCCCCACCTATAACCTGGCGTTGGAGCTCTTCCGGGTGCTCGACTTGCAGATTGTGGGGGCGCCTGTCGATGAACAGGGGATGTGCGTCGAGCGACTGGAGCCGCTGCTGCAACGGCGCCACCCCCGGCTGATCTACACGATCCCCAATTTTCAGAACCCAACGGGGAGCTGTCTCAGTGGTGGACGGCGTCGCCAGTTGGTGGCCCTGGCCGACCGTTACAACATCCCCGTTTTGGAGGATGACTTTGTGGGCGATCTGCGCTATGAGGGACGGGTTCAGCCGGCGCTCAAGACGTTGGACCCAGGGGGGCGTGTGATCTACACGGGCACCTTTTCCAAGATGCTCATGCCCGGCCTGCGTGTCGGCTTTCTGGTGGCCGAGGGGCCCGTCTTCAAGCGGCTGGTCGATATGAAACGGGTGAGCGACCTCACCACGCCGACGTTGATGCAGCGAGCGCTAGAAGCCTATGTGAATGTGGGGCGCTACCAGGCGCATGTACGTCGTTCGGGCCGGCTCTATCGCCAACGGCGTGACGCCATGCTAGCCGCCATCAGGCGCCACCTCCCGGCGGAGACAGAGGTAATCCCGCCGCATGGCGGTCTCTTTATCTGGTTGCGTCTGCCCGAGGGGCTTTCGTGCCTAGATCTCTTGCCCTTGGCGGCGGAAGCGGGGGTGGAATATGCGCCCGGCACCCGCTTCTTCCCCATTCCAGCCGATGGCGAATCCTATCTGCGGCTCAACTTTGCCACCCAACCCCCAGCGGAGATTGAAGAAGGGATACGACGTTTAGCGAGTGCATTGCACCGTTTGAATCGATCGGTTGTAGCACCGGCTCAAAAACAACACCCATCGAGAAGATAGGACACAGCTTGCGCGGATAATCAACCGAACCTAGTGTTCATCCTGCCACTCTTTGCTTGATCCCTAGTGCCTTCTCTTCGACAACAAGCTCTGGTTCTCCACGATTGAAAGGGGTCTGCGGAGTTCGCACCCCTAAGGCAACTGCCACGTGTGAACTCCGCAGACCCCCTACACCCCAAGGCCTGTGGCACCCCGGTAGGGGCATGGGCTGTTTCGACGCGATTCAGACGCGCTCTGGGCGCTGTTTCGACGCGGCTGTTTGCTAAAGTGGCCCTCGGCCTAAATCGCTTTGGTTCGCTTGCCAAGACGCAAAGATTGTCTCGACAAAACACGTTGCCTCTTGGCGAGCATTTTGCGCTGAGAATCTCTCAATTCAAGGAGAAATACGATGAATGCAAGCACATCATTCGATTGGCAAGTCTTTGAGGAAAAAGATTGGGAAGATGCAGTGGCGTCAGGCGTCCTGGCCGGCGGCATCGCCTACAAGTCAACAGCGCCTACCGGTGACTCAAGTCGCAGCGCCAATGTACCCTGGTTTGTTGTTGCCGGCATCGCGCTGGCAGTGCTCTTTTTGTACATGGCTTATGCACCCTGGTCTGCCCAACGGGCAGACGCAATGCCACTAGCAGACGATAATGCTTTATCGACCACACTGGTGCAAGTCGAGACAAAAGATGGGTATTTGCGTGTCTCGCAGCGAGATCCGGCGCCCCGCGCCGCACAACGTCTGCGGATACTCAGCGCCTACTTCCAATTTGAGTATAACTTCGGCGACCAGGAAGCCGTCACTGTCGCCGCCGCTCAACTGGACCCGTTCTACCATGCGCTGCGCCAATTCGTTGGCCTGGGCCCATCTGCGCCTCGCATTCACGTCGAAGTGCTCGAGCACGCCATGACGACCGGCTGGCAGCAATCCGGCGGCAGCGTGTTGACCCCATCGCCCGCGTTCTTGCAGACCCTCCCTGAGGCTACGGCGGCAACCTTGATCCAGAACCTGCGCGGGGCGTTGGTTCATCTCGTTCTCACCGAGCGATTGGCCGAGGCTCCCATTGACCCAAAGTGGGGCTTTCTCGTTGAGGGCCTCCGCCACTGGCTACAGACCTGCTACGAGTCCCTGGGTGAGCGCCCTTGTGCAGGCCGGCAGGCGGCCGCCACTATGCTCAATGCCACGCCACCCCTGTCGCTGGCCGACCTCACCTTCACCGATGCGGATTGGGTTGCCACTACCTGGGGCGTCGAACGCGTACACGGGGCGAAATGGCTGGTTGCCTATATCGTGGATGCTTACGGCGTGGAAAAACTCCCGGTTTTGCTCGAAGGGATGCGCCAGTACGACCACTGGCAGACGCTGATCCCGGCAGTCTTTGACCTCTCGCTTGAGCAATTCGAGCGGGATTGGCATCAGGCTGATGGCGCCTCCTCGAGTGGATAGGGCTCCTCGCCAAACTGCTGGGGATGATAGCCCTTTGAACCAATGGTGCGCGCCAACGGGCTGCGCGGCTCTTCGCCCGCTTGCAACAGGTCGAGCACACGGCGGAAATCGTAGCGGGGATGCCAGCCCAGTTCCTCTCGGGCCCGTTGATTGACGTAGACACGGTCCACGGTCGGGAACATGCGCCAGCCGCGGCGGGCATAGATCGCTTCGTAGTCTGGAAAGAGGCGTTTCACCACTTGGGGTGTGTTCGCTTGCAGTTCGCCCAGGTCGGCCTGTGTGAACGGTGTGGTAGCGCTGATAATGTAGCGGCCAAAGCCAATCCTAGGCGCCTTTTCCAGCGCCAGCAAGTGGGCGCTGACCACATCCGCAAGCTCGACCCGGCGATAGAGAAACTCGTTCGCCTTGACATTGCCATCTTCGTAGGCGGCGCGTGTCGCTGGGTTGTCATCGGCCTCGGGGAAAAAGCGCGAGGTGCGCAGGATCAGGCAGGGCAGCCTTTGGTTGCGGTAAAAGAGTTCGCAGAGATTTTCCGCCGCGGTTTTGGTGACGCCGTAGATGTTTTTGGGCGCTGGCGTCACCTCCTCGGTGATCCAGGCGGCGGGCGCGCCGGGGGGCGGGGTGAGCGCATCGCCAAACGCGCTGGTCGTGCTGGTCAAGACAAAGGCGCTTACCCCGGCTGTGGCAGCCTCTTCCAACAGGTTGAGCGTGCCGCTGATATTGGTGTCCACAAAGTCTTGCCGGGTGTGGGTGCCTACGTGCGGCTTGTGCAGCGTCGCCGTGTGGACCACCGCATCGACGCCGGACATACAGCGCCGCACATGTTCCCGGTCGATGATCGAGCCGACCTCGTCCGTAAACGCGGACGGCGTCACATCCGCGCCGGTGACAGTGTGCGCTGTCTGCCGCAGGGTGCGCATGAGCGCCTCACCCAAATGGCCGGCGCTACCGGTGACTAGAATCTTCATTGCAATTCCTTTTGTTTATACGAACGTGGTGGTCACCTCTTGTTACCCCTACTCACCTTCTTCTGACTGTGGCGAACTCACCAGACAGTAGACCGGTCCAGTGGTCACCTCCTGCCGGATGGTAAAACTCGACTCGACGAGGTTCGTGCGCAAAACTGGCGCCATCTCGATCATTTTCGCTGCTGCCGGATGTTCGTAGAAAACAAAGAACATACCATCCGGTTTGAGCAATCGCATCACCACCGCCAGGGGCTGCTCATAGCGCAGCCAAAAGCAGTTGACGTTGATGGCGAAGATCTTGTCAAACTTGGCGTCGTCCAAGGATGCAGATTCCAACGCCGTGACACGCAAACTTACCTTGCCCGCTTGCAGATATGGCCGCAGGCGTTCGCGGGCGAGGCGAATCTGCTTCTCCGACCGGTCGAGGGCGACCAGGTGTCCGCCCGCCAGGCGTTCGCAGACCAGGACGGCAGCGGCGCCGTTGCCACAGCCGATCTCAAGAATATGGTCATCCGGTTGTAGCTCCAGCAACTCAACCGCCGCCGCAATCCATTTGGGAATTGTCATCGGGTCTGTGCCTTTCTTCGATGGGGTTTTTGAGCAGTCACCATGACTTGTGGTCACCCCGAACGATGAACATGGCTGCGTACAGCAAGTAACACAGAGAACACAGAGGAGACACCGAGCACACCGAGGGTTTTCTCTGCACAACGATCCAGACTGCTTTTCTCGGTGTTCTCTGTGCAGTCTCTGCGCTCTCTGTGTTGCGCTGTTTTGCCCTATTTTTGCAGCAGGCGTGGCCACCAATAGTGTGTCGGTATAAGTTGCAGATGATCTCCGGCACGTATGCTGCCACCGAATTGGCGCATTGGCGTTATAATGGAACAAGCAAGCCCCAGTCTTCCCAGTCAAAAATCGAATAGTTCTCTCGATCCGAAAGGGTAAACTCATGTCAGAACAACTGCAAGAATTGCGCGTCTCGAACGACGCTATGGACGATCCTGTCGAACTGCGGCGGCGGCTGGCCGCTGAAGGCTACGTCTTCTTCAAACGGTTACAGAACCCCGACAAGCTGCGCAGCCTGCGGCGCGAAATGCTCACGGTGATCCAGCAAGGCGGCTGGCTCGTCGCCGGCACGGATCCGATGGAGGGTATCGCCGACATCTCGGCCCAATGCACCGAGGGCGATCTGGGGTACACCGATGTCTACCACGAGGTCTACAAGCTGGAGAGTTTTCATCGCTCGGCGCACTGGCCCGAGGTGATGGCGATGATGGAGACATTGATGGGCCGCCCCATCATGCCCCATCCGCAGAAGATCGCCCGCCTCTGGTTCCCCAA
>JAHDWG010000291.1 GCA_023384495.1 Caldilineaceae bacterium
GTTGCGGGCGCGCTGCTCATGCCGCGCACGCCGCAGCCGGTGCAGCGCGCCGTCACGGCGCCGGAACGATAGCGCGATCGCAACAGTAGCGGCGGTTTTTCTCCCGCTTGTGCAGCCTTAGGAGCAAAGAGCATGACCAATCTACAAGAGATTCATCAGACCATCACCGCTGGGCCCTTTGCAGCCAATTGGGATTCGCTGCGTGGGTACACCATCCCATCTTGGTATGAGGATGGCAAGTTTGGCATCTTTATCCACTGGGGGCTTTATGCTGTGCCGGCCTTTGGCAACGAGTGGTATCCCCGCCATATGTACTTGCCGGGCCGGCCTGAGTTCGACCACCATGTGGCGACCTATGGCCCGCACAGCCAGTTTGGCTACAAGGATTTTATCCCTCATTTTACCGCCGCTCGCTATGAGCCTGCCGAGTGGGCCGCGCTCTTCAAAGAGGCGGGCGCGCGCTACGTCGTCCCCGTGGCCGAACACCACGACGGCTTCCCCCTATACGATTCGGCGCTGACCGAGTGGTGCGCCGCCAAGATGGGACCTCAGCGCGACCTGATCGGCGAACTGGCCGCCGCCGTGCGCAATGAGGGGCTGGTCTTTGGCCTCTCCAGCCACCGCGCCGAGCATTGGTGGTTTATGAACGGCGGCCGCGACTATGATTCCGATGTCAACGACCCCCGCTATCAGGACTTTTACGGCCCGGCCACGCCCATGGAGGGGGACCCGCACAAGCTCGACGCTCGCCCCTACCCCGATGCGGCCTTTCTCGACAACTGGCTGCTGCGCACCTGCGAACTGGTGGACAAATATCAGCCGCAGCTGATCTGGTTCGACTGGTGGATCGGCCACGAGGCCTTTAAGCCCTATCTGCCCCGTTTTGCCGCCTATTATTACAACCGGGGAGCGCAATGGGGTAAAGGCGTCGCCATCAACCACAAGTTCGAGGCCTTCCCCGAAGGCACGACCGTCTTTGACATCGAGCGCGGCCAGCTTGCAGGCATCCGCCCCTTGCTCTGGCAGAACGACACCTCGGTCTCGAAAAACTCGTGGGGCTACGTCCACAACCAGCAGTACAAGACGGTCGATTCGCTGGTGGATGATCTGGTCGACGTGGTGAGCAAGAATGGCGCCCTGCTGCTCAACATCGGCCCCAAACCCGACGGAACGATCCCGGAGCCGGAGCAGCAGATGTTGCGCGAGATCGGCGCCTGGCTCCAGGTCAACGGCGCGGCGATCTACGGCACGCGGCCGTGGAAAATCTTTGGCGAAGGCCCCACCGAGGTAAGCGAAGGCTCGTTTACCGACACCAAACGAAGTGACTTTACCGGCGAGGATATCCGCTTCACCACCAAAGGCGATGCGCTCTACGCCATCGCGCTGGCCTGGCCGGGGCGACAGATGGCGGTCCGGTCGCTGGGTCAGGCGGCTGGATTTTGGAACGGGCCGGTGGGCGCTGTCCGTCTACTGGGGCATGATGGGCCGTTGTCGTGGACGCAGACCGACCAGGCGCTGGTGGTCGATCTGCCGGAACAGCCGCCTTGTGCGCACGCGTTTGTGGTTGAGGTGCGCGGCGGATAGATGCTGTCAGCAGATTTCAGGAGCGGATTGAACGGATAGCCTTCCTCCTCCGTTCCCAATAGCATGGTCGGGTATGGATTTCAGATTACCCAATCCGTTCAATCCGCTCCAAAAGTCCGTTGACAGCTTTGTGCCCTAACGCTATTGCATCCATTACAAAAGGGGGAACCTATGCAGCTTGGACTCTTCATGATGCCCATGCATCCGCCGGAAAAGGACCGCACCGTCTGTTTCGAGGAGGACCTGGCGCTGATTGTCCATGCCGATGAACTGGGCTACACCGAGGCGTGGATCGGCCAGCACCATTCGGTGGCGTGGGAGTCGATCCCATCCAATGATCTCTTTATCGCCAACGCCCTGCCGCGCACCAAACAGATCCACTTTGGCACCGGGGTGACGCTGGTTCCATTCCACCACCCGGCCAACATGGCCGTGCGGCTGGCGCTGTTGGACCATCTGGCGCGCGGGCGATTCTACTGCGGCTTTGGGCAGAGCGGGATCGCCACCGATCTGAGCCTCTTTGACCTGCCCAGCGACGCCAAAACGCTGGGCCTGATGACGGTGGAGGGCATCGACATGGTGCTCAAATTGTGGACAACCGACCCGCCGTTCGACTTCCAGGGCGACTTCTGGCGCATCCGCATCAGCCAGACGGATCCCGCCATCGGCAAGGGCATGATGCTCAAACCGTATCAGAAGCCGCACCCGCCGGTGGCCATGAGCATTATGAAGGGGGCGTCGATGGCGGCGCGTATGGCCGGGCAGCGCGGCTACATGCCGCTCAGCACCAACCTGGTTCATCCCTCTACCCTGGCGCAGCATTGGGAGGTCTATTGCGCCGGCGCCGCCGAGGCTGGCCAGCCCACGCCCGACCGCGCCATCTGGCGCATTGCGCGCAACATCTTTGTCGGGCGCACCACCGCCGAAGCGCTCGACCATGCCCTGAGCGGAACCTTTGCGCGCTCGTTTGACTATCTGATCAAGCTGATCGGCCCCGCCCGGCTGGACATCCTCAAGGAGGACCCCGACATGCCCAACGCAATGGTGACGCCCGAATACTGCGTCAAGCGGCTGGCGATTGTCGGCGACGTGGACGAGTGCCTCCGCCGCCTGCACGAACTTTGGGCGCAGACCGGCGGCTTTGGCACGCTGCTGATGATCACGCACGACTGGGACGACGAAGCCATGTGGCGACGATCGATGGAGCTGCTGATGGACAAAGTGGCGCCCGCAATGCCTTCCGTGTAGGAACGGCAGTACATGGTGGAAAACCGTGACCGATGAAAGTGGCGGCGTACGGCAGGAACACAGAGATCACCGAGGAGGCGCGGAGGATGTTGTCCGCAGAATGAGCAAGCGCGTTTTCCTCTGTACTGTCTCTGTGTTCTGTGTGTTCCGCTGTCTTGTACTTTTTCTGAGCCGTGAATCGTTAGCGCTGTAGACGCGGCATCACCTCATCGACAAAGAGTTGGATGCCGTCGGTTTTGGGGAAGTCGAGCAGGCGCACGATGAGATAGGTCACCCCCAGGTCGACAAACTTTTGTAGTTGTTCGGCCACCTGTTCGGGCGCGCCGTAGATGGCGTTGTTGTTGTAGGGCGACGCTTCGGCGATGCGCCGCGCCTCGGCCTCGGTGGGGGCCACGGTCACCGCCTCGGCAGACCAGCTCTTGACGATGTCGTCGAAGTTGCGGCCCACGGCGTCGCAGTGCTGGCGCAGCACCTCCAGCTTGCGCCCATAGTTCTCCAGGCTGCCGCCGGGGATGTTCCACATATCGGCGTACTTCGCCACCACGCGCAGCGTCAGTTGCTCGCCGCCCCCGCCAATCAGCAGCGGGGGGATGGGGTCGGGCTTGGGCATGAGATAGGCGTCTTGGATGCGGTAGTATTTGCCCTCGAAGCTGGCCGGCGTCTCGGTCCACAGCTTCTGGATAACCTGGATCGTCTCTTCCAACTGGGCAATGCGCACCGCCGGCTTGGGGAAGTCGTAATCATAGGCGTGATACTCCTCTTCCATCCACCCGGCGCCGAGGCCAAAGAGAAAGCGCCCGCCGGTGAGCCATTGCAGGTTGGCTGCCATCTTGGCCAGCAGCCCCGGGTTGCGATACGACTGGCAGAGCACGCTGCTGCCAAACTTGAGCGCCGGGTATTTTGCCGCAAAGTAGGCAATGGTGGTCATACACTCCACATAGGGCGTGTCGGGCGCCTGCCACTTGGCCCACGGCCAGAAGTGGTCATCCACCCAGACCGAATCGAAGTGATGGCCCACCCGGTCGAGCGTCTGGGTGATCTGGTCTTTGAAGGCCGCCGCGTTGCTCCCATCCACCGGGAACGAGTGCATGTGCCAGCCGAATTTGAGCGTCATTGGGTGATCCTTTCGTTGTGAAGGAAAGTGATGGTGGTTGTGCGGACGCGGGCATAAAGCTTGAGTTCGATTTGCGTTGTGCTACCAAATACAGTATCATTTATGCCATGAGCCGCGCGGACAAACTGCTTGAGCAGATGCGGGCCAACCCGCACGATTGGCGAATTGACAGCCTGAAAACAGTGGCTCGCGCCTGTTCGATTGAGTGGCGCCAGCGGGGCACAAGTCATGTTGTGTTTGTGCGGCCAGATGGACGTACCTTGCCCGTGCCGGCCGATCAAGCCGATCTACGTCAAAAAGTTTGCCGAGTTTGTGGCAGCGGAGTGACCCATGCGCGATCTACATCAATATCCATTTGAGATGCGTCCCTTGACTGAGGAAGAAGGGGGCGGGTTCTTGGTTTCCTTCCCAGACTTTTCCGAATGCATCGCCGATGGCGAAACCCCCGAAGAAGCCCTGCGCAACGGCATGGATGCCCTGCAGGAGACGATTGCTGCGCTGGAGGATCTGGGGCTTGCTGTGCCCGAACCGGGGAGCGGCAGGCCCTACAGCGGCAAATTTATTCAACGAGTGCCCAAGAGTCTCCACGCCCGGCTGGCCCTGCGCGCCAAACAGGAAGGCGTGAGCATGAATGCCCTGGTGACCGCCATGCTGGCCGAAGGGCTTGGCCGGCGCGAGGCGCAGGGTGTTTGAGTCTGCGGGCAGATACCCAGGTTGTCGATGGAGAGTCCTGACCACCGGATGATTGTTCCACGACCCGCCCCGCAAGACGAACCCGGACCGCCTGACCTATGGAATTCCATAAGCATACGGGATTATATCATGAAGCGTGAGCTTCGCCGAAAGTCTTGTAGCTTTCTCTGAAAAGCCGGCTGAGCTTCACATGATCGCCTCAAAAAACGCGCGTGGGGGGCTATGCTCCCCACGCCCCCCATCAGAGCGCCGAGCGCAGAGTCCCAGGCTTCAGAGCTACCCAACAGGGACGGAACAGACCACAACCCGAAAACCGTAGTAGTCGAGACGAGGATCCAAGAGGTTCCTGCTGCGAACGGGCGCAGCCGCATCGACAAGATGGTCGAGCCACGACCCGCCCCGCAAGACGCGGGATGCATCGCCCGCTTCCTGGATGCGGTCGGGGTGCTCATATTCATTGAGGCACCACTCCCAGACGTTGCCGCTCAAATCGAGCACATCATAGGGCGAGGCGCCCTGCGGGTACATGCCCACGGCGCTGCTCTTCTGCAAATAGTGCGGGCCGATCTGGCCGGCGGTCTCGTCGATGTTGGCATGACCCGGCTGATATTCCTCGCCTCCCCAGGGGTAGCGATGGCCGTCGTGGCCGCGGGCGGCTTTCTCCCACTGCCATTCGGTGGGCAGGGTAATGCGCCAGGCGCTTTGGCCGCGCAGCGCCGCGGGCAGCAGGCCGGGCGTGGCCTGCGCTTTGGCCGTGAGCCAGCGGCAAAAGGCGATGGCGTCCCACCAGCTTACGTTTTCGCGCGGGTGGTTCCAGAAGCGAAAGTGTTGCTCCCCCGGCTCGGCCCGGTGTTCCGCCGGCGCGGCCAGCCCCTCCCACCACTGCGGGTTGTCAAAGCCGTCAGCGGAATCAAGAAAGGGTTGGAACTGAGCATAGGTGATGGGGTGGCGGGCGATCTGGGATAGCGGGCGATCCAGAAGGTGGGTTCGACGCGGCGCTCATCCTGCCCGTAGACAAACTCCCGGCGGCCCTTTTCATCCACCTCTGGGATCATCACCCAGTCGATGTCGGGCAGGCCATCGGGCCGCAGGCCGACGCCGGGCCGGTCGTCGTGTTCGGGGCGCTCCCCCAGCAGCTCGCCGGCCAGGTTGCGATCTTCGGGCGGGAAATGGGTCGCGTCGGTGAGGATCTGCCGGGCGGCGCGACGTAGCGGCGCCAGCAACGCATCGTGTAGAAGGTCTTCGCCCCCGGCAAAAAGCTCATGGCGGCGGGTAATGACAAGCGCCAGCAGCGCGGCCTCGGGCGCCTCGCCCTGCTCCAGGTAGGGCCGGCAGCAGGCAATGAGCAGCCGCCATAGCTCATCGCCCCGGCCCTGGGCCGCCAGTTCGTCGGCGGCCAGCAGCGCCACATTGCGCCACAGGTCGGGCCGCTCCAGCGCGCGGCGGATCAGCCCGTGGGGGAAGTGACTGTCGGCGGCCACGGGCGGGCGGCGGGCCTGCTCGCGGCAGGTCAGTTCACAGGCGGCCAGATGCTCCTGAAAGCTGCGGTGGCTAAAATAGAAAAGGTTGCGCGCCGGCGAGACGAGCAGCCCGGCGTGCTGCTCCAGATAGTGGGGCACATCCTGAATGCGCACCTGGAAACCGGCGTCAAGCAAAATGCCCAACAGCTCTTTGCCGTGGAAGACGGTGGTGTCCTGGCCGGGCGCGGCCTGTTCATGCACCGTGCAGGCCAACGTCTCCAGCACACTGCGCAGTTCGGCTGCGCTCAGCCCCAGGCCGTCGGCCACCGGTGGATCGGGTGCGCGGCGCCGGGTCCAGCGGTCGAGCAGCAGGTCCACGGCCCGGCGGTAAAGCTCGGCCTCGGTTTCGGGCAAGCGACGGTCGGGCGCTTCGAGCCAGAGCGCGGCCAACAGGGTGAAAAAGAGCGGGTTGGCGTGGAAGCGCGGCTCCATGTGCGGGTGGCTGCGCACGGCCTCCACAAAGGCGGTTGCCTCTTCCGCGGCGCGGCCGGGCGTGGCAATGGCGAAGAGCGCCTGGGCCAATTCTTGGAGCCGGCTTACGGACAACGGCTGCAAGGTGGTGTGGCCAAAGCCGGGCAGCGACCACTCACCCACCCGATAGGCATAGGGCCGCCCCGCCACAATCATGCGCAGGGCGGGGTAGCTGCTCGCCAGCGCGGTGATAAACGCCTTGACCTGCTCGCGGCGCCGCGGGTCATCGGCCTGAGGGATTTCGTCCAGCCCGTCGAGCAGCAGGATCGCCTGGCCTTGGGCAAAGAGGCCGCGCAACGCTGTTTCGAAGCCGGCCAACCCTGGCCCCAACACCTGTTCGCGCACATAGCGCCACAGGTGCTCGCTGGTAGGGAGCGGGGCCGGCCGGGTTGCATCCGCCGGCAGCCCCGGAAAGAGATCGCGCACGAGGCTGCGCAGCTCGATGTAGAGGGGCGTGTAAGCGTCCAGCAGCCAGTCGCGCAGCGCGGCCAGGCTGGCATTGGCGGGCGCCCCCGCATCGCCGGCCCGGCGGCGCAACTCGCCCGCCAGGCAGAGGGCCAGGTGGCGCAGAAAGCTGCTCTTGCCGCTGCCCGGGTCGCCCAGCAGCACAAAGCGCGGCTGCACGCTGGCCGCGTCGTGCGCCTCCATAAACCAGACATGCTCGCCGTCGTCGGTGCTCTGGCCTGCCGCCTGCCGCGCCTGAATCTCATGCTGGATGCCATCAATGATGGCCTGGAGTTCCGGCTCATCCACGCCCAGCTCCGCCCAGCGACGCACTTTGGATAGCGCCAGCTCAGGCTGCTCCGAAGCCAACCCCTTTCTCGAAGCCTGGCTGATCGCTTCCTCGGTTGCCCCCTCCGCCGGCCCATCCCGTTTGACCCACCAGTCGATGACCTGGTGCGCCTGGGTCTGCACCACGATCTCGCAGCTCACGGGCAGCGGCGCGTAGAGGTCCAACAAGCTGGCGCGTTCGGCGCGCTCCTCCAGAATGTCGGCCAGCGAGACGGTGACCCAGGGCTGGCCAAACCAACTGCGCAGATACTCCAGGTGCAGCCCGGAGAGTTGGGCGTGCGGACGACTCCAGGCGACTGCCTTCTCTTGGGCGGCGTCAACGCCCGGCATAGTGAAAAGCCGCACCATGCCGGCCTCATCATCGTAGAGATGGCTGCGCAGCTCGGCCAGGGCGTTCTCGAGGGCGTTCTGCACGCTGCGGCCATCGCCCAGCGCGGCATAGAGCGCCGGCGTAAAGGCGTCGCGCACGGCGTAGTCATCGATTGCGCCGTCCATGCCTATCACGCAGCCACAACTTGCGCTGAGCAGTTGGGCGGTCTCTGCCGTGTAACAGCCGGCCAGCACCGTCAGGCGCACGGGGTCGGCGGCTTCCGCCTGGTAGGCCTGTAGCTGTTCCGCCAGCGCAGTGGCCGGCAAGATCTGGAACTCCTCATCGCCCGGCGCGTGGAGCAGCAGCCCGCCCCGCCCGTCGCCGTGCGCCATGACATGGAAGATGTGGGGCTGGTGGCGGCGGAGCGCGGCGAGCTGATCGCCGACGCGGGCTGCGGGCGCAAAGGCCGGCCGGTCGAACAGATTGCGGTTGAGCGAATTCCAGAGCGCCGCATCCAGGTTTCGCTGTTCGACCTCCGCGCCAAATTTGGGGGTGTCGGGCGGATTGGCCTGCACGATCAGGATGCGGATGTTGGCGGACGGGGTCATCCGTTGTCCCTTTGTTGAACACGGTTCAAACAAACGTCACGTCACAATTCCAGCCCCTCACCAGCGGATCTGCTTCTGTACCGGCCCGGTGTGTTGGTCCATGCGGTCGGCGATGGGCCACTGGCGCCACTCTTCCACCAGCCCGATCAGCCCGTTGACCGCGGCCTCGAAGATCACCTTGCCCTTCTCGGCGGTGGCGGTGCGGGCGTCGCCGTGGACGCCCAGGTTGGTCCAGCGGCCCCAATAGTCGTTGAAGCGGACGGGGTAGGCATACATGCTGTCGGAGCTCATATACTTGCCCATTACGTCGTCGCCGTGGCCGGCCTTGTCCATCTGCACCCGTTCAGGCGCCAGGTGGAGATAGAGCGACGTCTCGAACTCGTCGGCGTGGGCCATAACGGGCGTGTCTTTGACCTGGTTGAACGCCTCCATAGCCAGCCCAAAATAGCCCAGCGCGGCGCAGAGCGAATCGGTCTCCAGCACCGTCTTGCGCGCGATGAGGTCGATGAGCGGCGTGTTGGAGCCGTGACCGTTGACGAGTAGGATCTTCTTGAAGCCGTGGTAGGCCACGCTCTTGGTAATGTTGAGGCCAAAGGCGATAAAGACCTCAGGCTCGATGTGGATGGTGCCGGGGAAGTCGATGTGGTGCAGGTTCAGCCCGTAGGCCATGGGCGGCAGCACGAGGATTTTGTCGGGCGCGCGGCGGCCCGCTTCCAGGCAGACCGATTCGCAGAGAAACACATCGACATCGAGCGGCAGGTGGCGGCCATGCTGCTCGGTCGACCCCGTGGGCAGGATCACCACCTTCTGCATGGCGATGGCCTCGTTCATCTCAGCCCAGGTGAGGCGGTTGTAGCGGTATTCGGTGGCGGCGGTCATGGGGCCGGCTCCTTTTGCGGTGGGCGCGGTGGGCGTGCGCAGGCTCTCTACATTTTCATCCCGCCCTGCGTCAGCCCTTCGATAAAGCGACGCTGGAGGGCGAGGAAGATGACAATTACAGGGGCGATCATCATCACGGCGCCGGCGCTGGTCAATGCCCAGTCGCGGCCAAAACGGCGGGTAAAGTTGTAGTAGCTCGTGGTCACCGGCAGCAGCGAATCATCTTGGATGAAGACGAGCGCGATCTGAAATTCACCCCAGACCGAGAGCGCCACCACCAATCCGACCGTCAAAAAGCCGGGCCACATGAGCGGCATGACCACTCGTGTAAAGACTTGCCACTCGTTGGCGCCATCGACGCGCGCAGCGTCTTCGAAGTCGCGTGGAAAATCAACCATGTACGAGCGCAGCAGAAAGATGGCAAAGGGGGAGTTGACTGCAACGTAGATGATGATCAACCCGTGCCAACTGTTGAG
>JAHDWG010000292.1 GCA_023384495.1 Caldilineaceae bacterium
TACAGCAAACCGTACGGGCAGCCAACTCTTCGTGGCAACCATTGGTTGATGAACAACTCGTGCGGAGCGCTGCAGTCAGTCGCGACGCCTATTCAGTCACAGATCGAGCACAGCGAATGCCCACGCGGAAGCTGCGATAGTCTGGTGAATCATGGCCAGGGCGGTCACCGTGATGGCCCCAGTGGCGGTGCGTAACTCGGCTATACCACCAGTTGTCGTGATAACTACCACCGCGGATCACAAAATACGGATGGGATGTACTGGGTTTATTCGGGTCCGGTCGAGAGAATTCAGGTCCTTGCGGATTCTCATACGGAGTATGTGTATAGTAAAAGACAGAAAATCGATCGTGCACCCATTCGAACATGCTGCCACTCATATCCATCACGCCATAGGGACTAGCCCCGGTAGGGTGCGAACCAACCGGCTCTGTGTCCCCAACGCACTTTGCATAGAAATTGGCGCGGCTACAATCAGCATCTTCATTGCCCCACGGCCAAATCCGTGTGTCGATCGGCCCACGAGCGGCTTTTTCCCACTCAGCTTCGGTCGGTAGGCGCTTGTCCATCCACTCACAATAGGTCTGAGCATTCCACCAAGATACATACATCACCGGATAGAAATCATAGTCAGAGTTGTAAAAGTAATTGCCTCGTTTTCGCGAACTCGGCAGGCGGGGATGTGGGCACACATTGGCTTCAACGCAGGCTCGGTATTCCTTATTGGTCACTTCGTACTTGTCAATTTCGTACGTATCTAGATACACCGCGTGCAGCGGTCGCTCTCGTGGCTCGATGCACGGGTCGACGGCGCGATCGCAGCCCATCATGAATTCACCCGCTGGAATCTGAATCATTGCGCCAATGGCCGGCGGATACAGGAAAGGTTCGACATGAAATGACCATTCAGGCCCCCATGTACGCTCGCCTCGCGCGTTGATCACTGCAACTCGCCAATGATACCATGTATCGAGCGCCAGTGTTCCCGGCGCAATGTATGTGGTTTGCAGTGTGGTGTGGAAGACCCGCATCCGCGACGCGCCTGTATCTGCATCCAGATACACTTCAAAGGTGAAGGGGGCGTCATCCATGGTGTCGATGCGCCATTCAAGAAAGGTGTTGGGACTTTGGTTCACGCTGCCCGGGACGGGTGTCAGTGGCTCGGGCAGACTGGCGACAGGGCCATAGAGCAACGGCAAATAGATGGGCAGGTTGTTCCAGAGTATAGGCAAATGGACTGTTTGCGTCAGCCCGGTTGGTGGAGGGATTGTGCCGCTTTCTTCATTTTCTGCAAAGTGGGCGCCGAATTGCCGAAAGGACGGAGCGGCAGCCACTGCTTGCCCAACGTAGGCGCAACATGCCAGGACGTCAAAGAGCCACATCCCTAACAAGAGCACGGCAAGGGCGCCACTGGCGACTGCCCCAAGTCTAGTTACTTCCCAACAGCGTCGAAACCTACTTGATCGTTTCTGAGCATCGCTGGTAGGAATGCAAGATTGAGCCATGGCAACCTCTGTGGCCAATTTGGTTGAGCTTTCAGTTGGTTTTGCCGTTGTCCCCTCATCACGAACTGCTTTATCCCGGCTGAGGGGGCATAAAAAAAGCCAGTCCACATCGGGCTGGCCTTATCTGCTATACTGAGCTCTGTTTGAAAACCGGAGTTACTTGAAGGAGTAAGCGTCTTTGCGAAGTCCAGTTTTCAAAGCAACCGCAGTATAGGCGGCAGCGAGCACTCAACCTGCTGACATGACAATTTCAAGCAAAGCGTCATACTGAACTCTGTTTGAAAACCAGAGTTACCGAAAAAGTAAATCTCTTTGCAGAGTCCGGTCTTCAGAGCAACTGCAGTCTAGACCTGTCGACGCTTCTGAGTGTCAGGTTGCCGCGCCGTGCGCGCCTGTAGTATATACTGGCCAGCAACCGGTGTCAAGCAGCACAGGGAGGCAGGTGTGTCCAGGATTATGGGTGGTACAGATGACAGTCACTTTTGAAGTGACTGTCATCTTACAAGGGACGCGCCCAGGAGATGCTATCGATGCGTCAACGGTTGACGAGTTGGGGGCATTCAGTTACAATGTTGATAAGCGGAGGGTACAGCAAGCTGTGGCATGATGCTGCCTTGGTCAAAGCGCTCCTCGACAACCTTTCTCCGCGATCAGCCGCCCGCAACAATACCGAGTATTGTCATATATTGTATACCAAATCACGGGCCCAGCCATGCTTGTTAACAACATTCTGTTAACAAATGGCGGTTATCCTGTCCCCTGTCTCACTCGATCTTCACTTGCAAAGGAGAATCATGATGAAATCTGCCATGCATGTCTGGATAAGGGCGATACTGCTCGGACTGATGCTTGCGCTGTCCTTGGCGGCCTGCGCCGCGCCGGCGGCTGTCCCCACCACGGGTGAACAGCCCGCAGCGGCGCCGGCTGGGCCCACGGGCCGGCTCACCATCGGCCTCACTACCGACATCGCCACCGTCGAGTTGCCCTATGCGCCCGAACGCCAATCCACCAACGCGGCGCAGACGCTCTATGACACGATTGTCTTCGCCGAGGCCGATGGCGCCTACTCCCCCATGTTGGCCGAAAGCTGGACAGTCTCGGACGATGGTACGACCTACACCTTTAAGCTGCGCGAGGGGGTGACCTTTCACAACGGTGAGCCGCTCACCGCCGAGGCCGTGGTCTACAGTTGGGAGGTCTACAGCCAGCCCGAAGTGACCTACGCCAGCAACTGGACGATTGCCGACCGCGTCACCGCGATCGATGACTACACGGTGGAAATCGCCACCGATGAGCCAAACGCCCTGCTCCTCTCCTACCTCTCCGGTTGGTCGATCATCCCGCCGCAGCACCACGCCGAGGTAGGCAAAGAGGCGTTTGCCCAGGCGCCGGTCGGTTCGGGCCCGTTTATGTTCAAAGAGTGGATCCGGGGTGAGCGGCTGGTTGTGGTGGCCAACCCCAACTACTGGCGCGAGGGCTACCCCAAACTGGCCGAGGTGGTCTTCCGCTTCATGCCCGAATCGGCCACGCGTGTGGCCGCCGTGCAGACAGGCGAGATCGACGTCGCCCCACGCCTGAGCGCCGAAGAGGCCGACACCATCCGCGGCGCATCCGGGCTGACGGTGCTAACGTACCCCGTGGATCGGGTCTATTACGTCGCATTCAACAACATGACCACCGGGCTCGACACACCGATCATGGATGTCAACGTGCGCCGGGCGCTGGCCCACGCGGTGGATGTGCAGACGATCATCGACACCATCTTTAGCGGTTACGCCACTCGCGCCGTGGGCTTTGTGGCCGCCGGCAACTTGGGGCACACCCCGGTAGACCCGGTGGCCTATGACCCCGACCTGGCCAAACAGCTCCTCGCCGACGCCGGCTATCCCGATGGCTTCACCATCGGCATGGCCTGCCCGCAGGCCGCCTACCCCAGCATCAACGAGGTCTGTCAGGCGATTCAGGGCTATCTTAGCGATGTGGGCGTCAACGCCGAACTTGACCTAATGGAGGCCAACGCCTTTTGGGATCGAGAGGCCGCCAAAGAATTGCCCCCCCTCTTTGTCGATAGCTGGTCGCTGACGATTGGCGAATCTTACCCGCGCATGCTCGGCGCGCTGGGCAAAGACCAGAGCTACGCCAACTGGGACGACCCCGCGATCCACGACATGCTCAACCAGATCATCACCACCGTCGATGTGGAGGCGCGAGCGCAGTTATACGGCGACCTGCAAGCCTACATCATCGAACAGCAGCCCTTTATCTTCCTATACATGCCCCAGGCCTTTGAAGGCGTCACCACGCGTGTGCAGAACTATCAGCCGCGCGGCGCCGAAAATTACTTCCTGTGGGATGTGTCGGTGGAGTAACTCAAGACAGGATACGGAATTCGAGATAGAGCACTATCTGAATCCCGTATCCTGAATCTTCTATCCCAACCCATGTCTCGCCATCTTCTTGCCAGCCTCGGCCAGGCGGCGCTCGTAATGCTGGGCGTCTTTGTGCTCGTCTTTGTCATGGTGCGGCTCACCGGCGACCCGGCGCGCGCCATGTTGGCGCGCGAGGCCGGCCCCGAACAGGTAGAAGCGTTGCGCCGCCAACTGGGCTTTGACCGCCCGATCTTTGTGCAATTTGTCGATTCGCTGGGCAAAACGTTGCGGGGCGATTTTGGCAACTCGCTTCACTATCGGACGCCCGCCCTGCCACTTGTCTTGGAACGGCTGCCCGCCACGCTGGAACTGGCCTTTGTGGGTCTCATCTTTGCGCTGGTCATCGCCGTGCCGATTGGGCTCTGGGGGGGCGCCCGCCCCGGCTCGCCGGTAGACGTGGTGGGGCGCACCATCGGCCTGCTTGGGCAGACGACCCCCGCCTACTGGCTGGGTCTGGTGATGATCATCGTCTTCGCCGTCCAGTTGCGCTGGTTTCCCACCTCGGGGCGGACGGGGCCAACGTCCGTCGTCATGCCGGCGTTGGCATTGGCGCTGCCCACCATGGGCCGGCTGGTGCGGCTTACCCGCTCGGCGGTTATGGAGATCATGGGCGAGGATTATGTGCGGACTGCGCGGGCCAAGGGTCTCTCAAACCGGACGGTCTTCTATCGGCATGTGTTGCGCAACGCCGGTATCCCGTTGATCAGCGTCATCGGCATCCAGTTTGGCTATATGCTGGGCGGCTCGGTGATCATCGAGAGCGTCTTTGCCTGGCCGGGGCTGGGGCGGCTGGCGGTGGACGCCATCTCCATTCGCGACTTCCCACTGGTGCAGGCCATCGCCATCTTCGCCAGCCTCGTCGTGGTCGTGCTCAACATGCTCACCGACATCGCCTATTCGTTTATCGACCCGCGGATTCGTTATGAATAATCCATTCCTGCTCCTCTCTGTGTTGGCTCCAACGGGTGAAATGACGAATGGCGCAGCCGGGGGCAGGTCATGGTTGCGCGAGTTCGCCCGGCTGCTCGCCCGCGACCGGGGCGGTGTGATCGGGTTGACGCTCTTTCTGTTGGTCATCTTCAGCGCGCTCTTCGCCCCCTGGTTGGCCCCCCATGACCCACTCCGCCAGGACCTGCGCGCCAGCCGCATGCCGCCAGCGTGGATGGAAGGGGGCGACTGGTCGCACCCGCTGGGCACCGACACGCTGGGCCGCGACCTCTTCAGCCGCATTCTCTATGGCAGCCGCGTCTCGTTGACGGTGGGCTTCTTTGGCGTGCTCATCGCCGGCGCGATTGGGCTGACGGTGGGCCTCTTCTCCGGCTATGTCGGCGGCCGTGTCGATGCCGCGATCATGACGGGGGTCAACATTGTGTTGGCGCTGCCCTATCTGCTCTTTGTGGTCTTTATCGCCGGCATCCTGGGGCGCAGCCTCTTCAACGTGATCCTCATCTTTGGCATTACCGATGCGCCGATCTTTGTGCGCGTCGTACGGGGCGAGGTCTTTCGCATCCGCAAGTCGGTCTATGTCGAGGCGGCGGAAAGCGTTGGCGTCAAGCAGGGGCGCATCCTCTACGAGCACATTCTGCCCAATCTGCTCGGCCCCTTTCTCACCGTCGCAACTTTCGAAATGTCGGCCATGATCCTTTATGAGGCGGGGCTGGGCTTTTTGGGGCTGAGCGTGCCGCCCGACGTGCCCAGTTGGGGCAACATGCTCGAAGCGGGCCGCCAACACCTCCAGCGCTTCTGGTGGATCGCCACCTTCCCCGGGCTGGCCATCATGATCACCTCGCTGGGCATGAACCTGCTGGGCGACTGGCTGCGCGATGCGCTCGACCCCCGCCTGCGCCGGCTGCACAAGTAATCATCATCTGGACTCTGGGATACGTTCTAGACCTTGATGCACCGCCTCGCCACCCTCGACCGCGACCTGTTGCTGATCTTCGTGAGCGTTATGCTCTGGGGTTTCGGTCTGTTCCTCTACACCTATGTGCAGCCGCTCTATATCACGCAACTGGGCGCCACGCCCGAACAGGTCGGGCTGACGCTGGGTATCGGCAGCCTGCTCGTCGCCTTCTTTTATGCGCCGATTGGACTCTGGGCCGACCGACGGGGGCGAAAGTCGGTCATCCTCACCGGCTGGACGTTGGGGACGCTGGCCGGCTTTGGCTTTGCCTTGGCGCCCGACTGGCGCTGGTTCGCGCCGGCCATGGCGGTCTATACCCTCTCCAACTTTGCTGTTTCGGTGCTCAACGGCTATATCATTGCCAAAGCGCCCACCGCCGAGCAGCGCGGGCTGATCTTTGCGCTGCTCTCCAGCGGGTCGGCAGTGGGCAGCATCCTCGCCCCGGCCATCGGCGGGTGGATCGGCGAGCGCTATGGCTTGCGCGCCGTCTATTTTGCCGCGGCGGGCATCTATACGCTCTCTACAATCGCCATCGCGCTCATCCGCCCGCAACCGGCGGACCCGCAGACGAGCACCGGCGACGCGCTCCGCCTGTTGCGCAGCGGGACGGTGCTCAAATATATCGGATTGGTCTTTGCGCTCTTTTTTGCCGTCGATGTGGGGCAGATTCTGGCCCCTAAGTATCTGCAAGAGGTACGCGGGTTGAACCTGCACCAGATCGGCTGGCTGGGCACGGCGTCGGCGGTAGGGGTCATGGCGCTCTCATTGGGGCTGAGCCGGCTGCCGGGCGCCGGCCGTTGGGGCCTGTTGTGGAGCCAGGCGGCGGCCTGGGTGGGGGTGGCGCTCATGGCGGTGGCGCCGGGGATGGCCGTGTTGCTGGTTGCCTTCTTTATCAGCGGCAGCAACCGGCTCGTGCGCCCGCCGACGCTGGTGCGTTTTGCCCAACTGCTCACACCCACCACCATGAGCTTTGGCATGGGGCTGCAACAGACTGCATCACAGTTAGGACTTTCGCTCTCGCCCTTTGTGGCCGGGCTACTCTATGCCCGTAACCCCAGTTGGCCGTTTCTCGTTGGCCTCTTCGCCCTCACCGTGACCATCACCCTCACAGCGCGAATGTCGCCGCCGTCGCGTCATGCGCGAGAGTCGGTTTCAGAGCAGGTGTCATGACCTGTGGTCACCCATACCAATGAAAATAGGCGCGTACAGCAGGAACACGGAGAGCGTCGAGGAGACACAGAGCACACCGAGGTTTTTCTCTGTATGCTCTGTGTAGTCTGTGCGCGCTGGTATGATGGGTGCACAGCGCCGAACTCTGTGCATCTGGTATGATGGGTGCACAGCGCCGAACTCTGTGCATCTGGTATGATGGGTGCACAGCGCCGAACTCTGTGCATCTCTGTGTTACGCTGTTTGTCGTAGTTTTCAGCGTAACGCGATCACAGCCAAGCGCACCGCCACCTTATTTTGGCAGCGGTGCGGCCAGATGGTCACGCGGCTGGCGTACAATGGCGTCCGTCATGCGGGCGGCGCGCACCGCGCCGCGCACATCATGCACGCGGATGATGTCGGCGCCGCGGTCGATGGCCAACACGCAGGTTGCCAACGTGCCCTCAACGCGCTCTTCGGGCGGCAGCCCGCCCAAGACAGCCCCAATAAACCGCTTGCGCGATGGGCCAAAGAGTAGCGGATAGCCCCCTTCGCGCAGCCCATCGAGCCGGTCGATCAGCTCCAGTTGTTGCTCCAGCGTCTTGCCAAAACCCAGCCCCGGGTCGGCGATAAGCAGCCAGCGCGGCAGCCCCAACCCCTGCGCCAGCGCCATGCTCTGCGCCAATTCGTCGGCAATGTCACCAATAATGTCATCATACGCGCCCGGCGGCCCAAAAGGAAGCGACATCACCCGCGCGCGATAGGCCGCCTCCTCCGGCGCGGCCCGGTTGTGCATCACCACAAGGGGGACGCCAGCCTCTGCGGCCAGCCGTGCAAGCCCGCGGTCATACCGCAGACCCCACACATCGTTGATGAGATGGGCGCCGGCGGCCAATGCAGCCTGCGCCACCTCACTGCGAAACGTATCCACCGAAATCGGCGCGTCCACTGCCTCGGCCAACGCGCGAACCACGGGGATCACGCGCGCCATCTCCTCCTCTACCGGGATCAGGGCATGGCCGGGCCGGGTGGACATGCCGCCCACGTCGATGCAGTCGGCGCCATCGGCCACAAAGCCCTGCGCCTGCGCAACCGCATTCGCCACGATTTGCTCCGTTGGGTGCTGGTTGACCGCCAGGCCATCACCCGAAAACGAGTCGGGGGTTACGTTGACAATACCCATGACATAGGTTTTGGCGCCCCACGTCCACAGATGCTGGCCCAGCGGCATCACGCGCGGCAACGGCGGCGCCTTGAGCGCCGAAAGCAGGTCGCGCATGGTCAGCCCGATCAGTGGGTGGGTCAGGTTGGGGGCAATATCGCAGAGCGGCTCCAGCACAAAGTCTCGTTCGGGCAGGCGGGGGTGGGGCAACGTCAGGTCGGGCGTGTCGATCTGCACCCGATCATAAAAGAGAATATCGAGATCGATGATGCGTGGCCCATAGCGCAGCGACCGCACGCGGCCCATCGCCGCCATGGTCGCCTCCAGCGCGGCGAGTAAATCGGTCGGTGAGAGTTGGGTGGTCACCCGGCAGACGGCGTTGAGAAACTTGGGTTGGTCGGTGACATAGGCTGGCGGCGTTTCATAGAGAAACGAGGTGGCCTCGATGTTGGTGTAGGCGCGCAGCTCGCGCAGCGCAGTATGGAGATGGGCGGCCCGGTCACCCAGGTTGCTGCCCAGGGCCAGATAGACAATGTGTGGCTTGGTCATGGTTGATCGTGTTAGCAGCCAGGCAATGGGTTCTTTTCAAGCCAGATGAGGCTGGCGCCTACGGGCACGTTGACCCTTTTTACGGAACGCAAGAAATCTTCGATGCCCAAGAGAAATGGGATCAGATATTCCGGCGTGCTGGCCTTGCCCATGTGCCCTATGCGCAATACCTTACCCGCCAGTTCGCCGCCCGCGCCCGACACAAAGTAGCCATGCTTCTGCAAGAGGAACTTGCGCAGATCTTCGTCGTTCTCCATCGTCGGGTGCTTGCAGACGGTAGTAATGGTGAACGATGCGTGGGCGTCATCCACCAGCATCTCGAAACCGATGTTGCGCAGGCCGTGACGGGTCGCCTGTTGCGCCCAGGCATAGCGCGCCCAGTGCCCTTGCAACGTTTCGCGATGCAGAATGCGCTTGAGACTGGTGTTGAGCGCCGCGATCAAGCCTGTGGCCTGGGTGGTGGGTGAGGGCGCCGGCGGCAGTTCACCCGCCGGCCGCGCACTGCGCCATGACATGCGCGCCGTGCCGTCGCGGTAGGCCTTCCAGACCGACAGGTTGTGATACCAGCCCCGGTGCGACCGCTCCTTCTTCTCATCGATGAGCGCCCACGCCCGCGGGCTGACAGACATGATCCCCAGCCCCGGCGGCACCTCGAGCGCCTTGTTCGACGAAGTGCAGACCAGGTCCAGATCCCAGGCGTCCACCGGCAGGTTGTAGCCGCCCATGCCCGAAATGGCGTCGACAAAGATGGGCAGATCTCGTTCGTGGGCGGCCTCGGCCAGCGCCTGCACCGGGTTGCGAACACCCGTGCCCGTCTCGTTGGCCACCACAGTGACGCCGGCGATATCGGGCTGCTGCCTGAGCAGATCGCGTACATGGTTTACATCCACCGGCGTTCCCCACGTCGAAGTCACTTCGATGACTTCAAAACCATAATGGCGCATGATCTCGTTCTTGCGATTGG
>JAHDWG010000293.1 GCA_023384495.1 Caldilineaceae bacterium
CTCATAGATCCTCAATCGGATAGAATCACCCCTCCACCCAATCAAACGTCTTTGTCACCGCCTTTTTCCAGCCGGCAAAACCCGTTTGGCGCGCCGCCTCGTCGATCACCGGCTGCCAACTCCGGTCCACCTGCCAGTTGGCGCGCAGGCTCTCTGGGTTGGGCCAGAAGCCCACGGCCAGCCCGGCGGCATAGGCCGCGCCCAGGCTGGTTGTCTCGGCCACCCGCGGGCGGATCACCTCCACCCCCAGGATGTCAGCCTGGAGCTGCATAAGGAAGTTGTTGGCCGTGGCCCCCCCGTCCACCTTGAGCGCTTGCAGGAGCACGCCGCTGTCGGCGTTCATGGCGTCGAGCACCTCGCGCGTCTGATAGCAGATCGATTCCAGCGCGGCGCGGGCAATGTGCGCCCGGTTGACATAGCGTGTCAACCCAACGATAACGCCGCGGGCGTCGCTGCGCCAGTGGGGGGCAAAAAGGCCGCTAAAGGCGGGCACCAGATAGCACCCGCCGCTGTCGGCCACGCTCTGAGCCAGCGTTTCGGTCTCGGCGGCGTGGCTGATCAGTTGCAGGCTGTCGCGCAGCCACTGCACCGTGGCGCCCGCCATGGCAATCGAGCCTTCCAGCGCATAGATCGGCGCCTGATCCCCAAACTGATAGCCGACGGTGGTGAGCAGCCCATTTTTGCTGCGTACGATATCGCGCCCGGTGTTGAGTAGCATAAAACAGCCGGTGCCATAGGTGTTCTTGGCTTCGCCGGCGCTAAAACAAGTCTGCCCCACAGTGGCGGCGTGCTGATCGCCCAGCGCGCCCCCGATGGGGATCTCACCCTGGAAGGGGCCGTCCTTGCGTGTTTTGCCATAGAGCGCCGGGTCGCTGCTAGGGCGGATGGTGGGCAACAGGCTGCGCGGGATGTCGAGCACGCCCAGCAGTTCGTCATCCCAGTCGAGCGTCTCCAGGTTCATCAACATGGTGCGGCTGGCGTTGGTGACGTCGGTGATATGCGCGCCGCCAGTGAGCTGCCAGACCAGCCACGTGTCAACGGTGCCAAAGAGCAGCTCACCGGCCTCGGCCTGTTTGCGCGCGCCGGGGACATTCTCCAGCAGCCAGCGGATCTTGGGGCCGGCAAAATAGGTGGCGACGGGCAGCCCCGTCTTGTAATAGAGGCGCTCGGCATGGCCAGCCTCTTGCAAGTGGCGGCAGATCTGGTCGGTGCGCGTATCCTGCCAGACAATCGCGTTGTGGATAGGCTCGCCCGTGCGCTTGCTCCAGATCACGGTGGTTTCGCGCTGGTTGGTGACGCCCACCGCGGCAATGTCGGCGGCAGTCAGGCGCGCCTTGGCCAGCGTGGCGCCGATCACCTCACGCGTTCGCTCCCAGATCTCCAGCGGGTCATGCTCCACCCAACCGCTCTGCGGGAAGATCTGCCGGTGTTCGCGCTGGTCATAGGCGACCACATTACCGGCGACGTCAAAGAGCATGAATCGAGTGCTGGTGGTGCCGGAATCGATAGCGCCGACATATTGGGGCATAGATGGTCCTTTCTGGGGACAATAGACGATGGACGATGGACGATGGATCATCGTCCATCGTCTATCGTCCATCGTCCATCATTTCCAATGCAGTTTCGAACAGATAAAAGGCGCTGGTGGCGCCGGGGTCTTGGTGGCCAACGGCGCGGGGGCCGAGATAACTGGCGCGGCCTTTGGTCGCCACCAGGGAGATCGTCCCTTCCATGCCCTGTTGGGCGGCGTCACAGGCTGCGCGCAGCGCCCCGGCCAACGGTTGGCCGGTCTCGACGGCGGCGGCGAGCGCGGCCACCGCGGGGTGCAAGGCGTCGATCATGGTCTTCTCGCCCACCTGCGCCTTGCCCCGCTGCTGGACGCCCTCCAGCCCGCCCTGGCATATCCGCGCCAGTTGGGCCAGCGTGATGGACTGTTGGCCGCTTGCATCTTTGGCCGCCCGCAAAAAGAACGCGCCATAGAGCGGCCCCGCAGCGCCCCCAATGCTGCTGATCAGCGTCATGGCGACCGTGCGCAACAGCGCGCCCATGTCGGCGCTCTGCTGGCCCTCGTGTTCGAGCCAATCGCGCACCTTGCGCATGCCGCGCACCATGTTGGCGCCATGGTCGCCGTCGCCAATCGCGGCGTCGAGGTCGGTCAGATACGCCTCTTGTGCAAAGATTCGCTCGGCATAGGCAAGCAGCCATTGCCGCAGATGCGTCACGGTGATCACGCGGTCGGTTGAAGCTGGGGATGCTAAAGGAGTTGTCACGGCGCTGACCCTATATGTTGTAGAAGCCATCTTCGACCCACAACAGCAAGTGTAATCAGAACGAACGAGAACGTCAACTCAGCGCGCCACCTGACCCAGGGCGCGCAGTCGCTCCAACCGCTCGGGCTCGTTGGCGACCAACCACGGGTCTGCGCTGAGCAACGTGTGGGCGTGGGCAAAATGGGACGCAGCCTCATCGCCGCGACCGAGGGCCAACAGACACTCACCCAACTCCTCATCGACATAGCCGTCGCTCGCACCGGACTCCTCCCACTCGCGCGCCAGTTGCTGATGAATCGCTAGCGCCTCATCCACGCGCCCCAGCGCGCGCAAAATGCGCGCCACCGACCAGTGGGCAATCCGCCTCTCGATTGTCCTGCCCGCTGCTTCGCGCCATTCGACTGTCTTGGCCAGCGAAGCGAGCGCCTGCTCGTTTTGGTCCAGTGCGTGATACGTCCAACCGATGTTGTTGTGGAGCGAGACGATCCACTTACGGGCGCGCGGGTCGGCGGCGTTCTCGGCCAGCGCCAGCGCGCGCAGATTCCACGCCAGTTGTTCTTCGGGTGGCAACACAATCGCCACCATGTGAGCCGCATCCACGGCCAGCGCCTCTTCGCCGGCGGCCTGGGCCTCCTCCCATGCCTGCACAAAGAGCGGGTGCGCCCGTGACGGTTCACCGGCAGAGTTGAACACGCGGCCCCGCTCGAGCAGCAGGCGGACCGCCGCACGCTTGTGCGGGGGCGCAAGCAGCCGCGCGGCTTCGTCGAGCGTGGCGTGGGCAGCAGCAAAGTTACGCTGTAGCCCTTGGGCGCGCGCGATCTGTGTCAACAATTCCACATAGAACTCGCTGCCAAGCGCCGCAGTAGGCAGCGCATGGTGAAAGCGCGCTTCGCTCTCTGCCGCATCGTGAAAGTTCCATAGCTCATCGATCATGGAGATAGAGATGGAGCCCATCGGGTCACTCATGGCTCGGCTCCTCATTTCGCTGCACCACAACACTCGTCACAGAAAAGTATGGCTCGTTCATCGGCCCCGGAATTGGCTCCAGCGTCACCCGGTCATAGACAATTGCAACCAGACGATAGCGGCCTGGCGGGGTAGCGGGCGACACAAAGAGGCCGGTGCGCAGATGCGGCCACAGATCAAGGTCGGTCTGCGCTGCGGGCTCGCCCTCCACACCGAGCAGGCGCAGCGACATCTTGCGCGAGCCGTCCACCTGCCCCGCCACGTCAGCCTCCAGCGGGATGACCTCACCGGGCTCAACTGCCGTGCGCCCGGCAAGGCGGACAAAGCGGAGGTCGTCCCACTCGTCTTCCACCGGCAGGGCTACCAGGGGCGCAGTGGGGCGGCCATAGACGGCCAGCGCAGCCAGATCGTCGCCGATCTCCAGCGCGCGATAGGCATAGTCGTCGAGCCAATGTTGGAGCGCCGGCGTGTTATAGCTGAGCACCGCCAACAGCGTTCCTGTCGCCGCTTCGAGCGCATCGAGCGCCACGTCGTCCAACTCGTCGATCAAGGCCATGCGTTCGATGGGCGGGTCGTGGATGCCGAGCCAGACGGCCAGATCCACATGGCCAAAGAGGAGGGTTGCATGGCGGCTCATCCATTGCTCAACCTGGGCCGCCAGGGGGGCGGTTCGTTCCAGCCCGCCCGGCAATTTGCGCGGTTCACCAGGGCCATTGCGACGGTACAGATAGGCGGTGTCGCCATCGGGCAGCGGATAGCGCCGGGCTTCGGCGTAGAGCGCGTCAAACATGGGGTCGCCGGCGTGGATGCGTTCGAGCACGGCCAATCCGGGCGGCTCGATATCGTTTTCGCCATCCTTGAAGAGCAGCCACGAGCTTTCGATCACACCCGGCCAGCCCGGGCTATCCACTTCGGTGAGGGCCAAAAGGTCGATGCTCAGGTCGTCCAGGTCGATCAAATAGCGAAAGGGGCCACGGTGTATCTCGGGCGTATTGATCAACATGCCGAGGATTGTCTCCCCACCGGGTGGGGGATTGACCGTGGCCAGCACATCGGGAGCAATCCAATAGTCGGGCGCGGTGGGGCCACTGGCCGGGCGCTGGAGAAAGCCCGAAATGCCCCAAAGCGGCCGCGTCGCCTGATGGAGCGGCGTAAAGGCGTCAAAGGTAAGGATGCCCCAATGGAGGGCAAGAGTGAGCAGCCAGAGGCCGGCCAGCGATCCGGCCAGCCGGGGGGGATAAACGTGGAGGCCACGCAGCAGCAGCAGGGCGATTACGGGGATCAACGGGACCAGGTTGCGTTCGTTGTCTTGCGTCAGCAACGAGAGCACCGCCCATGCGCCTGCCAGGCTCCACCAGAGCAGCGCCGTATCCGGGGCTGCCTGTCGCCATGCGCGTAACCGCTTGAGCCAGGGCCACAACCCAAGCGGCAGGATTAAGAGTGCGGCCAGCAGCCCCAGGTCAAAGCGGATCAGGTAGCGGAAATAGCGGGTGTAGTTGGAAAGACGGAGCGGGTCGAACGGCTCATGGCTGCCATAGGCGCCAAAGCCCACATACAGCAGTTCGGTGATAAAGTCGAGCCGGGGCAGATACCAAAGGCTGGCAACCGAGAGCGCCGCCAGCAGGCCGCCGGCCAGATTCGCCACAGGCGTCGCCGGAAGCCGCGCTACATACAAGAACGCCCCCCAGAGCAGCGCCCAGCCAACGAGCAGCCAATCGCCCAACAACAGATGCCGCGCATGCGCACGCGCGGGCAGATACCAGAGCGCAGCCAGCAGCACGCCCGCGCTCAAAGCGAACACGGCCCGACGCCAGTCAACTCGATGGCTGCGCGCAGCCGCCCACGCCTCGCGCCGCCACGGCTGGCGCCACAGCACATAGAAGAGCGGCGCCGCAAGGTAGAGCGGCATGGTCCACTTGACCAGCAGCCCCACCCCTATGGCCACACCCCAAAAGAGCGACCAGCGCCGGTTGGCAAAGCCATCGCTGTTGAGCAGCGCCAGCAGCCCCAGGAGTGTCAGCGCTGTGACAAAAAGTTCGAGATAGAAAAGGCGACTCATGGCCGTCAACAGCGGCCACAGCCCAGTCATGAGCGCTGCGGCCAGCGCAAGTCGTGGCCCGCCCATCCGCAACCCATAGCGAAAGACCAACACGAGCACGACGCCGGCCAGCGTGATGTTCACCAGTTGGGCGTGATCCATGCTCGGCCCCAACAGCGCGTAAAACGGTTGCGCGGCCAGATACAACCCCGGCGGGCGATATGAATGAAAGGTAAAGGCCTGAAAGAGCCTGTCGGGCGCGCCGCTGGAGATGATCTCGGCCACGGCCAGTGTGCGGTGCAGATGCGCGCCGGCGTCTCGCCCTATCAGCACCTCGTTGCGTAGGACCCAGAAAAGATCGCCCGCCAACAGAAGGGCCAGAATGGCGCAGAGATAGCTATAGACGATCGCGCGGTCTGCCGGCCATCGGGGGCGCAGCAACCTTCGCCACAGGTTGGGTTGTTCGGCCATCGGATTGTTCTATACTCATCGTTGCTTGGAATCATCGATTCCAAGCAGAACTGAGTCCAAAGTCTCATCCATCCCGGCGCATGAGGCTGAAGCTCTGCGCCGTCGGGCCTACAGCGGGCTGGGTGGCGAGGAAAAGCGCCAGCGGCGCCACGTCGTCCGGCTGCTTGATCCACTCGCTTTCGGCGCCAAAGGCCGGCCCCTGGCGCGCGGTTGGGGCGCCAGTCATGCTCGTCTCCACCGGGCCGGGGATCAGTTCGTTGACGCTGATGTTGTCGGGCCACAGTTCCTGAGCCAGCACGCGCGTGAGCATCCACAATGCGGCTTTGGAACACGAATAGGCCGAGCTCCCCACCGCGCCGCGCCGGCCCATGCCCGAGCCAACGGTGATGATCTTGCCCCCGCCACGCGCCTTGAGGTGGGGAATGGCCGCCCGGGCGCAGTGGTATGCGCCAAAGAGATTGACCTCCATCGTCGCGCGCCAGGCGTTGGGGTCGCTCTCCTCCACCGGGCGTGACTCCAAACTGACGCCGGCGTTGATCACCAGCAGGTCGAGGCCGCCAAACGCAGCAACGGTCTGTGCAAAGAGCCGCTCCACCGCCGGCAGATCGGTGACATCCGCCGGCAGGGCCAGCCCGCGGCCCCCGCCGCGCTCGATCTCGCGCGCTGTCTCCTCGATCTCGGCGGCCGTGCGCGCCGCGCAGACCACCGCCGCGCCTGCCTGCGCAAAGGCGAGCGCGATGGCCCTGCCAATGCCGCGCCCCGCGCCGGTGACCACGGCGACTTTGTTGTGTAACGGTGTATGGGTCATGGCTATCGCTCTGTGCTCTACGCGCTCATGCCACGCTCAGCCCGCCGTCGATGACAAAGGCGGCGCCGGTGGCATACGCGGCGGCGGGCGTGCAGAGAAAGACGATGAAGGGTGCGATCTCTTCTGGTTGGCCCAGCCGGCCCAGGGGGATGCGCGCCGCCAAGCTCTCTTCCCGGCCTGTGGGGTCGGGGTGGTCGTCGTGGTTGGGCGTGCGCTCCAGCGCGCCGGGGCAGACGGCGTTGCAGCGGATGCCGCGCCGGCCATAGTGGACGCCAATGTGGCGCGCCAGCCCGATCAGCCCGTGCTTGCCAGAGAGATAGGCCGGGTTGGCCGAGCGGCCGTTGAGCGCGGTCACCGACGAGACAATCACAATCGCCCCGCCTTCGCCCTGTTTCACCATCTGCGCCAGGCTGTATTTGCAAGTGAGATAGACGCCCCGGTGGTTGACATCGTGGGTGCGGTCCCAGATTGCTTCGGGCAGTTCGTGGAGATTCACATCCTCACGGTGAAGTTGGATGCCGGCGCTGGCTACAACCATGTCGAGCCGGCCAAACTCTTCCACCGTGCGCGCCACTGCGGCAGCGGTCTGCGCCGCGTCGGCCACATCCAGCGGGATCGCCAGCGCGCGGTGGCCGTCGGCGCGCAATTCGGCGGCCACTTGCTCGACACCCGCGGCGGGGATGCCCGCAACGGCGACGGCGGCCCCATCCGCCGCCATGAGTCGGGCCGTGGCCGCGCCAATGCCACTCCCGCCGCCGGTGATGAAGGCAACCTTGTTACGCAAGGGGCTACTGGTCATTATTCCACCCCGGCGGCTCCTGCGCCAGCCGCAGCAGATAGTCGCGATAGTCGGTGTCGCCCATCTGCGCCGCTAACCGCTGCACATCCTCCGCCGTGACATATCCGCTGTGATAGGCGATCTCTTCGGGGCAGGCGATCATCATGCCCTGGCGATGCTCCACCGCCTGCACAAAGTTGGAGGCTTCGAGCAGCGAGCTGTGGGTGCCGGCGTCGAGCCAGGCCACCCCACGCCCCAGCATTTCGACGCGCAGCTTTCCCTGCGCCAGATAGAGGCGATTGAGGTCGGTGATCTCGATTTCGTTGCGCGCCGACGGCTTGACCTCTTTCGCCAGCGCCACCACCTGATTGTCATAAAAATAGAGACCAGGCACAGCGTATTTGGATTTGGGCTGCGCCGGCTTCTCTTCGATGCTCATCGCCCGCCCGTCGGCGTCAAACTCAACGATGCCATAGCGTTGCGGGTCGCGCACGCCATAGGCAAAGACGAGCGCGCCGTCAGTGAGCCGGGCCGCCGCCTGCACCTTGCCGGTGATGCCATAGCCATAGAAGATGTTGTCGCCCAGCACCAGGCAGACCGGCTCGCCGTTGATAAACTGTTCACCAATGAGGAATGCATCGGCCAGCCCGCGCGGCTCGGCCTGTGCGGCGTAGCTGAAGGCAAGCCCCCACTGCGAGCCATCGCCCAGCAGCCGGCGGAACGCGGCCTGGGTGTCGGGCATGGTGATGACCAGGATCTCGCGGATCCCGGCCAGCATCAGCACCGAGAGCGGGTAATAGATCATGGGCTTGTTGTAGACGGGCAACATCTGCTTGCTGACGCCCAGCGTCAACGGGCGCAACCGCGTCCCCTCGCCGCCAGCGAGAATAATGCCTTTCAAGCGAATTCTCCTCGTCGATCTATTGGTCCACCACCGAACCGTCCACATTCAACCGTGTATGGACCGTGCGCGGCTTGTAGGGGTGTTTCTCGGCTGCATCTTCCGCCAGTTCGACGCCGATGCCCGGCGCATCGGGGATGAGGATGTAGCCGCCCTCGGTGCGCAACGCGCTCTTGACGATCTCGCTCTTGGGCGGGACGTCCTCGCCGATGGGGTACTCTTGCAGCGCAAAATTGGGGATGCAGGCCGCCAGTTGGATGCACGCCGCCGTGCTCACCGGGCTGAGTGGGTTGTGCGGCACCACCCCCACATGATGCGCCTCGGCCAGCGCAGCGATCTTCTTGGCGTGGGTCAGCCCACCTACCATGCAGACGTCGGGCCGCACATATTGCACCGCGCCCCGCTTGAGCAGCATCTCGAATTCCCAGATGGTGTGGAGGCGTTCGCCCGTGGCAATGGGGATGTTGATATGTTGCGCCACCAACGCCATGGAGTCAAAATGGTCAGGCAGGATCGGGTCCTCGTAGAAGAAGGGGTGATATGGCTCGATGCCGCGCGCCAGCACGATTGCTTCGGCGGGCGTCAAGCGGCGGTGGATCTCGATGCAGAGGTCGACCTCCTTGCCGACCGCCTCGCGATAGCGGCGCACGGTGTCGATGGCGTCCTCCATCTTGTCCACGTGGGTCTTGAAGAAGGGGATGCTATGGTCTTCGTCGAGAAAGGGCGTCAGGTGGCCGACGGCGGTGAAGCCCTTGTTCTTGGCGTCGATGCAACCCTGGATCAGCTCTTCTTTGGTCGAACCAAAGACGTGGTAATAGACGCGCGCCTTGTCGCGCGTCTTGCCGCCCATGAGCTGGTAGCAGGGGACGCCAAAGTGCTTGCCCATGATGTCCCACAGCGCGATGTCGATGGCGCTCAGCGCCCCCATGATCGCCGCGCCCCGAAAATGGCTCGACCGGTACATGTACTGCCAGTGGTGCTCGATCCGCAGCGGGTCCTCGCCCACCAGGTAGGTCGCGAACTTGTTGACCACCGCCGCCGACGCTTCCAGATAACCCCAGGCGCCGGACTCGCCGAGGCCGGTGATCCCGGCGTCGGTGTGGACCTGGACGAACATGTACCGATCGACCAGGATCGGCTCAACGGACGTGATCTTCACGGAGCTCCCCTTCCTCGCTGCCGAGGCTGAACCGGTGCAGCCGGCGCACAGCAGGGTAATGCGCAGCGGGCGCCTCCGACCAGCCCCGGCGCACGGAGCCGCGGGCGCGGGTCGCGTTACTATGCAGCGAGCCCGGTGCTCGCAGGGAGAACACACCCATGGTCTTCAACACGCCGGATCGGATCGCCGATCTCACCCCGAACAACCCGTTCGACCGGCTGCCGGACGGCCGCCCCGCCGTCTCGGACGATCTGCTCGCGCGC
>JAHDWG010000294.1 GCA_023384495.1 Caldilineaceae bacterium
CAGCGGACAGAGGACAACAGCCTAACGAGAGGGCCTGGCGAGTCGAAACCCACTGAAGTAGATCCCGTGCCAAGGATTGATCCTGAACCGGAAGGCGCACCGCACCATCTTGCGGTTGGCCGCCCATCCCCCACCGCGCACAATACGCAGACCGGCAGCGTCTGGGTCCTCCAGGTTGGCCTCGGGCCGGTAGGGGTAGGCGGCGCCGCGGGTGGCCGTCCACTCCCAGACGTTGCCGGCCAGGTCATGGATGCCGTCGGGCGTGGCGCCGTGGGGGTAGGCGCCCACCGGCGTTGTCCGCATAACCCGGTTCTCCCCCTCCAGGCTGTTGAGCCGGCCGGCGTCCCAACCACTGCCCCAGGGGAAGAGCCGCCCGCCACGGCGAGCCGCCCACTCCCACTCCGGCTCGCTGGGCAGGCGGAATGGCTGGCTGGTGAGGGCCGCCAGCCAGTTGGCGTAGGCCATGGCCTCATACCAGCAAACGCCCACCACCGGCTGGCTGGGGTTGTTGAAGGCGGCGTCGCGCCAGAAACGGGGTTCGCGCACGACTTCGCCCTGCTGGGGATAGAGCTGGCGGACAGCGCGGGCAAACGCCTCTTCTGACCACTGGATATAGCCCCGCCAGTTGCGGGCGTCGTGGGCGGTCAGCACACCTGCCCGAAGGCGTTCTTCAATCTCCTGGGGATTCTGCTTTCGTCTTCGCCACGTATCCATCCACCAATCCGCCGGGTCTTCCTCGCCGGGGATGGGTTCGCCGCGGCGCCAGTGGCGCCCGCCGGCGGTCCAGTAGCGCTCCTCCTCGTAGCCGCCGGCGGCCATAAAGCAGGCGTATTCGGCGTTGGTCACCGGGTAGCGGCCCAGGGCGTAGCCGGCCAGCGTCACGGCGTGGCGTGGATACTCGTCACGCTGTCGTTCCCAGAAGAGTCGCCACAGGCCACTCCCAATCCTGGCGACCGCACCCGCAATCTCCACCAGTGGCGGCAGAATCACCTGCACGCCGTTGACGCTCTCCACCCCAAAGCGCGGGTCGCCCAGCCGCCCCAGCAGCAGCCCGGCCTCGATGCGGCAGCGCAGGTGGATAGCGACGTTGCCCAACCGCGCCAGCAGGTCGCTCTGGCTTTGCGCCCGCCGCGTCTCGTCTTGCTCGGCGCCGCTCTCGAGCAGGCAACGGGCGGCCAGCGCCGGGTTGATGGGCTGCACGGCATCGTACAGCGCCGGTGACAGCCCCGCCGCCAGGATCGTGGTTTCCTCCCAGCCGGTGGTGGGTGGGCCGGGCAGCGGGTCCCACTCGCCCCGTTCGGCGGGTGGCATCGCGTCTATACCGCTGGGCACATGCCACAACGGGCGCAGGTCGTCGCCGTTGACCAGGCGGCGCAGCAGCGCCTCGGCGGCAAAATACTCCTGCATGAGGTGATGGGTGAACTTGACCTGCCCGTCGCCGCCGGCCAGAAAGCTGGCGGCGCGGGCCAGGGTGAGCACGTCGCGCGGTGGCGTGGCCACCTCGTCGCCGGTGGGCAGCGTCGCCAGCGCCCACGCCTGCTCCACCTGCGCGCCTTCGTTGAGCGTCTGCATGGCAAAGGCAAGCTCGCTCAGGGCCAGGTGTTGGGCCGCGGGCTCGATCCACGATACCTCGTGGCGTTTTCCCTGCTCGCGCTGGAAGAGCTGGAAGACAAACTGCTCAAACAGTTGGGCGCGGTTGGCCGGCAGATCGTCCTGGGCGGCGTAGACCTCTACCAGCATGTGCAGGTAGTAGGGGATGGCGGCCAGCTCGAGCAAGTCGACGTGGCGCTCGCGGAGCGCCGTCCAAAAGGCCGCGCCCTGCTCGTCATCCAGATAGCGGCGGGCGAACTCCTGGATCTTCGGCGTGGTCAGCGGGTCGATCTCCACCTGTTGCACGGCCAGCTCGCCGGCGTAGTCCAGCCTGCGACACGAGAAGAGCAATTGGTTGCCGACGGGGAGGTGGGCGGCAAAATCGCGCCAGTCGTGCATGCGCTCGGTGTACTGTTCGCGGCGGGCTTCGTTGAGCGCATCGACCAGCAGGCAGAGCCGCCCCTGGCGCAGCGCCCGGCGCAGTTCGTCGGCCGCGTTGGCGGCGGCGCCGGGCATGTGATCGCGCCACATGCGCACCAGAAAGTCGAGGGGAGACTCGTTCACGCCCTGGGCGGAGAGACGCACAAAGAGGGGGAGGAGCGCCGCGTGCTGGCCCTGGAGGTAGGCCAGCGCCTTGTCCAGGGCGATGCGCTGGAGCACGGTGGTCTTGCCCGCGCCCGGCTCGGCCAGCAGGATGAAGCGGGCGTGATTGTCCAGCGCGGTGCGGATGTCGGGCAGGGGCACGCGCTCGATCTGGCGCTGCGGCCCTTCCCCGCGCACGAAGATGGCGCTGTAGGCGGGCGTCAGCTCGGGCACGGCGCGGTAGCCGCCCGAGAGCGCTACGTAGCGCTGCTGCCACTGGTGAAAGTCGGGGTTGACGCAGAGATAGAGCAGGTATTGGCGCTCGCGCTCGGCTTGTGTCCCGCCCGGCGCGGCGTCGAGATACTGGCGCAGGGCGTCGGCTAGCTCGGGAGGAACTTCGACGGCATGGTCGCCCGCGGTGACCCCATTGGCGCGCAGCCTTGCATCGGGCGCAGCCAGGAGGCGCGCCAGCGTGTCGCTCAACTCCTGGAGCTTCTCACCCGAGACGTTGATGGTCACATTGAGGATGTGGTCGCGGCCGATGAAAGCGCCACCCTGCGTGGCTACGTCGCCACCCACGGCCGCGCCGCCGGCAGTCTGGATGCCGCCGCTGGCTGCCTCGGTCGAGCTGCCGTCGGTCATGTGGACCCCCTTTTACCCTGCTGCGGATTGGGCACAGTCTACCACACGCCCCCGCCAACCTTGACAATCGCCGCCGGCATGGTGTAGAAGCATGGGCTATGGCTGCACTGTTCCGTTGGCTGCGTTGGCTGGCCGCCTTTGTGCGCAGTTATCTGCGCCTCAATACCTTGCTCTTCCGCGCGACCACTGGCACCCTCATGCGTCGCTTCCGTTACGGCCCGCGCCGCCCCACCTGGTCGCGCCAGTTCGAGACGATGGTGCAGGTGATGGCGTTGGGCCTTCCCCACGCGCGCGCCTTCGATGTCAATGACATTCGCACACCGCTCAAGCGGCTGACGGGGCTGCCCCTGCCGCTGTGGCTCTTCATCCACCCGGCCACGGATTGCCCCGTCCCCGCCGAATGGGTGCGCGTGCCAAAGGTCACGGGCGGCCCGGTGATGCTCTATCTGCACGGCGGCGGTTTTGTGGCGGGGTCGCCGCAGACGCACCGGCTGCTCACCACGCAACTGGCCCGCGTGACGCGGCTGCGCATCCTCGCCGTCGACTACCGGCTGGCGCCCGAGCACCCCTACCCCGCCGCGCTGGCCGATGCGTGGGCAGCCTATTGGTGGCTGCTGACCGAGGGCGTTTCCCCTGCGGAGATCATCGTGGCGGGGGATTCGGCCGGCGGCGGGTTGGCCGTTGCGCTGCTGGTGGCCCTGCGCGATGCGAATATGCCGCTTCCCGCCGGCGCGGTCTGTCTCTCACCCTGGTTCGACCTGGCCCTGGAGGGCGCTTCCGTCCACCGGCAGGATCAGATCGACTATCTCAACAAGCAGGTGCTAGCCGGGTGCGCCGACCACTACTTGAACGGGACAGACCCTCACGCGCCGCTCGCTTCGCCGCTCTACGCTGACCTGCGCGGGCTCCCCCCGCTGCTGATCCAGGCCGGCGCCACCGAGTTGCTGGTCGACGACAGCCGCCGCCTCGCCGCTCGCGCCCGCGCCGCCGGGGTGGAAGTAGAGCTAGACCTGCGCGACGATCTCGTCCATGTCTTCCAGTTCTTCTTTCTGATCTCATCCAAGGCCCGCGATGCACTAAACCGCATTGAGCGCTTTGTCAACAAGCATATCGGTCAGCCCCCCGAAGCGGAGCAAGCTACCAACCATAGCGCTCCGGTCCCCACGGGCGGGTAACCAATTCCTGTTTGAGTGTCACCATCTGGCGGTCGGGCAGATCGTCGTAAAGCACGACTCCGGCGCCCACGACGCTGTAGACGCCCGTGCGCCGCCCCGGCATGATGATGGCGTTGACCCCCGTGCGCGAGAAGTCGCCAAAATAGGCGGCGTTGGCGGCCGCTTTGGGGCGTTCGGGCCGCCCTTTGATGCGCCAGGTCGTCTCGCCGTCGTCAAAGCGCAGATTGCCGCAGACGGTGGCCGCGCCAAAGTCCACCGCCTCGCCCACTACGCCCCAAATTTCGCAATAGTGATAACAATAGACAGTGTCCAGCGCCACGCCGCTGAACTCGGCGCCGTGGCCATAGTGGCCGCGCGCGCCCAGCGTCGAATGGCCGCCGATCTGGCAATAGTTTTGCACAATGGTTCCCGCGCCCACCACGGTTGGCCCCTCCAGGATGGCGCCGTTGGTGACGCTGGCGCCCGCGCTCAGCCAGAGGTCCCCCTTGACCACCACCCGGTTGCCAATGACACAGTCTTCGCCCAACACCAGCCGCCCGTGGATCTCGGCCCCGTCGTGGATGCGGCACGACGCCGGGATGACGTTGCCGTCGACCATGCCGCGCATGGCGTCGATCACCGCCGCATTGGCCTGCAAGATCTGCCACGGCTTGTCCACATCCACGTGATAGCCGGGCGCCGTCACCGCCGTCACCGTCTCGCCCTCGTCGATCATTATCTGGAGCGACTGGGCGATCTCGCTCTCTGCCGGCGGCATGCCCCCCACGGGCACGGCGCGCATGACGCCAGGGTTGTCGCGCAGAAAGGGCAGCGCAGCCGCGTCAAAGGCGTAGAGGCCACAGAGCCGGTGACGCCCGCCCCGGCCATGCCCCTCCACCCCACGGAGCCGGCCCCCGTCCAGGTGGGCGGTCAGCCAGTCGTGCGGCGGCTCCTCCCCCAGCGGCTGCACGAGCGCGGCAGCCAGCGGCTGCGCCTCGACGGCATGGTCGAGCAGCGCGCGCAGGTTCTGCGGGTCGGTGGCCACATCCCCCGCGGCGACGAGAAAGCCGCCCTCGATGAGGTGTGCGGCGCGCATGACCGCATCCGCCGAGCCCGCGGGCGTGGGCTGGCGCACAAGCATGATCTCGCCGGGGCAGCCGCGCAGCGCGGCGCGCACGCTCGCCTCGCCCGCGCCCACCACGACGATGATGCGCGTCAGCCCGGCGGCGGCCAGGTCATCCACCAGCCGGCGCACAAGGGGTCGGTTGGCAATGGGGAAGGCCGCCTTTTGACGGACCACGTTGTAAGGCCAAAAACGGCTGCCGGCGCCCGCGGCGAGGACGACGGCGGTCTCGATTCGATTATTCACCATGATAAGCGCGCTCCACACTGTTGTTGATCCGTTGGACTGTCGCGTCGATGAGCGGGCGATGTTCGGGGAGGATGGCGTCGCCCAGCAGTTCGGCAGTGGCGACATAGAGACCAAGGCCGGCCACCACCCGTTCGCGCAGCGAGGGCGGGCGGCCATGCACTTCACCCACGCCAAAGGCCACGGCGCGCAGCTGCGCCCACGGCGAATCAGGCCCCACGGCCTGGGCCACTTCGGCGTAGAAGCCATTGTCGCCCGTGAGCAGCACCCCGCGCTGCAACTGCATCACCCGCGAGAGGCCAAAGGTCAGCCCAAAGAGGCCGTTGAGCATCCGTCCTGGGTCTTGACGGCGTAACCCCTCCAGCCCTTTGTGCGCCTCCTCGATCCAGCCGACCATGGCTTCGCTCGCCCCGGCATTGGCCTGGGCCTGGAGGTCGGGCGTCCAGACAAAGGCGTGCGCCCGCGCCTGGATGGCGGCAAAGACGCCCTCACGGTCGAGCAGCGGTTGCGCCTGGCGCAGCCCGCCGACCACCGTCACGGCCTCCGCCGCCTGCGTGAACCAACGTTCGACCGCATCGGGCGTCACATTGCTCACCACCACCAGCAGACCGTCGATGAGGTGGCTGCCGGCCCCTTCCAGTTCTCCGGCCCCGGCGGCGACAAAGCGGACGAGGTCCACATCGCTGTAGGGACCGGCGTCGCCCCGCGCGTGGCTGCCCATGAGCGCGATCGCGCGCACGTCGGGCGCATCAAAGTTGCGGGCGAGGCGCTCAAGTTCCATTCGGTTCATTGTGCTCCTTTCTGGTGGGACGATGGATGATAGACGATGGGACGATAGACGATGGACGATGGGGCGATGGTCGCTCCATTGTACCCAGAACGGAGCATCGCCGGCAAGCTGACTCCACGCCACCCGTGAAGGCGATGTCTGTCCCTGAGGTGACAGTCACTTTGGAAGTGATTGTCACCTGACCACGTACCGGGAAAGGGTCGCAAGCGCGTTGGACAACCAAAGCATCGTTGGCCCTTTCCCGGAATGCTTGCGCGGCGGTTGAGTAGAATTGGGGTTCGGTGCTACAATAGGCGGCGCATTGATTGCGCCGGTGACCGGCGCCCGGTCACGGTCAAACCCACCATCTCATTTTGTCAGGAAAGCACCCGATGGAGAAACATGCTCAGGCCTACATCGAGGCCCATGCGCTGCATCAATTCGTCCATACACTCTTTGTGCGCGCCGGGCTGCCCCCCGCGCACGCGCTCGACGCGGCGGATGTGCTGCTCTACGCCAGCCGCCGCGGGGTGGATACACACGGCGTCCGCAATCTGAAGCCCATCTACTTTGCCCAGATGGCGCGCAACCTTATCAACCTCAATCCCAACTTTACGCTTGATCGCGAGACGCCCGTCTCGGCGCGGGTAAACGGCGACTGTGCGCTGGGGCTGGCAGCCGGGCCGTGGGCCATGCGGCTGGCCATGCGCAAGGCGCAAGAAGCGGGCATCGGCATGGTGGCGATCCACAACACCTATCACTATGGCGCGGCCGGCTATTACCCCTACATGGCGCTGGCCGAGGACCTGATCGGCGTCTCGATGACGGCGCGCTTCTACGCGCGCGACCACGATTATGGCGTGCTGCCCACCTTTGGCGCCCGCTCCATGTTTTCCACCAACCCCATCAGCATGGGCTTCCCCACCCAAGATGAACCGCCCTGGCTGCTCGACATGTCCACCTCCGTCGTGCCCTTCAACCGCATCACCATGATGCGTGACAACGGCGAGGCGATCCCCCTAGGGTGGGGGGTGGATGCCGACGGCCAGCCGACCACCGACCCGACGCAGGTGCGCTTCCTTTACCCGCTGGGCGGCGAGCGAGAACAGGGCGGCCACAAGGGTTACGGGTTGGCGATGATGGTCTCGGTGCTCTGCAACATCCTTTCGGGCGGGTGGGACCAGCTCTATGATGACGATCCGGCTGCATACGAGGGCTACCGGTTGGAAAATGACGGTCACTTTTTTGCCGCCTTCCGCATCGATCTCTTCCGCTCGGTCGAAGAGTTCAAACGGGGGATGGACGCCATGATCCGCGCCCTGCACGATGCGCCCAAAGCGCCCGGCCACGACCGCATCTACGTCGCCGGCGAAATCGAGCATGAGACGGAGCAGAAGCGGCTGCGCGATGGGATTCCCCTCTCGCCGGTGGTGCTTAGCGATCTACGCGAGCTGTCGGCGCAATACGACACGCCGCTGACGCTCTTGTAAACGGCTGATTTGGTTATTGACATCGGGGAGCAGGACGCATCACGAACCCCGTTTAGCGCGTCACACGACAGGAGCAAGACGATGAGCAATCCATCCACCATTGGCTTTGTGGGGCTGGGCGCAATGGGCATGGGCATGGCGACGACGCTGGTGAAGGCTGGCTTTGCCGTGCAGGGCTATGATGTCAGCCCGGCGGCTGTAGCTCGCTTTGTCGAGGCTGGCGGGCGCGGTGCGGACACCACCGCCGACGCCGCCCGCGGGGCCGATGTGCTGGTGGTGATGGTGATGAGCGGCGAGCAGGCCGAGGCCGTGCTCTTTGGCGACGACGGCGCCGCGGAGGCGCTGCCGCGCGGCAGCGTCATCATGCTCTGCAGCACCGTGGCGCCGGCCTATGCGCGCGCGGCGGGCGAACGTGTGCGAGCGCGCGGGTTGGAGATGCTCGACGCGCCGGTCAGCGGCGGCGTGGTCCGCGCCGCCGAGGGCAAGTTGAGCATCATGGCGTCGGGTTCGGCGGCGGCCTTTGCCAAGACGGCGCCGCTGCTGGCCGTGTTGGCCGAGCGTGTCTACCGGCTGGGCGACGAATGCGGGCAGGGTTCGACGGTCAAGATGGTCAACCAGTTGCTGGCCGGCATCCACATTGCCGCCGCAGCCGAGGCCATGGCGCTGGGCGTGAAGGCGGGCGTCGACCCGCAACAGTTGTACGAGGTGATCAGCAACAGCGCGGGCTCGTCGTGGATGTTCCAAAACCGGGTGCCCCACATGCTGGCGGGCGACTACACGCCGCTCAGCGCAGTGGAGATCTTTGTCAAAGACCTGGGCATTGTGTTGGAGACGGGCAAGCAGCAGCGCTTTCCCTTGCCGCTGGCCGCCGCCGCCCACCAGATGTTCCTCATGGCCGCTGCGGCGGGCTATGGCCGCCTCGACGACGCGGCGGTGGTGAAGGTCTTTGAGCAACTGGCGGGGATCAGCGTCAGCGCCAACCCCGATGCGGGAAAACAATCCGCTACGGGCGAATGAGACCCATCGCAAACCTTTAGAGCTTGCGCAACTGCCTCTTGGAACGCCGGCATCATGCCGGCAGCCGGCATCATGCCGGCAGCCGCCATCGATGGCGGCGTTCCCGGCTGCGTACGTCCTGATCTTCCGAGAAGGTTGATTCACATTCATTGAGGAGCAAACCATGCGTACACCCATCAGCACCGACAAGGCGCCGCTGCCGCGCGGCCCCTACTCGCCGGCCATGATCGCACACGGGCCGACCGTCTATGTCTCGTCGCAGGGGCCCATCGACCCGGCGACCAACCAGATGGTGACCGGCAGCTTTGAGGCGCAGGCCGAACGGGTCTTCGAAAACATTAGCGCGCTGCTCGAAGCCGCCGGCGCATCCTGGGGCGATGTGGTAAAGGTGTCGGTCTTTCTGGCCGACTTTGGCAACTTTGCCGCCATGAACGAGGTCTATCTGCGCTATGTACGCGAGCCATACCCGGCGCGCACCACCCTGCAGGCGCCGGTTGGGCAGAGTGCGATCTCGGTCGATTGTATCGCCGTGTTGCCCGACTCTGCGTAGGCAATATGGACCTGGGGACACCCCGAACGATGAAAATAATAGCGCACAGCAGGAACACAGAGAACACCGAGGAGACACAGAGCACACTGAGGTTTTTCTCGGTGTTCTCTGTGCATTCTCCGCGCCCTCTGTGTTGCGCCGTTTTGCCCTATTGTCGCAGCAGGCGGCTATCGGTGGGCGGGCGCCCGTGGGCCTTTTGCGTTTCGTGTCGTATCATGTTACACTGCCTTTACACCGGCGGCGTCAACAGCGCAACCGCCGCCCCCATATCGCACCTACCCTGATGCTCGGCGCGCAGCAGCAGTTTCGGGCAACCGAAATCGCTGCTACGTGGCAACTGCCCAAATGTAGCAAGCTCGCCCTACCACCACGATGTACGCAATGCCTGGCCGCTTCCGAGCTGGGGTCGGGTCTTCGTGCGTCCCACCATTCTTGCATGCAGGCTCTGGTCGAAGTCACTTG
>JAHDWG010000295.1 GCA_023384495.1 Caldilineaceae bacterium
CACCATGTTAATTTCTAACTGTCATCGGTGTGCATTTCTAATTGACATTGGGAGAGCGCTCTTGGAACTCTTCTCGTTGCGTACACAGCAACCAGCGCCAGAATGGACGCAGCACGTTGGTGCGGCAGAACAGCCGCTGTATCTGTTGAAATCAGCGGCTCACATGCGTCGCCTGCGCGATTTGTGCCTGAACGCCGCGCCTGAGCCGTTGCGCCGTCGCCGCCTCTACGCACCCCCTGATTACCTGGCGTTTGCCTGATCCATTTGTGTTGCAGGCGCTGGGTAATCGGGTAAGGTGGCTCCCAGCCCTCCGCCGCCGGTCGCATCCCCAACGGGCGTGTGATCGGCGCCTCTCCCCGCCAGTTGTTTCCGCTTCGATCCCCTGGTATAATCGAGCCAGGCCGCATTGGTTTGATGCGCAGACAGAGATGGAGTGAGAGGATGAATATGAACGTTGTCGGATCCCCATCGTTAGAGGAGACGTTTTTGACCCTGCCTCCTGGAGAACGGGAAGCCATCATCACGCATGGCACAGCCATTCGGCTCTCGAACCTGCGCAAACGGCTCTTTCTGGCCCAGAGCAAAGTCCGTCACTTTGAGGAGACGTACAATACAACCCTGGAAGTGTTGGAAAACGAGGGCCTTCCAGACGACGCAGGGTACGCACTGCACGAAGACTACGTGATGTGGCGCCATTGGGCTACGGTCATCTCCCGGCTGACGCGGGATATTGCTGCCATGGAGGAGATTGCCCAGCGTGGCCTCTTGGGGGGACCGGCTACCGATGTTAGCGACTGAGAGGTTGCTTCAGATCGAAGCGAAATTCGCTGCTCATGTCGCCCGGATTGTAGCAGTCGAACTCGACGGAGAGACAATTCGGCTGATTCTCTACCTCAAAGATGGCGCCAACTTGCGGGTCGCCGAACACTGGGCTGGCAGCAGACTGGTGCGATACAGTTATTACTGGCTTTCGGCCGACAACGAAATCAAGATCGGTTGGGACAACGCCCCTCACCATACACACCTGAAGAATTTTCCCCACCACAAACATGTGGGTCCTGCCGGGAAACCCGAACCTGCCTCAGAGGCATCTCTAGAGGAAGTGATAGCTTTTGTTCTATCGGCGATATCGCGCCGACCTGGTCATCAGGGGAACTGAGGGACAGCAAGCGACCATTTGCACCGGTTGGTTTGCGCCTGAAGGCGGCGATGAAGTGCGGCTGGCTACGTTGTGGGTGAAGGAGTAAACCAATGCCCGAACAATTCGATGTCGTGGAATTGCTCGTCGATCTGCCAGAACCGGGCCTGTACGCGGGAATGCAAGGGACGATTATCGACGTTCATGGAGCGGGTGTGGCTTATGAGGTTGAGTTCACCAACGAGCAAGGCGAAGCCATCGATTTTATCCCCCTACGTCCCGATTATTTTGTGGTGGTGTGGGAGGCGCGCACCCAACGATGGGTTCTTTTAGCAGAGCGTGTCGCTGCATTGGCGGAACGGCTGCCAGAGGCTGGTCAAGCCGAGCTTCTCGACTTTGCCCGTTTCCACAAGTTCAGGGCCTCCCAACAGCAACGTCCGACGCTTTCACCGGGGATAAGAGCGCCAGATGTCATTCCCACGAGATAACGAAATAAGTGAGACCATTTGTCCTCTCAAAGACCGTACGCCTCATATAATTCGCTGCAGGCAGCGCCTGCTCGTCTTCTAGCACAGATTCGTCGGAGATTGGATTGACCTCGCTGCGTACTCGCGCCCGCCAGTTGCTCTGGCTGGAGCCGTTTTGGTTGGCCCTGTTGGGCCCGTTTGTCATTTTTCCTGGCCGTTGGGCGCCGCTGTCTGGCCATCCCTTTGTGCTGCTGGCGCTCTTTCTCTTCCCCGCTGTGCGCCTGGCCGTGGGGCCGGCGCGCCTGACGCCGCACTCCCCGCTCAGCATCCCCATCGTGCTGATCCTGGCCTGGCTGCCGGTCAACATTTGGGCCGCGCCCGACCGGCAGATGGCGTGGAGCGCCGCCGGCTACCTGCTCTATGGCATTGCCCTCTACGGTGCATTGGCGCGCTGGCCGCCCGCCCAACGGCAACCGGCCTGGATCGCCGGGTTTCTATTGGCCGCCGGTGGGGCGCTGGCGCTGATCGCGCCGCTGTTTGTCACCTGGAAGTCCGAGTTCCGCCTCTTTCACCTGGCCATCTATGACTGGCTGGAGGCAATCCACGTCGAGCTGGGCGAGACGATCCACGCCAATATTCTCGCCGCCGTGTTGATCCTCCTTGCGCCGTTGCTGCTTGCCTTGCTGTTGCACCCTCAGCCTCTCCGTCCAACCAAGCCCTGGCGACTGTGGCGCCGATTCTCCGCCGCCCAGACCAGCCGTCTCGCGCTGGGCCTTCGGCTGCTGCTCGGCCTCTCTTTTTTGTACGTCTCGGGCCTGTTGGTCTTGACCCAGAGTCGCGGCGGGCTTTTGGCAACCGCCGTCACCTTGCCGTTGACGCTGCTGCTGCGCTGGCCCCGGTTCTGGCGGCTGGCGCTGGTGGCGGTGGGGTTGGCGGCGCTCGCCATCTGGTGGTTTAGCCCGGCCACCGTCGCCGAAGAATTGAGCAAAGATGGCTCCCTCGGTGGCTGGGAAGGCCGGATGGATGTCTGGAACGCTTCACTCACCGCGCTGCACGATTTTGTCTTCACCGGGATTGGCATCGGCGCCTTCACCACAACGCTGCCCACGCTCTACCCCATTCCCTTCAGCGTGACCGGGTTCCCCCATGCGCATAACCTATTGTTGCAGGTGGGCCTTGATCTGGGGTTGCCGGGCCTGATTGCCTTCATGGCCATGCAGGTCAACCTGTTCGTCATGGTCATTGGGCTGCTGCGACAGCCACACCGCCCCTCGCTGGCGCATACCCTGGCCATCGGCGCCACGGCGGCGCTGGTTGGCCTGCACATTCACGGCGTCGTAGACGCAGCTACCTGGGGCGTCAAGCTGGCCTTTTTCCCGTGGGTGCTCTTTGCCCTGATCACTACGCTCTATTTGCGCACAGCAGAGCCATCGTCACCAGCCGGTCTAGGCGGACGCACACCTGTGATAGCTGCAAGGTGACAGTCACTTTCAGAAGTGACTGTCACCTCATAGCAAACTCACCGAAAACTGCACTACGAAGGAGATCAATTTACGTAAATATGATTAACTTTTGACGGATTTCGACAGAAGAGCGTATCTTTTTGAGAAAAATTCCGTATAATCATCACAGAACAGTGGGGCGTTTCCTCTCACCGAACCACCGTTGCCACGCCGTTACAGCACGCGAGAAGAGGACAAATATGTTCAAGCGGTTCAGCACGAATTATATGGCTGCACTCTTTATCGTGGATGGAGTGCTGATCCAGGTATCGCTGTGGATTGCCATCCAGGCGCGCTTTGCCTTGCCCATCGGCCAGCAATTGCGACCCGAATGGATCAACAAGTGGGTCTACATCCCCACCTGGCGGATGCAGCTTGCGATTGGGGTGCTCTGGTTGGTGAGCTTCCTGCTGCTCTCGGTTTACACCCCACGCCGGATCATCCATTGGGTCGATGAGTATCAGCGCATCGCGCTGGCGCACACGCTGGGGGCGCTCTCGCTCGCCGGCCTGCTCTATCTGGCCAATGTGGAGCTGGCGCGCCTGACCTATCTCTACTTCTATCTTGTTGCGTTGGTGTTGTTGCTTGGCTATCGGTCGGTGCTTCGTTTTGGGCATCGCCTGCTCCGCTCCGGTTCGAGCAGCGTGGCGCGTATTCTGGTTGTGGGCGCCGGCGCGGTAGGGCAAGAATTGGTGGCCGAGCTGCGCCGCCAGGCCTGGCCGGGGATTGAGCTGGTCGGCTTCCTGGATGACGACCCGGCAAAACAAGACAAGACATTCCACGATGTGCCCGTGCTGGGCCCGTTGGACAGCGCCCAGTCGGTTGTGCGCCTCGAACACATTGATGAGGTGCTGGTGGCCCTGCCCGCCCACGCTCATTCGCGGCTTGCCAATCTGGTGGCCGTTCTGCATTCGCAGCCGGTGCGGGTGCGGGTGGCGCCCGACTATTTTGGGCTGGCTTATTTTGGGGCCACGGTGGAAAATCTGGGCGGCATCCCGCTGATCGGGCTGCGCGACCCGGCCATTGATGAGATGCAGCGGTTGGCCAAACGGCTGCTCGACCTCTTTGTGGCCGGCGCAGCTGTGCTCATCGCCTCGCCGGTGATGGGATTGGTGGCGCTTGCCATCAAGCTGGAAGATCGCGGCCCGATTCTCTACGGCGCCGACCGGGTGGGCGAAAACGGCCAACTCTTTCGCATGTGGAAGTTCCGCTCGATGGTAATCAATGCAGACAAAGTGTCGCCCAATGTGGGCGAAGTCGACCGTGACGGCAAAATCGTGCACAAGACGGCCAATGACCCGCGCGTGACCCGCGTGGGTCGTCTGATCCGCCGCACCAGCATCGATGAGCTTCCCCAGCTCTTCAACGTCCTTGCAGGCGACATGAGCATTGTCGGCCCGCGCCCCGAATTGCCCTGGCTGGTGGACAAATACGAGCCGTGGCAGCGCAAACGCTTTGCCGTCCCACAAGGGATGACCGGCTGGTGGCAGGTCAACGGGCGCAGCGACAACCCCATGCACCTGCACACCGAGCAGGACCTCTATTACATCCAAAATTACTCGCTCTGGCTCGACCTGCACATCCTCTGGCGCACAATTGGGGTGGTCTTGCGCGGGCGCGGAGCGTATTAGTCAGGGGTGAGAGGCGAGGAGCCTGTCACCCCTCATGCCTCAACCCCTAATCCGCCCCTTCCGAACGACCAAGCGCGGCCAGCAGTTGTTCGGCCTGCTCGACCGAGATCTTGCCCTCGCTCACCATGCGCAGCACCATCAGCCGCTCCTCTTCGCTCACAGGCGCCGCCTTAGGCTTCGCCGGGCGCGGGGGCGGGGGTGGATTGGGAGTCTGGAATTCCCAACGCCCGCTGCGCTTGCCGCGCCGCTCATTCATCTCAGCGGCGCGCTGTTCGGCGGCGCGGGCGCGTGCATCGGCATTGCGCACGGCCTCGGCAATCGCCTCTTCGGCGCGGCGCATGGCCGCCTGCACTTTCTCTTGCACCCGTTGCGCGATCTCATCGCTGCCGCCCCAACTCGTCAGCTTTTCATCGAGCTGCCGGGCAATCGTGCCCACCTGGTGCTCGACGCGGGTGGCAATCTCCTGCGCAAATTCGGCTGCGCGTTCGCCAAATTCCGCCCCCAATTCGTTGCCAAACTCAAAGCGAAATTCGTCCTCCCAGCCCTTTTCGGGGCGCGAACCACGCTGTCCGCTCAGGGTCAGGTTGGCCCCAGCGCGCAACGCCACCAGGGCGCTACCATTGCCAAGCGTAAACTCGGCGCGCCCCTGAGCAAGCTCCTGCTGAACGTCAAGGCGCCGCACGCTCAACGCGCCACCGCTCTGCAGCTCGAAACGAGCGTTGGCGTTTTCAGGCACACGGCAGACCAAGTCACCGCCCGCAGCAACCCGCACCTGCTGGCCTGGGGTGAGCGAAAGCTCCACCGCCACATCGCCGGCAGCCTGCGCTTCGATTGCGCCCCGCACGTGGGCCAACGTCAGATCGCCCGCAACCTGCCCCACGCGCACCGCACCCTGCGCCTGCTCAATCCGCAGATCGCCCTCTACCTTCGCCAACGTCATGTCACCAAAGATGTGGCGTCCCCCAAAGTCACCACTCACCCGCTGTACGGCAACCTTGCCAAGCAGGTGAGTCGCTCGCCCATCGCTCTCCACCGCCTCAACCTGAACCGGCCCATGCACCCGCTTCAGATTCAAGTCGCCGCTGACAGTTTGTGCGGTCAGCGCGCCCATGATCTCTTCGAGCGTGGCTTCGCCCCCCACCGTCTCGAGGTTACAGTCACCATGGACGCGGGCGGCATCCACATCGCCGCTCGCACGGTCGATGCGCAGGCTGCCCATAATCGACGTCGCATCCACATCGCCGGCCACATGGCGCAACAGACAGCGCCCGTGGATGCGGTCGACCTCCGCATCCCCCTCCACCGTCAATGCGGAAAAGCCGCCGAGAATCTCCCTGGCCTCCATGTCACCGGCTGCATGTTGCACCGAGCATTCCCCGTGCACCTGTTCAAGCTCCAGATCGCCCTCACAGCGCTCGATGGTCAGCGCGCCATGAATGGATCGCGCCTCCATATCGCCGGCCACATGTTGCACGGTGCAGACGCCATGCGCCTGGCTCAGCTCGAGGTCACCGCCAACATGCGCCAGGGTGACGGCGCCGCTGTTGCGGATGGTCACATCACCCGCCACAGCCTGGATTATCAACTCGCCCATGACACCGCCAAACACGGCGTCGCCGCCGACCTCTTCCACCCGCACCAACGCCTCCACGGGCGCCTGAAGCGTGCAGTCCCCATCGGCCTCTATCGTCACGGCGTCCCCTTCATGGGTGATGCGCACGGTCTCTTGCTCGGCGTCGCCGATCGCAAGTTCGGCGCGATCCCAGCCCTGCATGGCCAGATTGCCCCCCACGTGGCGAACCAAAAGGGTGGGTGTTTGGCCCACTTCGATCACTCGTTGGCGTGTCATTCGCCTGCTCCTTTCAGAATTTGCATCGCTTCTTCAAACTGCAACTGACCCGCCTGTAGCTCTTCCAACACCCGGCGGCGATCCGCTTCGGTCAGTTGCGCCGGCTCTTCTTTGCCCGGCTCATAGCCCAGCGTGCGGATGATCTCGTGCAACCGCGAGCGCAACGTGGGGTACGAGAGGCCCAGTTCGCTCTCCATACGGTTGAACTTCCCCTCGCAGCGCACAAACGTCTCGACAAACTGCACCTGTTCGGGGTTGAGAGGGGCAAAGGGCATGGTGAGTGAAAACTCACCCTCCACCTTAAGCCCAGTGTCGGGACAATAAAACTGTGTGATGATAATTTCGCCGCCGGTGAAAGGGCAGCGTGTCGGCAATGGAAGCATGGTCCTTGTTCCTTTTTCTGAGGGGGCGGCGCGGGCGCCCCCGGCAATCAAAATCGTGTCGGTCGTGAAGTCGGGGGAGTGATTTTTCATAGCCCCTTAGCTGGCAAGGGAGGCGGGCCGATGCTCGGCGCGCTGCCGTAGCCATTCCCCGGCGGCAACCAATCCATCGCCCACGCCACGCAACAAGGGTGACAACACGCCCGGCGGCGCGCCGTACGCCTCGGCCAGTTGCCGCTCGACCTCCGCCTCGCGCAGCAGGGCGTCAAAACGGTCGCGCATCAGTTCGGGCAGGTGAGGTGACTGCGGATACATTACTCCACTCCTTTCATTCGCCATGAATCGTGACAAAAAGAGTGTAATACAGATTCTTTAGTTTGTCAATAGGCAATTTCAATAATTTTGATATTTAGTTCAATAATAATGATGATTATCAAACATATTTTCAATTTCACGCATATCGAGCGGTCATTTGTCTGAACTGTTGTCAACCAATCTTCCAGATCAAAAAACGGGGACGGATGATCCGCCCCCGTTTTTCAACCTCTGTCTCTATCTGGCTGAGAACCCTCATAGGGGTCTGCTCACTTTGTCGATTATCGCCCCCGTCGTAGCGACATCAGTCGCTCTTGCCGACAAAAAAGCAACTTAAGTTGCTGCTATGAGCATTCCCCGTAAGAGCACCATCCCACCTCATAGCCAACCCTGGTCGCGCAAGAAGCTTGTCAACCCCGGGATGGCAAAACGCCGGCCCTGATACGCCTGGTAGCCATAATAGAGCATGGCGATCACGCCCATGGCCCACACAATCGGAATCAGACACGCCATCAGCGGGCTGACCAGCCAGCCAATGATGGGCACCACCCACAGGATCATGGAGCCGACGCCCAGCATCAGGCTCCCCGCGCCAAAGAGCGCGGCCAACGCCAGGCTCTGCACCGCATGATAGCGCTGGAAGGGGCGGTGCTTGCTGCTCTCGCTGATCAAGACAATGATCGGCATCACCAGCGGCACGATCACCTGGCTGGCGTAGCTCAACAGAGCAATCAGGCGGTCGTCCGGCGTGGCCGCTGTGTCGACCGCCGCTTCGTGCATAAACTCACCCTTGCGCAACGCATCGGCCGCAGCGCCCGCTTGCTCGCGCGCCGTGTCCGCCATGCGTTCAACCGGCGTGCGGGTCTCTTCGCCAACATTCTCCACAGGGACGGCGCCAGCCGTCGCGCCACTGTCACGCTTTGTCTCGTCCATTCAACTTCCCTCGTTTTTCAAGCTATATAGTTCCTATCCGAATAACTCTGCGACCAAGCTCACTCGCAGGTGTAGTTTCTCGGACCCGCAACCGTTATTCGGATAGGTTCTTGGCCTAGCCGCCGGCGCAAACCGGCCCGTCACTATTGAGCAGTACGCAGATGAGCTGCAAAGGTTGCAGCATGGGTAGGTCTGATGTCGCCCCCCCCAAGACGCCTCAATATTCGCCCTGAACTGTGCCTTAGCACGGCGGCATGATACAATAGGGCCATGACGAATCAACCCTTGCGCATCCTCTTTATGGGGACGCCCGACTTTGCGGCGGCGTCGCTTCGCCGGCTCCATGAGCAGCGCAACGCCCACGGCTGGCAGGTGATCGCCGTCTTCACCCAGCCCGACCGGCCCGCGGGCCGCGGCAACAAGCTGGCCCCCAGCCCGGTGAAACAGTACGCGCTGGCGCACCAGTTGCCCGTTTTCCAGCCGCAACGGCTGCGCAAAGCGCCCGACGCCGTGGCCGAGATCCAGGCCCTGGCGCCCGACCTCATCGTGGTGGCCGCCTATGGGCTGATCTTGCCGCCGCCGGTCTTGGCGATCCCCCGCTATGGCTGCCTCAATGTCCACGCCAGCCTCTTGCCCGCCTACCGCGGGGCGTCGCCCATCACCGCCGCCATCCTCGACGGGCGGCCCGAAACCGGCGTCTCGATCATGCAGATGGATGAAGGCATGGACACCGGCCCGGTGCTCACCCAAGCGCGCACAGCTATCCAGGCGCAAGACACAACGGCCTCGCTCGGCGCGCGCCTGGCCGGGTTGGGGGCCGAACTGTTGGTCAACACCATCCCAGCGTGGATCGACGGCAACCTTAGGGCTATCCCCCAACATGAGCTGCCCGGCCAAGTCTCGATCTGCCGCCTCATCCGCAAAGAGGATGGGCGCATCGACTGGCGCCGACCGGCCATCGAGATCGAACGGATGACCCGCGCCTATACGCCCTGGCCCTCGGCCTACACCACCTGGCGCGGTGAGCTGCTCAAGATCTGGCAGGGCGCGGCCATCGACGGGCAGGCCGAGCCTGGGCTGGTCGTGAGCACGCCCCACGGCGGGGCCGTGGGCGCCGGCAATGGTCTCGTGCTGCTCCACACCGTGCAGCCGGCGGGCAAACGCACGCTCGACATCCGCAGCTTCCTCAACGGCGCGGCGGATTTTATCGGCAGCCGTCTCGGGGACGCCTAGTGCAGTTTTCAAGGTGACAGTTTCATGGTGACAGTCAGTTCTGAAAGGGGCGGGGGGCTTGGAG
>JAHDWG010000296.1 GCA_023384495.1 Caldilineaceae bacterium
GCGCATCACGACCGACGCCGGCATCGTCGGATATGGCCAGGCCGAGTAGCAAAAGCACTATCTCAAACCCCATGTGCTCTTCTATCGTGAGCTTGTCCTCGGTGAGGACCCGACCAATGTGGAGCGGGTCATGTTCAAACTGCGCCGGCTGGGGGCATTCAAGCCGTGGGGCAGCGCGGTGAGCGCCATCGAGGTGGCCCTGTGGGATATTGCCGGCAAGGCCGCTGGGCTGCCCGTCTACAAACTGTTGGGCGGCAAGGTCCGCGACCGGGTGCGCGTCTACAATGGCGGGGTGCGCTTCCCCATCAACGGCGCCTCGCCCCAGGCCTTTGCCGACGATGTGGCCAAGATGAAAGAACGACCGGAGGGCTTCACCATCATCAAAGAAGGGGTGGCTTTTCACAGCCACATGGTGCGCGAAACGGCCAACTTTTTCTATAGCGAGGTGCGCGATGGCGGTCGCTACCCCAATTATGGCCTGATGACCGAGCAAGGGCTGAAACACCTGGTTGCCTGTGTCGAGGCCATGAAGGATGTCCTCGGCGACGAAATCGGGCTGGCGCTCGACTGTGGGCCTGGCTTCACCGTGCCCGACGCCATCCGCTTTGCCAGGGCGGTGGAGCCGCTCAACCTCATGTGGCTGGAGGATATGATCACCGGCGACTACACGCCCCACGTCTCGGCCGATCTCTATCGCGAGGTGACGCGCGCGACATCGACGCCCATCCACACCGGCGAGCAGATCTATCTGCGTCACAACTTTCGCGAGCTGATCGAGCAGCGCGCCGTCAGCATCATTGGCCCCGACCCGCTCGACATCGGCGGCATCGCCGAGCTCAAGTGGGTGGCTGAATATGCCGACCTGCATGGCGTGATGATGGCGCCCCACGGCATCGCCGACGGCCTGATCGGCCTGGCCGCGCTGGTGCAGGTTTCGGCGACGTTGCCGCAGAACTATATCGCCTTCGAGTACCCCGTGGCGCGGCCCGACTGGTGGTATGACATTGTCGACGGGCTGCCCGACCCCATTGTCAAGGCCGGCCACATCGACGTGTGGGATCGACCCGGCCTGGGTGTGACGTTCAACGTCAAGGCCGCCCGCCAATATCTGGAAGCGGGCGATGAAGATTTCTTCAACTGAAGGCGCTAACAAAAATCTTGCAGAGCGCAAATTTGACGATAACGGTGCACTTGCGCACGGCTAACAGAGTCACGGTATGCTGGCATCATCAATGAAACCGACTCTGTTCGCACCCGCCCCTGACATTTCAGGGCGCGCCGAGCCAGTGAAAGGAAGCAGCACCCATGAACGCCAATCGCTACAACAGCATAATGCGCGAATTTGTCAATGCAGCAAATCGCATGGATCGCATGTTCACCCCCTACGACTACATCCGCAACGGCGGCAGCGCGGGCAATGGCCAGCAGAATGGCAAGGCCGCAGCCCTCAAGGTCGGTCTCCCGCTTGATGTGTGGGCCGATGAGAACGGCTTCACCATTCAGGCCTACCTGCCCGGCGTCAATCCCGACGATGTGGAAATCACCATGGAGGGCGAGGAGCTGGCGATCCGCGGGCAGTTCCCTGCGCCCGCCGCAGAGGCCACCTTTGTCAAGCGCGAGCTGTTCCGCGGCCCGTTCGAGCGCCGGTTGACCATCACCGCGCCGGTCGATGTTGAACAGATTCGCGCCGAATACAGCAATGGCGTGCTCACGCTGACAGTGCCCAAGGCCGAAGAAGTCAAGCCCAAACAGATCAAAGTGGTGGCGAAGTAGAAGCGAACTACGTCTGCCCCTGAACTTGGGGCGCAGGTGGTGGGCGGGCGCCATCCGCCCCTACCTGCTAACAACCGCCGCAGGCCGCTTATCATGACAGCAGCGGCGTTTCTATAGATCGTTCGGCTGGTTGCCCCAGGATCGACAAGACGGTCCTGGGGCTCTTTTGTCTAGGGCGTAGCGCGCCGGGTGCATCCGAAACATAGGGCGAGCTGATCAACGTCCCCGGCACAGGCGAGTAAATTTCTCCAAGCCGAAAGCATCTGTCGCCTGTGCCGGGGACGTTGGCCCTAAAGGTTGGATGCACCCTAGCCTGCCGCATAATATGACAAGTTGCCTGGTTATGCAGTACAATATCGAATACGGTCTTGTATTTGCGACAGTGGACAAGGTAACCCACTCTTATCCCGTCAGGACGCTGCCATAGCGCCCTGAGCGGTTTGCCAGGAACTGCAATGATCAAGAAAATTTACTACGCCATTACTGGCGACCCGAATGAAAAAGTGCTCAGGCGCTTTCGGCCGCTCGTTGAAGAGATTAACGCCCTGGAATCCGAATTCGAGGCGAAGAGCGTCGATGAGCTCCGAGCCATGACCGCTGAGTTCAAGGCGCGCATCCAAGAGGCGACTGAAGACGCGCGCGCCAAGCTTGCCATCGCCGAGGGTGAATACCTGACCGTGCTGGGCACCGACCAGCAAAAGTTCGCCCGCGTTGAGGTGGAGCGGATCAAAAAGGAAATCCGGGCCATCGAAGAAGATGAGCTTGCCGATATGTTGCCCGAAGCCTTTGCCGCCGTGCGCGAGGCAAGCAAGCGCACCATTGGCCTACGCCATTACGATGTCCAATTGCTGGGCGGCATGGTGCTCCACCACGGCATCATCGCCGAGATGAAAACCGGTGAAGGCAAGACATTGGTCGCCACGCTGCCGCTCTATCTCAATGCGCTGGCTGGCCGTGGCGCACACCTCGTGACCCCCAACGATTATCTCTCGAAGGTGGGTCTGCAACTGATGGGGCCAATCTATCATATGCTGGGCCTCAGCGCGGCGGTGATCCAGAACAGCGCGGGCAACCCCGACAACGGTAGTTTTGTCTACGACCCCGAATACCCTAATGCCGACGACCGCTTCCTTGCGCTGCGTCCCATCACCCGCCACGAGGCCTACCTGGCCGACATCACCTATGGCACCAACAACGAGTTTGGCTTTGACTATCTGCGCGACAACATGGTGCAGGACGTTACCCGCCTCACCCAGCGCGACCTGCACTACGCCATCGTCGACGAGGTGGACAACATCCTCATCGACGAAGCGCGCACACCGCTGATTATCTCGGGTGAGGCGCGTGATAGCTCCAACTATTACATGCAATTTGCCCAACTGGTGCGCAATCTCAGGCCAGAGGAACACTTCGTCGTCAACGAGAAAGAGCGCGTCGCCACACTCACCGAAGAGGGCATCGCTTTTATCGAAAAACGCATGGGGCTCGAAAACCTCTACAGCCCCGAAAACTTCGAGATGGTGCCCTATCTGGACAACGCACTGCGCGCCCACGCCCTCTACAAACGCGATGTGGATTATATCGTCCGCAACAGCGAGGTGATCATCGTCGATGAGTTCACCGGGCGGCTTATGGAAGGGCGACGCTACAGCGAGGGGCTGCACCAGGCTATCGAGGCCAAGGAAGGCGTCAAGGTGCAGAAAGAGTCGATGACGCTGGCGACCATCACCTTCCAAAACTTCTTCCGCATGTACAACAAGCTGGCCGGCATGACCGGCACGGCCAAAACCGAGGAAGAGGAGTTCCAAAAGATATACAACCTCGATGTGGTGATGGTGCCCACCTACCGCGCTGTCGTCCGCGAAGACCTGCCCGACCTGGTCTACCGTACACAAGAGGCCAAGTTCACGGCAGTGTTGGACGACATCGCCGAGGCGCACAAACAGGGGCAACCGGTGCTGGTGGGCACGGTCGCTATCGAGACGAGCGAACATGTGAGCCAGTTGCTCAAGCGCCGCGGCATTGCCCACGAGGTGCTCAACGCCAAGAATCACGAACGCGAGGCAACCATCATCGCCCAGGCCGGTCGCCCTGGCTCGGTGACAATCGCCACCAATATGGCCGGCCGCGGTGTGGACATCTTGCTCGGCGGCAACCCTGAAGGGATGGCCCGCGAACAGTTGCGCAAAGAAGACATCGATCTGGCCGAGATCCCCCAGATGGCGTGGAACGAGACGCTCGAATTGCTCAAACACGGCAAAGACCCCACCCAAGCGTATGATACGCGCTGGGCTCAGGTGCTGGCCGAGAAGTTTACCGAAGTCAGACGCGATGCCGACAAGGTGCGCGCGCTGGGCGGCCTGCGCGTGATCGGCACCGAACGCCACGAGGCGCGGCGCATCGACAACCAGCTCCGCGGCCGCTCCGGCCGCCTGGGCGACCCAGGCGTCAGCCGCTTCTACATCAGCCTGAACGACGACCTCATGCGCCGCTTTGGCGGCGAGCGGATCAGCGGCATCATGAGCCGGCTGGGCGTCGAGGATGATGTGCCCATTGAGGCTGGGCTGGTCTCCCGCGCCATCGAAAACGCCCAGACCAAGGTGGAAGGCTACAACTTCGACATCCGCAAACATGTGCTCCAATACGACGAGGTGGTCAACGAGCAGCGCAATCGTATCTATGAGCAGCGCCGCCGCATCCTCTTCGAGCCGTCGATGAAGAGTTCGGTCACAACCATGATCGAAGACGAGATCGAAGAGGTGGTGCAGAGCTTTATCAACAATGATATGGATGCCGAAGAATGGCCCCTGGACGATTTGGCCCAGGCGTTGCGCGGGCTCTTCCCCTTCCCCCACGAATTCCCCGTGGAAGAATGGCGCAATCGCAGCATCGATGAGATCACGGATGAGGCTATGGAACTGGCCCTCTCGGCCTACGACGCCAAGGAAGCAGAAATTGGCGACGAGCCCATGCGCTATGCCGAGCGGCAGATCATGCTCTGGGCGGTGGACAATCGCTGGGTGCGCCACCTCACCGACCTCGACCACCTGCGCGAAGGCATCGGGCTGCAAGCCTATGCGCAGATTGACCCGCTGGTGGCCTACAAACGCCAGGCCTTTGCCATGTACAGCGAGCTGATGACCGACATCCGCGGCGATATTGTCAAGGCCGTCTTCAATGTGCAGGTGATGCCGCAGGTTGCCGCGCAGGACGGGGCGACGCCGGCGCGCCAGGCGCTGGCGCCCTCCCCGATTGCCCGCAATATCCGCACCAACCGCGACGGCGGCAACGGCAAGCCACAGACGGTGCGCAACACCGGGCCGCAACTGGGTCGTAACGATCCCTGCTGGTGCGGCAGCGGCAAGAAATACAAGAACTGTCATATGAAGACCGACCAGGCGCAGGGCGCCGGCCAAAAGGTGGCGGCCCGCTGACCGCGATCCTTCATCAGACGACTCTGATCAGAAAGCCCATCGGTGCACCGATGGGCTTTCTGATTTTTACACAATCGATTGCAGTTCCACGATATTGCGAAACACAAATTTCGTGTGATGAAAGACGTTTTGACAAAGTTGCGCGTCTGGCAGTAAGATTTCACGTTATACTCAACTCTGTTTGAAAACGCTAGTTGTCTTGCAGTTTTGTCCCAATGCACGTTTTCAAAGCAACCGCAGTTTAGAAGGATGCGCCCGTTTACCGATGTTCGCCGTTGCTCGTTTCCGCTTGCACACACTCATATGAAGGAGAAGAGACTCATGCACCGTCTGCCTGATTCTGATGCCCGCTCGCTCTCCCGCCGTCAACTGCTCAAAGGCATGGTCTGGGTTGGTTCCGCCGCGATTGGGGCGAACCTGCTGGCCGCATGCGCTCCTGTGGGCGCTCCTGCCCCGGCGACAGCCCCCAGCACACCGACACCCGAACCCGATTTGGGGCCGGATCCCGGCGCCTTTACCGCGTTTCAGCCCAGCGACACGGTGGGTGAGATCCCCAATTTGCCCCGCCGCATCGCGTGGGCCAACACGTCCAACGCCGAGTTCTTCCTCGCCATCACCAACGCCATCCAATTGGCCGCCGAGGACCGCGATCTGGAGTTCATCACTGCGATCGCCAACGATGATTCAGCGCGCAATATCGAGCAGATCAACACCTTCTTGCAGCGCGGCATCGCCGCCCTCTGCATCCAGCCGCTGGATGCCAACGCCCAGGCGCCGCTCATGCAGCAGGCCATCGATGACGGCATCGCGGTGATGTCGCTGGTGACGCCACCCAGCACCGTGCAGGCCGTGGCCGACCAATACAAGGTGGGCTACACGCAGGGGCTGGCCGCGGCCAAGTGGATCACCGAAAACCTGGGCGGCCAGGCCAAGGTCCACTACTTCAACATCGACACCATTGAGGTGTTGATCGCCCGCCACCAGGGCGTGCTCGATGGCGTCCGCACGGCGGGCGAGGGGGTTGAGATCGTCAGCGATGTCAACGCCGGCGCCATTACCAACGAGGCCGGTTTCAACACCATGAACACCGTGCTCCAGGCCCACCCCGATATCAACGTCATCCTCGGCGGCGATACGCTGGTGTTGGGGGCGCTGGCCGCGATTGAGGCTGCCGGCAGGGCCGGGGAAAATATCTACATGTCGGGCATCGACGGCGACGCCGAGGCGCTCAACAAGGTGCGCGAGGGTGGCCCCTACAAGGCCAGCTTCGCCTTCGCCTACCCCATGATGGGCTATGCGTGGGGCCAGTACGCCGCCGATTGGCTCGAGGGCAAGTCGATCCCGCAGGTCATGCAGTTCAACGCCATCGAGCTCAATTCAGCTGAGTCTATCGACGCCTTTGAGCAGGCCATGAGCAACGTACGCGACACCTGGCAAGACGCTGACACCTACTTCACCAATCTGGGCAGCATCAGCTACGAGACGCGCGACCAATACGTGCGCGTGGCGGCCTAACGCCCGACAAGGGGCAGGGTGACCAATCAAGGTTACCCTGCCCTTTGTCGTTCGGTCATCTCGTCAACCAAAAGGAACAATGGGCATGGCGCTTGCGTGGCTGGATATGCTCCTGCGGCGGCAGGGGGTGGTTTCGGCGTGGGATTGGCGCAACCGGCTGGGGCTGGGGCTGCTCTGTATTGCGCTCATCGGCTTTTTTGGGCTGCGCTTTGACAACTTCTTCACGGTCAGCAACGGCTTTGCCACGCTGCTCAACATTTCGTCGATTGCAATTGCCGCGATTGGCAGCGGCTTCCTGCTCACCTCAGGCAATGTGGATCTCTCCATCGGCGGCCAGTATGCGCTGATCGGCGTGGTGGTGGCGCGCACGGTGGTGAGCACCCAAAGCGCGGTCGCCGGCGTTGCCGCGGGGCTGCTCTTTGGGGCGCTGTTGGGCTTGCTCAACGGCTCGCTGGTGCGGGCGCTCAAGATCTCGCCCATCATCGTCACCATCGGCACAGCCGCCATCTTCCGCGGCATGGCCTATGTGGTATCGGGCGGGGTCTCCATCTTTGGCTTCCCGCCGAGCTTTATTGCGATTGGGCGCACCTATGTGGGGCCGGCGCCGCTCCCCGTGATCATCGCCGCGGTGGTCTTTGTGGTCAGCGGCTTTGTGCTGGTGCGCACCGTGGTTGGCCTGCGCACCTACGCCATCGGCGGCAACGCGGCCGCGGCGCGGTTGACCGGCATCAACGTCGACCGCTTTGTCGTCGGCCTCTATGTCTTCAACGGCGTGCTCATGGGGCTGGTCGCCACCCTGGCCACCGCGCGCCTGGGCAGCGGCACGCCTTCGATTGGGCTCAGCTTCGAACTGGACGTGCTCACCGCCGTCATCCTCGGCGGCGTCGGCTTCACCGGCGGCAGCGGACATCCGTTTGGCATCTTCATCGGCGTGGCGACGATTGCCGTGCTCAACACGGGGCTGATCTTCGCCGGTTTGCAAGATTGGTATCAGCAGATCGCCCGCGGCCTTACGTTGCTGTTGGCGCTGGGCGCCGACCAATACTCGGCCGCACAGCGCGAACGAGCCATCACCGTCGAGCCTCAAGTCGACCGCCGCGAGGCGCTCTTGGCCGCCGCCCAGGCCGAGATGGAGGCCACCCCCACCACCGCCCCATCCCCAACCGGCGCCCCGGCCGTGGCAAAAGGCGAAACGGTCTTCCGCTGCGCCAACCTGGCCAAAAGCTACGGTGCGGTGCGCGCGGTTCACAACGTCGGCTTTGCCGTGGCCGCGGGCGAGGTTGTCTGCCTGGTGGGCGACAACGGCGCCGGCAAGAGCACCGTGATCAAAATGATCAGCGGCGCCATCCAGCCCGACAGCGGAACCACCGAACTGCTGGGCAAGCCGCTGGCAATCAGCAGCCCGTCGGACGCCCGCGCGGCGGGGATCGAGACGGTCTATCAAGACCTGGCGCTCTGCACCAATCTGGGCGCGGCGCACAACATGGTCTTGGGCAAAGAGCCGACCCGCACAGGCGGCGGCCCCCTGGCGCTGCGTGACGATGCGCGCAGCGAACAGATCGCCCGCCAGCACCTGCTCGAACTCAACATCGCGCTCGAGAGCTACCACCGGCCCGTGGGCTCGCTGTCGGGTGGGCAGCGCCAGTGTGTCGCCATTGCGCGCGCCGTCACCGAGGGCGCGCCGCTGGTGATCCTCGACGAACCGACCGCCGCGCTGGGCGTGGCGCAGACGCAGAACGTGCTGGCGTTGATCCGCACGCTGGCGGCGCGCAAGGTGGCTGTGCTCATGATCACGCACGACATCGAGACCGTCTTCGAGGTGGCGGATCGCATTGTGGTCTTGCGGCTGGGCCAGGTCGTCTTCGATGGGCCGACCGCCTCGATCTCGCAGGCGGATCTGGTGCAACTGATGGCGGGCATTGCGCCCGCTGGGGTGAAGGGGTGATCCGGTCACGGTCGCAGCGAATCAGGGTGTCAATTTATCATTGCAGAGTTGATTCAACGCAAAGGCGCAGAGGGGCAAAGACACAAAGCGAAACCGACACATATTCTTTGCGTCTCTGCCTCTTTGCGACTTGGCGTTCATGTGCAATCATAGGGTATCAAGAATGGGGAGAGCACGATGGCAAGATCGCTACAACTCCTGAGCTTGGAGGGCTTGCGCGCCCTGGTCACTGGCGCGGGGACGGGGCTGGGGCTGCAAATGGCGCTGGGGCTGGCCGAGGCCGGGGCCGACCTGGTCATCTGTGGCCGGCGCCGCGAGCCGTTGGAAGAGTGCGCCCGGCAGGCGCGTGAATTTGGGGGCGAAGTGACGGTGATCCCCGCCGATGTCACGGTCGAGGACGATGTGCAACGGCTCAAGGCCGGCGCGGGGCGGGTCGACATCCTGGTCAACAACGCCGGCTTCGGTCTTTCCAAACCGTGGACCGACGTGACGCTGGATGAGTGGCGCACGGTCATGGCGCTCAATCTCGACGCGCCCTTTCGCCTCTGCCAGCTCTTTGCCCCGCCCATGATGGAGCGGCGTTGGGGGCGCATCATCAACATCGCGTCGATCTATGGCAGCATCGCCGGTGACGCTCGCCGCTACCCCGGCCTGGAGTGGGACATCCCCTCCTATTTCGCCAGCAAGCATGGGCTGCACGGGGTGACGCACTACCTTGCGCCCAAACTGGCCCCCTACGGCGTGACGATCAACTCGCTCAGCCCGGGCATGTTCCCCTCCGAGCAGAACGACGACAAGCTGACGCCGGCG
>JAHDWG010000297.1 GCA_023384495.1 Caldilineaceae bacterium
TCACCCCCACCCGGTCGCTAATATGCTCGACGACGCTCAGGTTGTGGGCAATAAACAGATAGGTCAGCCCAAACTCCACCGATAGATCGCGCAACAGGTTGAGCACTTGCGACTGAATCGAGACATCCAGCGCGGAGACCGGCTCGTCGCAAATGATAAATTTGGGGCGCAGCGCCAACGCGCGTGCGATCCCGATGCGTTGTCGCTGCCCACCTGAGAACTCATGCGGATAGCGGTTGGCATGGTATGGGTTTAGCCCCACCTTGTCGAGCATGGTCATCACCACATCACGCCGCTCGCGCTGGTCGCCGATTCCGTGAATCTCCAGCCCCTCAGCAATCGTATCGCCGACGGGCATGCGCGGGTCTAGCGACGAATATGGGTCTTGAAAGACAATTTGCATATGACGGCGCAGCGGCTTCATCTCGCTGCGTCGCTTGGCAAAAATGTCCTCGCCATCAAAAAAGACCGAGCCGGCTGTCGGCTCTTGTAGGCGGAGAATGGTGCGGCCAATCGTCGATTTGCCACAGCCCGACTCGCCCACCAGGCCAAAGGTCTCACCCTGGTGGATGGTGAAGCTGACGCCATCGACTGCTTTCACATGGGCCACCACCCGCTGCAAGACACCGGCGCGCACCGGGTAATAGGTTTTCAGATCATTCACAACCAGCAGCTCTTTGGCCGCCACCTTAACCGAGATTGCCATTCCGACACCACCGACGTATCTGCTCATGCTCCACAACGCAGGCGAGCCTCGAGAGGAGGGGGAAGCGTAAACAATTCATGCTGCGCCTTCGACCTCAGTCTCAACAAAAACTTCATGACCGGCAAAGCGCCAATCCGTACGCTGTACGCCCGCCCAGAGATGGCTCGTCTTGGGGTGGCGCATATAGCAACGCGCCTGATGGCCAGGTTCCACTTCGACCAACGGGGGCGCCTCTTGGGTGCACAGATCGCGCGCATAGGGGCAACGGGGCGCAAACTTGCAGCCGGGCGGCAGGTTGATCAGATTGGGCACCGAGCCAGGGATCACAGCCAGCGTCTCTTTGTGCTCGCCTAATACAGGGATGGCGGCCAGCAACCCTTCGGTGTAGGGGTGAAGCGGGTTGTCAAAGAGCGTCTCGACCGCCGCGTATTCTACGATCTGGCCGGCGTACATCACCGCCACGCTGTCACACATTTCGGCAATGACCCCCATATCATGGGTGATCAGCAGGATCGCGGCGCCGGTTTCGTCGCGCAGGTTGCGCATGAGGTCGAGAATCTGCGCCTGGATCGTCACATCGAGCGCCGTGGTCGGTTCGTCGGCGATCAGCAGCTTAGGTTGGCTAGCCAGCGCCATCGCGATCATCACGCGCTGCGCCTGACCACCCGACACCTCGTGGGGGAATGCCGAGACCCGCCTTTCCGCCGAAGGAATCCCCACTTTACGGAGGAGCTCGATGGCCTGTTGCCACGCCTGAGCGTGCGACAGATTCTTGTGAATGATCAACACTTCAGCGATCTGGTCGCCAATGCGGAAGACGGGATTGAGACAACTGGTGGGCTGCTGGAAGATCATGGCGATCTCGTTGCCGCGTATCTTGACCAGATCCGCTTCGGAGGCATGCGCCAGATCGCGGCCCGCAAAGTGAACCTCACCCTCCACAATCTGACCCGAAGCTGGCAACAGCCGCATGATCGAGAGCGATGTCACGCTCTTGCCACTGCCCGATTCGCCCACCAGCCCCATGATCTCGCCGGGCCGGATGCGAAAGTCGACGCCGTTGATTGCCTGCACCACGCCATCTTCGGTATAAAAATAGGTCTTTAGCCCCTTAACTTCAAGGAGCGCCTCTGGTTCATTACCGTTACGTGTTGTCATAGACGATGGACGATAGACGATGGACGATAGACGATGGACGATAGACGATGGACGATGGACGATAGACGATCGACGATGGACGATGGACGATGGACGATGGACGATGGACGATTCAGCCTTGACCATGACTCACCGCTTCAAGCGCGGGTCGAGAGCGTCGCGCATGCCGTCGCCGATAAAGTTGAACGCCAGCGCCACCATCACCAATGGGATGCCCGGCACAAGCGGCAGCCACGGGTGCTGAAACATATAGCTGCGCGCCTGGTCGAGCATGTTCCCCCAGGTGGGCGTCGGGTCTTGCACGCCCAACGCCAGAAAGCTGAGCGCCGATTCCAGGATGATAACGCCGCCCACGCTCAAGCTGGCATTCACCCAAATGGGGGCCAACCCATTGGGGATCAGGTGGCGAAAAATGATACGGCCGTCCGACGCCCCAAAAGCGCGCAGCGACTGAACGAAATCTTGCTCAGAGAGTGAAAGGACCATGCCGCGCATGAGGCGGGCGGCGCCAAGCCAGTTGAAGGTGATCAAGATCCCCATCAACACGATGATCTTGTTAGTTTCGGTCTCCGAAGTCAAGAAAACCGCGCTCAAAGCCTGGTTGACAAAGGGCGGCAGCGGCAACTTTGCATCGGTGCGCAACATGATTGCCGACACGATCAACAAAATAGGCAGCAACGGGATCGACAGCATAAACTCGATCAGACGCGAGATGATCGCATCCACCCACCCGCGGTAATATCCGGCCACGGCCCCAATCGTCAACCCGATTGATTCGGCGATAATGGTCACAATCAAGGCAATCGTCAGCGAAATCCGACCACCATAGAGCACGCGCGTAAAGAGATCGCGCCCCAAATGGTCGATACCGAGGATGTGCACCTTGCCTTCGCTGCCGGCGATCCCCGGCGGCGCCGGCCGGCTGGGGGCGGCAATATCCTGCAAGTCGCGCGGAAAGGTGGCAATCACGGGGGCCAGGATCGACACGACCAGCAACGCCAGAATAAAGACCAACGACACCACTGCCATGCGATGGCGAAAGAAACGCCGCGCCACGATCCAAAACTGGCTTTCTGTGCGCTGTGTTTCCATAGGTTTCGATCTTCTGGGCAGCGAGTCAACTGCGGTAGTCATAGCTCAAACTTTCTATCGACAAGAGAGGCGCGGCGGTGCGCGGCGCATCATGTATACCGAATGCGCGGGTCTACCACCGTATACAAAATATCACCTAACAGGGTGGCGAAAACCGTCAGCACCGCCGTGATAAAGACGAATGCCAGGGCAATGGGGTAGTCATTTTGATTCAAGGCGTTAATAAATAGCTGCCCCATCCCCGGCCACGCAAAGATGGTCTCGGTAAGAATGGCGCCGGCGAACAGGTTGGGAATTTGCAGCACCAACACAGTCACAAAGGGGATCAGCGCATTGCGCAGGGCATGTTTGGCGATGACCAATCGCTCGATCACCCCCTTGGCGCGCGCCGTGCGCACATAATCCTGGCGCAACACCTCGAGCATGGACGAGCGCACAAAGCGGCTCCAGGTGGCCATGCCAAAAAAGGTGAGCACGGTCACCGGCATCGCCAGGCGGATCAGACGGTCCACCACCGTGTGTGGCTCGATGCGGGGCAACCAGGTCGCAATCTCATACGAGCGCACCGCTGCGCGCGTCCCCGGTGGCAAGCTGGGCAGCCACGGGTAGGTATCGCGCAGAAAAACCGGCATGACCGAAAAGGCCAAAATCAGCAACAGCCCAAAAAAGAAGACGGGCATTGATGAGCCAAAAAAAGCGACTGTGCTAAAAAAGTAATCAAAGCGCGAATATTGGCGCACCGCGCTATAGATGCCAATCGGCACCCCGATCAACAGGGCCAGCGCGGTGGAGGTCACCATCAACTCTAGTGTAGCCTGCAAGCGGCTGAGGATCTCATCCAACGCCGGTCGCCCTTGGCGGATGACAGTCGACTTGCCAAAATCCCCGCGCAAAATACCCTTGCTGCTCAACACAGGCGGGTGAATCACCGGCAATTCGCCCAAATAGACATAGTCCTCACACTGGCCGGTGCGCTCATTGGGGATGTAGCACCCCACCGGCACATTGGCAAAGAACTCGCGGCCGCCGATTACAATCGGGCCGCTGGGGAAGCCAATCAGCCAGCGTGAGAAGCGGATCGGGCCATAGAGATCCAGCTCAAATTGAGCGCGGATACGAGCAAAATCCTGCGGGGTAAGGCGTTGCTGCGACTGGCGAAGACCCTGAAGCGGCCCACCGGGGGCATAGTTGAAGAGGGCATAGGTGAAGGCGGCGGACAACAAGATCACGAACGCCATCTGAAACAGACGACGGATCAGGTAGGCAGTCATGCGCGGGCGGGCTCCAGGTGGGAAATGAGGAGTGAAGAGTAAGGGACAAAGCGGAAAGATTCATCCCGCTTCACCACATCGCTCCTCACCCCTCACGCATCACAACTTACTTCGTGTACAGATTCATGTCGATATGCTCCCAGGTCGGGCTGGCGATGATTTCCACATTCACCCGGCCCTCGGCAGCAGCATCCACCACGGTCTGCACTTCAGCGCCACCACCCAGGGTGGCCTTCTCCAGATAGTCCACTTCGCCGCTCAGCAACTGGGCGACCGCCTGGTTGGTGTCGGGGATGATCAACACGATGATGCGCTGCACGCCGGCGCCCGGCGCATAGTGCGGATTGGCCTCCATGGTGATGCTCTGGCCGCGCTGCCAATCGGTGATGACAAAGGGGCCAAAGCTCAACGGCTTCTCGGCAATTTCCGGCAGGGTGGCCCACTCAACCGCGGGCACATCGGCCAGCCGGCGGCCATCACTCAACACCTGATGGCTGGGGTAGACCGGCGCGTTGGGGCTGATAGAGAAGGGCATCACATGATAGGTCGGGTCCTGCACGCCGGGCCAATACTTGATCGTCCAGCTGAGGCTGCCATCCTCGGCCCAGGTAATGTTGCCCAGCGTGTCCGCCTCGGTGCCAAAGGCGTTACAGGTGTTGAACGTCGTGGCGCCCGAAGTGCGGTCACAATTGATGCTATAGGCCAGTCTGACATCTTCGATCGAGCCTGGCGTACCATCGCTCCAGGTGTAGGGATTCAGCTCGTAGGTGACCGTGAGCTGCGGCAGTTGCAGCGGGCTGCTGCCGTCATAGGCGGTAGCTTCGCCATCCACAATCACCACCGTGCCCTCTTCGAGCACAACGGGGTCGCCGTCCACGTTGTAGACAGTATCACCCGGCGCCACGTCGACCATCTCATTCGTGGCAAGCCCAGACTCCACCGTGCTCAACTCTTTCGGCAGCACGGCCTGATAGTCATAGTTGTACTGCGTATTGCCCACGCCAACCGCCATCTGGGCGATCTGCGCCTGCACTGCCGCGCTCTCGACCAGTGTAAACATAGAGGCGGGCTCCTGCGAGAAGCCAATCACGATGGTGTCGCCACCGTCGGACAACGTCCAATTGGCGGCGCTGGCCGACCCATATTCGGTTGGGTCGCTGACCAGCCCTTGCAGATTGTTTCCCCAGGCTTCAGCTTCGGCGCGCTGGAAGAGCGGCAGCGACACCATATCGCGTGAGAACTCTTCCTGCACGGCGTGGTAGGCGGCAATGCGCGCATCACGGTCGAGCGTATTGGTGGCGAGGATGATCGCCTGGCTTGCTCGCTCATTGCACCAACCCATCCCGTTCTGGCCTTCCCAGTTGTTGCTGGGCAGCGGGATCTGGTTGCAGGCGTAGAGCGTGCGGCCAGCCGGGTCCGCCTGACCGACCCACGCAAAGGCGCCCAGTTCGTAATCGCGGCGGGCTAGACCGGTCGTGTCACCAAACCACCATGAGGCCGGCGCATAGAGCGGCAGAATCTGGACGCCACATTCGGCCAGGTTCTGGATCATGACGGCAGACCAGGTTTGGCGGAACTGGGCGCTCGTTGTCGTGAACTTGAGCGACAGAGTCTCGCCGGCAGCATTGCTGCGCACGGGGCCATCGCCCACCCAACCGGCCTCTTCCAACAACGCCTTGCCCGCCTCGGGATCATAGGCATAGTCCACAACGTCTCCACCATAGGCCCAGTGGGTGCGCGGCAGGAAAGTGTCCATGCGCAGCTCACTCTTATCCTCCACATAGGGATAGACCGAGGCGATCAGCGCGTCGCGGTCGATACAGTGGGCCAATGCATGGCGAACGCGAATATCGCTCAGGATGGGGTGGGGCGTGGTGTAATCCTCAACCCCCGACATCGCCCCCTCACCATCAGCCGGCATCGGGCCGGCAGGCGCGGTTGGGGCTGCGCATGCGCCGATGATGAGCGCAGCGACGGTGAGTAACGCCAATGCGGCAAAACGCTTCGCTTTCATCTTTACGATTCTCCTTTTCTGACTCACCTTGCGCATCATCGCAGGCGCGCGGCAAGTGGCTGAAATCCACCTAAACACATTCATATCAAACTTATGATAAAAGCAGGATAAAGTCAAATCGGCGAATGAGGCCAAAAAGCGCGAGGCGTCTACTCGCCTCGCGCTTGCCCCCTCGGTCTGGTCACTCGTGGAGCCAACAGGCAACAAAATGACCATTGCCGTAATCTTTGAATGGGGGTTCCTGTTCACGGCAGATATCCATCACCTTTGGGCAGCGCGTGCAAAAGTGGCAGCCTTTGGGCGGATTGGCCGGGCTTGGCACGTCCCCCTCCAGAATGATGCGCTGCCGACGCCCTTCAATCGCCGGGTCGGGGATTGGCACGGCGGAGAGCAGGGCCTGGGTATAGGGGTGCATGGGGTTTTCGTAAAGTTCATCGCGGTCGGCCAACTCCACAATCTTGCCCAGATACATGACAGCAATGCGGTCGGAGATATGGCGCACCACCGAGAGATCGTGTGCAATAAAGAGATAGGTAAGGTTGAGCTCATCCTGCAAATCTTCGAGCAGGTTGATAATCTGCGCCTGAATCGACACATCCAGCGCCGAGATTGGCTCATCACAGACGATAAAAGCGGGGTTGACGGCCAGGGCGCGCGCAATGCCGATGCGCTGGCGCTGCCCGCCCGAAAACTCGTGGGGATAGCGGTTGACAAAGACCGGATTCAACCCGACGATCTTGAGCAGCTCTTGCACCCGCTCCTGGCGTTCTTTGCGCGTGCTGCCTATATTGTGTACTTCCAACGGCTCGCCAATGATGCTGCCCACCGTCATACGCGGGTTCAGTGACGCATAGGGGTCCTGAAAGATCATCTGCATCCGCCGGCGCGTCTTGCGCAGTTCTTCGCCCTTGGTTTTGGTCAGCTCCCGCCCCTCAAACTGGACGCTGCCAGCGGTTGGCCGATGGAGCTGCAAGATCGCGCGGCCCGTGGTCGACTTGCCACAGCCCGACTCACCCACCAACCCCAAAGTTTCACCCCGATAGAGGTCGAAGGAGATGCCATCCACCGCCTTAATCGCGCCTACCTGACGCTGAAAGATAATGCCACGCGTGATGGGAAAGTGCATCTGCAAGTCGTCAACCGCCAGCAGCACCTCTTTGTTGCCATTTCCTGCGCTCATTGTGACACCTCCACCGCATTGACGACCCGCACACCCACCTCGCCAACCTCCTTCCAATACCAGCAGGCCACCTTGCGCTGATTTTCAACCACCTCCAGCGGCGGGTTCTCTTGCCAGCAACGTTCTTTGGCAAAGGCGCAACGGGGCGCAAACGGGCAATGGCTGGGCGGCTCCAACAAGTCAGGGGGAAGCCCCTCAATTGGCACCAATCGCTTCTGACGGCCCAGATCCAGCCGGGGGATCGAGCGCAACAGCCCCAGCGTGTAGGGGTGGTAGGGCTTGGCGTAAATTTCATTTACCGGGGATTCTTCGACGATAAACCCCGAATACATGACGATCACCCGCTCGGCCATGCCTGCCACCACCCCCAGGTCATGGGTGATCCAGATGATCGACATCCCTAATTCCTGCTTAAGGCGGTTGACCAAGTCCACGATCTGCGCCTGGATCGTCACATCCAGCGCTGTGGTTGGCTCGTCGGCAATCAACAACTGTGGGTCACAGCTCAGCCCCATCGCGATCATCACACGCTGGCGCATCCCACCCGAGAACTGATGCGGGTAGTCGTCGATACGCGCCGCCGCCGCCGGGATGCCCACCAGTTCGAGCAGCTCGATGGCGCGCCTGCGGCTCTGCTCGCGGCTCATGTTCAGGTGCAGTTCCAACGACTCGGTGATCTGCCGCCCTACGGTCAACACCGGGTTGAGCGAGGTCATTGGGTCCTGAAAAATCATGGCGATGCGATTGCCGCGCACCTGACGCAATTGGTCTTCACTGAGCTTGAGCAAATCCTGGCCGTCAAAGATTACCTCGCCGTCGACGATCTTGCCCGGCGGCTGTGGAATCAGGCGGATCAGCGACATGACGCCGACACTCTTACCCGAGCCGGATTCGCCCACAATCGCCACAGTTTCGCCGGCATCGACCGAATATGAGATGCCGTTAACGGCATGGACGACGCCGTCCTGCGTGAAGAACTGGGTCTTCAGATTCTTCACCTCGAGCAATTTTGGCATAGAGATGCACTCCTCCGCGTGATGGTTTGCATGATGCCTTATGAATCCATAACGGATTTACAGTTTGGGTCGGATTGTGGTTGTGCGAACACAGCGGGTTTTGCATGGGCAAAACAACGGTTTGATACCGACTGTCAGGCATAGCCGGAAGATTCAGCAGTGGGGTTCGCTGGTATACAAGCAGTTGCCACGAAACACAAACGGGCATTCGCCTTCGGTAGAACCTCTGGATGCGGCGTCCATTTGCCGGCAGCCGCCAGCGAGGGCGAGCTTCCCAGGTGCGCAGTGTGAGTGCGCCGGCCAGGCGATGCGCCGCGTTGGGCGGTGCGTCGTCCCAAAAACCGTTGGGCCAAATCGTAACAGACTTTCCGCGCACTGTCAAACACTGTTTTCGGATCGGGGAAATAATGCTATATGCGGTCTACGGCCAGCCATGTACGCAACTGTGCGATCTGCGCCAGCACGGCGCGCCGGCTGGTTCCACCATCCACATCGCGGCGCTCGACGCTCTCTTCAAAATCCCACACGGTGGCCACATCCTCGTCAAACGCCGTATGAAGTTTTTGCAGCTCTTCCACCGTCAGCTCCGCCAGGGAGATACCCTGCACCTCGGCCATGCGCACAGCCGCGCCGGCAATGTGATGCGTCTCGCGGAAGGGGACGCCTTTGCGCACCAAATACTCGGCCAGGTCGGTCGACAGCATTTCACTCGTCAGCGCGGCGCGCATGGCAATCGGGTGGGTCGTCAGGGTTGAGAGCACGCCGGTGGCGATCTGCAGCGAGCCGCTCAGGTTGTCCACCGTGTCGAAGAGCGGCTCTTTGTCCTCTTGCAGATCTTTGTTATACGAACTGGGCAGCCCCTTCAGGGTAGTCATCAGCCCCGTCATGCTCCCCATAATCCGGCCCGATTTCCCTCGCAACAGCTCGAGCGCGTCGGGATTCTTCTTTTGGGGCATGAGGCTGCTGCCGGTGCT
>JAHDWG010000298.1 GCA_023384495.1 Caldilineaceae bacterium
TGAGGCAGAAAAGACCGATGTGCAGGCACTCAATGCCGACTTTCCCGACGGCATCAAACAGCAGTTGAACCGCCCGGTCTCGCGCGTCTGGGACGCCGACCCGCGCTTTGCGCGCTTTCTCGACCATCCCGTGGTTGTGCCCTATCTGGTTGAATTCCTGGGTGAAGAGTACCGTCACATCGACAACGATCTCTACTACACGTATCCTGGCTATGGGGGCGGGCACTGGCATCGCGGTGTGCGCGCCCACCCCACCGGCCATGTCGTGGAGGGCAAGTTCGTTTGCCCGATGGTCAAGGTCTTTTATTGCATGACCGATGTGGGTCCGGGCGAGGGCGAGTTTGTCGTCATCCCCGGTTCGCACAAGGCCCAGTTCAAACTGGAGTACGAAAGCCGGGTTGATCTGCCAGGGCAACGTATATTTGATGACGTGAGGACGGGCGACATTATCATCTTCAACGAGGCGCTGATCCACAACGGGCGGCCCAACCCCAGCCAGAAGACACGCAAGACCATCATCGTCAACTTTGGCCGCAAAGAGGCCGGCGTCTGGCGCGGCTACCGGCCCAAACCAGAGACGCTGGCCGCGGTCACGCCCAATCAGGCGCGTATTTTGACCAACGAGAATCCCGACTTCTGGAAAGAGCCCAAGGTGATTGGTTAAACGCCTTTGTACCCTATCCGTGATGATTCGAGTACAACTTACGCAGCGCCTGATGCTTGCCGGGAGAAGATTCATGCTCAGTCAAGGCTTGCGTAAGCCTTATTGTTGAAACGAGCTGAAGACCGAGGAGGAGACCATGAGACCGATGACGCGCCGCGAGGCGCTGAAGTGGATGGCTGTGGCGTCGGCGGGCGCGGCGGTGGCGGCGTGCGCCCCGGCCACTGCGCCGGCCAGTGAGGGCCCCCCGGCCACCGCGCAGCAGGAACTGACATTGCTCGTCTGCTGCTACACCCCACCCGAGACCGACCTGCGCGAGCAATACAACGCCCGCTTTCTCGAGGCCAACCCTGGTGTTTCGCTCAGAATGGAGCTGCTCCCCGCCGGGCAAAACTACTTCGAGAAGCTTCAGACCTTGATCGCCTCAGGCACCGTGCCCGATCTCTTTGACATGTGGGAGGGCTACATCCAGCCCTACGCCCAAAACGGCGCGCTGCTCAACCTGGATTCGCTCTTGGAGCAGGACGCCGAGGTAAACCGCGACAACCTGCTCCCCGCCGCAATGGACGCCGCCAGTTGGGAGGGGGGGCTCTATGCACTCTCGATTGGCTTTATGCCCGGCCCCATTTCGCTCTATTACAATGTCGACCACCTGGACGCCGCCGGCGTCGCCACCCCCAGCGCCGAGTGGACATGGGACGATATGCGCGCCGCCGCCCAACAATTAACCCGCGATGAGAACGGCGATGGCGTGCCCGAACAGTGGGGGCTGGCCTTTGACCTCTGGTTTGTGCCCTGGCTCTACTGGATCTGGTCCAACGGCGGCGATGTCTTCAACGCCGACGAGACGCAGTCAACACTCACCGACGCCAAGACGGTGGAGGCGCTCCAGTATTGGGCCGATCTGGTGAATGTGGACAACGTTGCCGTCTCGCCGTCGACGCTGGCGGCCATGCAGGGCGGGCTTAATTCGTTCCTTACCGGCGCCGTCTCGCTCTACCTTGGCAACACGTGGGATGTGGCGACGCTCAAGGAAGCGACCGACCTCAACTGGAAGGCTGTCCTCTCGCCCACGGCAAACGATGGCGGACGCACGTGGTACGAGCACTTCTGGTGTTGGGGCGTTGGCGCCCAGACGCGCCACCCCGACCTGGCCTGGAACTTTGCCCGCAACTTTGTGCTGGAGCGGGTCATCGACCCGGCCACGCCCACGGTGCCGCCACTGCGCCAACTGCTCGACAGCTTCGACACACCCACCAATCAGGAGTTGGGCTACACGCCGCTCATCACCCTGGCCACCGAGCCGAATCAGTTCCGCATCCCCGGTTCCGGCGCCAAGTGGGACAAGATCAGCGGGCTGATCCAGGCCGAGTTGGACCTCGTGTTCATTGGCGAGAAGAGCGCGGCGGATGCCGCCGCCGCGGCCGCGCCCATGGTCGACGGGGAGCTTGAACGCGGATAGGAAGGGCGCATACATCTTTGCAGATGTGATTCAACGCCAAGACGCAGAGGAGCCAAGACGCAAAGCGGAACGGATGCGAATACCTTGCGTCTCTTCCCCTTTGCGCCTTGGCGTTCAAAGTGAAAACATAGAGGCCCCCTCTTCGCTCGAACATCGAGGAGATAGACATTGGCGAGTATCCAGGCCGATCACCCTATGTCGCACACCGTGCGCTCGCGCTTTCGCCTGACCAACCGACGGCGCGAGGCGGTCATGGCCTATCTCTTTCTAAGCCCGTGGCTGCTGGGGTTTCTAATCTTTTTGGTGGGGCCGATGGTGGCCTCGTTTTACCTCAGCTTCACCGAGTACAAGGTGATCCAACCGCCGCAGTGGATTGGGTTGGGCAACTATACGCGCATGTTTGGCGACGACCTCTTCTATCAGGCGTTGAGCGTCACCGCCCGCTACACCGTTGTCAGCGTACCACTGGGCATTGCCGTGGCGCTGGCGCTGGCCATCCTGTTAAACCAGCGCATCGTGGCGCGTGGGCTGTTGCGCACCATCTTCTATCTGCCGTCGATCATTTCGGGCGTGGCGGTAGCGATTGTCTTTGCCTGGATCTTCAACGCCCAGTTTGGCATCCTCAACTACCTGCTCTCGTTTGTGGGGATCGCCGGACCCAACTGGTTGGGCAGCCCGCGTTGGGCGCTATGGGCCTTTGTGCTCATGAGCCTGTGGGGCGTAGGGGGCAACATGGTCATCTTTCTGGCCGCCCTGCAGGGGGTGCCCAAGGCGCTCTATGAGGCGGGCGAGCTGGACGGCGCAACCCGGTGGCAACGATTTTGGCGCATCACCGCCCCCATGATCTCGCCTGCCATCCTCTTTGTCACCATCATGGGCATCATCGCCAGCTTTCAGACTTTCACCCAATCCTACATCATGACCGGCGGCGGACCGGCCAACTCAACGCTCTTCTATCTGCTCTATCTCTACAAGAACGCCTTCAGTTGGTTCGAAATGGGTTACGCCTCAGCGCTGGCCTGGCTGCTCTTTCTGATCATCATCATCTGTACGTTGCTGCTGCTGCGTTCGTCCACGTGGTGGGTCTACTATGAGGGCGATCAAGAACGCGGGCGGTGACGAAGTTGCCCTTTTGTGTTGCGGGACTCCGGCATGAAATCAGTTCAATTTGGATTTATGATGCCCGGCGGGCCAGGCAATAAGGCGTCGCGAACCACCTTCGTCGCCGATCTGGAACGCGCGCTCAGTCGCGTCGCGGGTCATTTTGACTCGGCTTGGTTGGTTGACCACCTCCAGTTTGGCGACAACGATGTGCTTGAGGGCTTCACAACGCTCACCTATATGGCTGCCCGCCATCCGCAACTCAGGTTCGGCCATGCGGTGCTGTGCCAGTCCTTCCGCAACCCGGCCTTACTCGCCAAGATGGGCGCCACCCTTCAATTCGTGAGTGGCGGGCGCTTTATTCTCGGCCTCGGCGCGGGGTGGCATGAAGAAGAGTACAATGCCTATGGCTACCGCTTTTCGCCTGCCGGTGTGCGGGTGGCGCAACTGGAAGAGACGGTGCAGATTATCAAAGCGATGTGGACCGAAGAAAAGACCACCTTTGCCGGCGCTCATTACCAGGTGAGCGAAGCCTGCTGCGAACCAAGACCCGACCCGCTCCCGCCTTTGATGATCGGCGCCTTCAGACCGAAGATGCTGCGTCTCACGGCCCGGTACGCCGATTGGTGGAACGTTTCATCGACCGGATATGAAGAGTATCGCCAGATGGCCGCTGAGTTGGCGCGCGCCTGCGCCGAAATCGGGCGTGATCCGGCGACAATCAGGCGCTCATGGGTGGGCCCGTGCGCTTGTGCGCCAACTGTGGAAGAGGCCGAACGCTTGACCGAAGGCCGCTACAGTAGCACTTCCGCCGAGGACTTTGGCTTTGTTGGGACGCCACAGCAAGTTGTGGAGCAGATGCGCCCCTTTATCGGCCTCGGCGTGGAGTACTTCATCTTTGATTGCGGTGGTTTTCCCAAAATGACCACGCTCGACTTGCTGATCGACGAGGTGCTGCCGGCACTTAACGATTGACGCCCGCCGAACCATCCAGACCAAAAGGTGCGGGCTAGCCAAGTCACAAGGCTGCGCCCGGTGTGCACCCGTCGGCCTTCCTTTGCCACTGACGCTCTGGCTTTGGGGTGGGACGGGCCCATTCTTGAATCTTCGAAACGTATCGCTATGACTGCAAAAACGTCCGGCCGTCGCTTGTTCAGCACCGTTGCTCAGCAACTGATCGTCTATAGTCTGCTCTTGGTCTTTGGGCTGGCTTTTCTATTGCCATTCTTGTGGACCGTCTCGTCTTCGCTCAAGCCGCCGGGCGCAGGCTTCAGATTTCCACCGGAGTTTATCCCCAGGGAGTTTGTGTGGGGCAATTATCCCAAAGTCTTTGAGATGATCCCCTATGGCATGTTCTTTCGCAACAGCCTCTTTGTCACCGGGGTAGCATTGCTGGGTGAACTGTTTTCGGCCTCGCTGGTGGCCTACGCCTTTGCCCGGCTGCGCTTTCCGGGGCGCAACTTCCTCTTTATCGTGCTGCTCGCCACCATGATGATCCCCTATCCGGTGACCATGGTGCCCACCTTTTTGCTCTTCAAGACGCTGGGCTGGGTCAACACCTATCTGCCGCTGATCCTGCCCCCCTGGTTTGGGCCGGCCTTCTCGATATTCCTCCTGCGCCAGTTCTTTCTCACCGTCAACACCGAGCTAGCCGAAGCCGCCCGGGTGGACGGCGCGGGCGAGTTCCTCATCTACTTGCGCATCATGTTGCCCCTCTCCAAGCCTGCGCTGGCCACGGTGGCGCTCTTTGGCTTTGTGTTTTACTGGAATGACTTCCTCAACCCGCTTATCTATCTGAGCGAAAGCAGCATGTACACGCTGGCGCTGGGCGTCAACTACTTGCGCTCCTTTCGCGGCGGCGGCGATGTGGCGGTGCAGATGGCGGCCAGCGTCATGTTTGTGGCGCCGTGTATCCTGCTCTTCCTGATTGCGCAGCGCTTTGTGGTGGAGGGGATCGTGACGACGGGCATCAAGGGATAGTGCGCTGCTCCCAGTAGAAGTCAAGTTGATCTCATTGATCAGAGGGAAAGATCAGCGGGAAAACGTCCTTCATTCACCTTGCCCAGGCGAGCCGGGTTGTAGGTGTAGATGATGGCCCTCCGCGGCGTGCGGCTGCGATTCAAGTCCGAATAGTGGAGCAGATAGGCGTCGAAGAAGATCATCTCGCCAGCGCGCAGGGGAACCGGCACGGCCTTGCTCGTGTCCACATAGGCCGGGTCGATCTCAAAGCGGCTGCCCGGCTTAAAGGGTAGGCGTGGCTTGCCGATGTGGCTGCCGGGGATGACCTGCAAACAGCCGTTGCTGGCGTCGGCGTCGTCCAGATAGATAAAGCAGGTGATCAGCTGGTCGGTGTGGGCGCGCCAACAGCAGACCCAATCCTGGTGCCAGGGGTAGGGTGAACCGCCGGGTAGCTTAAGGTTGAGTTTGTCTTCAAAAAGTTCGACCGGCTCGCCAAAGATCGCGCTTACCGGTTCGACAATGCCGCGGTGACGGGCAAAGTCGGCAAAGAGGGGGCTCAGGTCCGAAACGGGTTCGAGCTTGCGGATCACGCGCTCCATGCCCGCCCGCTCCCCCTCGGCCAGGTGATCGACCTCCCACTCGATGCGGCGGGCGTAGCGTTGCGCCTGTTCGGTACACAGGTGCAACAAGCGGTCGGATTCGGCGCGCAGCGCCTCCAACTGGCCGGTGGAAAAGATGGCCGGCGCCGTGAGATAGCCATCGCGCCAGAAGCGTTCGACATCTACAGTTGCCGTCAGGGTCTGCTCGCTCATTTCATTATCCGTTGTTAGAGGATCCGTTGTTATACTCAAATCAGAATGAAAACCGGAGTCTGAAATGCTCACGCCGAGTCAAGGACTCGGCGGTTCACGGAACCGCCTGGAGCACACAAGTCTGGTTTTCATTCTGAACTCAGTATAGAGGCCTGTTTACGATTCAATGACCCCTTCGTAAAACTCTGCCCCTCTCTTTTCGCCGATCTTCAAGATCGTCACCAGGTCGAGCTCGTTATCCACTCTGTACACAATTCGCCATCGTTCAACCCGGATGCGAAAAATACCTGAAGGCGTATTGTCAGGCTTCCCTAGCTCTTTGGCAGATTGTGGATATGGATCAAGGCTCAGGGCAACGATTTTCTGCTTAAGAAGAGGCCTGACCCTACCTGGCGCACGGTCAACGATACGTTTCCACCTGCCCAGATCAATTCGATACGAGGATGCGCTCATCCGTTGTGGTCTGCGTTCGGGCATCCTCACTGTCCTCGTCGAGCCAGGCATCTAGTTCCTCTGCCGTCAGAATATTGCTCTTGCGCTCACCTCGTAATATCCGTATTTCTTCTTCAAGCGCATCGATCAAGTCTTCAGCATCGTCCAGTTTCTCGACGATACTGTCCCAGAGTACGGGGGTTAACATAACTGCGACAGGCTTGCTCCGGCTGGAGATCAGCACGGGACCCTGATCGAGCATGGCAAACACTTTGCGGTGGTCGTTTCGGATGTCGGCAACAGATGCCATTTGGGGCAGCTTGTTCATATCTTCCTCTTTTTCTATAGCATTCAAATCATGCTTGAATGCTATTATCTGCCCAGATACGAATTCTGTCAACCTACTTGAATCCTTGCCAGAGGGCGCCCGGCGTCACCAATGTCCGTAATCCACGCGGCAACTGGATGTCATCGGGCAAGACGCCATCTTGCCCGACCCCCTCAATAGCCCAGCTCGCCTGCCACGCTGCGGATCGACGCCGCCAACACATCCACCACCTGTTGCGCCTGCTCCTCCGTCACCGTAAACGGCGGGCTGATGGCAATATGGTCGCCCGCCACGCCATCAATCAAACCTGGCGCGCCGGGCATGACCAGCACACCCTGGTCAAAGGCCTTATCAACTACGCGCGCCGTGACGCCTAACGCCGGGTCAAAGGGGGCATGGCTCTCCTTGTCGGCCACAAACTCGATGCCGATGAGCAGCCCCTTGCCGCGCACTTCGCCGACGATGGGAAACTCCTCTAGCGGTTTGAGCTTTGCCAGCATCAGTTCGCCCATCTGCGCACAGCGGGCCACCAGGTCGTGCTGCTGCACATAGTGCTGCACGGCCAGCGCGATGGCGCACGAGAGCGGATTGCCGCCATAGGTGTGGCCGTGGACAAAGGACTTTGCCTGCTGATAGATGGCGTCATAAATCCGCTCATGGGTGACTGTGGCCGCGATGGGCGTGTACCCACTGCTCAGTCCCTTGCCCGTGCAGATGATGTCCGGCGTCACGCCCCAGTGTTGGATGGCAAATTCGATCCCCGTGCGGCCAAAACCGGTGACCACTTCATCGACAATCATCAAAATGTTGTGGCGGTCACAGATCTCGCGGATGCGCGGGTAATAGTCCGGCGGCGGCGTGGCCCCCGCGGCAGAAGTGCCCAAGATTGGCTCGGCGATAAAGGCGGCGATGTTGTGCGCCCCCTCTTGGTGGATCACCCGCTCCAGTTCGTCGGCGCACTGTAACGTGCAAGTCCCGTGGCGCTGGCAATAGGCGCAGTGGTAGGGGATGGGCGGCGAGATGTGCGGAAAGTTCTGCACGTACGGCCCGTAATCCTTGCGCCAGGCCGTCCGTCCCGACATGGACATGGCGCCGATGGTGTTGCCGTGCCAGCTCTGCCAGCGCGAGATGATACGGTACTTCTCGGGGTTGCCTGTCTCTACGTGGTAGGTGCGGGCGATCTTCATGGCCGCTTCGGTCGCCTCGGACCCGCCGGAAATAAAGAAGACCCGGTTTAGCCCTGCCGGCGTCTGCGCCACGATGTTGTCGGCCAGGTCGATCTGCGGCTGGGTGAGAAAGCGGCCATAGGTAAAGCTGACCCGGCTTGCCTGGTCGGCCATGGCCTCGACGATTTCAGGCACGGCGTGGCCGATGCTGACGACGTGGACGCCGGCGCAGGCGTCGATGTATTCTCTGCCCTCCGTATCGTAAAGATAGATGCCTCGCCCGTGCGAAATCTTGGGCCAATGCGCCCGTAGCGTGCGATGAAAGATATGGTCTTGGGTCATGGTTCCTCCAAAAGGTGGCTGTCTCGGCGTCAAAAATTATACCTGCGTTGACACCCTTTGGAAAGTATGTTACAAAAGGGCACAGCAACAGCGGGTCACAGAGGGCGCAGAGAAGACACAGAGGGCACAGAGAGATCTAAGGGGATTAGGCGAAATACTCTCTGTGCTCTCTGTGCCTCCTCCGTGTTCTCCGTGTACCGCTTTTTTGTTGTGAACCGGCTCAATTAGTGAGGATAGAGAGGAATTCATGAAGATTACGCAGGTCAAGCCGTTTCTGGTGGATCGGTTTCTGCTCGTGCGCGTCTACACCGACGAGGGCGTCATCGGCAACGGCGAGGCCGGGCTGTGGGCGCACCACAAGGCCACCTATCACATGATCGAGGAGTTGAGCGATTATTACGTGGGCAAGGACCCGCTGCGCATTGAGCACCATTTTCAGACGGTGACGCGCAGCGCGCATTTTATGGGGTCAGTGGTCAGCGCCGCCGTGAGCGCCATCGATGTGGCGCTGTGGGACATTTTGGGCAAGGTCACCGGCCAGCCGGTCTATCAACTGCTAGGCGGCAAGACGCGCGACAAGGTGAAAGTCTTTGCCAACGCCAACGGCGCATCAGTGGAGGCGTGCGCCGACGCGGCGGCCAAAGCCGTCGAAGAGGGCTACCTCTCGCTGCGCACCATGCCCTTTTTCCCCGGCTGGGAGCAGAAGACCGACAGCGAGGTGATGGACGATGTGATCCGCACGGTGGCTGCCATCCGCGAGGCGGTCGGCTACGGCATCGACATTGGCGTCGAGTGCCACCGCAACTTCCGGCCCAATATCGCCATCTCGCTGGCCCACCACCTGGAGCCGTTCCGACTGGTCTATCTCGAAGACCCGGTGGCGCCCGAAAGCGACGAGGGGCTGGCGATTGCCGCCCGCCAGATCAAGCTGCCGATTGCGATTGGCGAGCGTTACTACAATATCTTCCAGTTCAAACAGCTCATCGACAGCGGCCTCTACACGCTGATCCGCGCCGACCTGTCGCTGGCCGGCGGCTACACCCAGATGAAGAAAATCGCCGGCATGGCCGAAGCGGCGTTGATCGGCATCTTCCCCCACCTCATGGGCAG
>JAHDWG010000299.1 GCA_023384495.1 Caldilineaceae bacterium
CGGACTCATCGATCCCCCGATCAAAAGGGCGAATAGCTCGCTCATGGTGCGCTCCTTGGGGGAATCTGGGGTACCGGATACGGGAATCTGTTGCACGCTGCGCAATTCACCAGTCCCAAGGCTCAGCCGCCGCCAACCCCCGGAAAATTGGGGCGATTCTGGCTGCGCTCGCCATGTTTGTCGATCAGCGCCTTGAGATGCTCGACGGCATCATCCGACGCATCGCTCAGACCATCTTGTACCGTGTTGAGGTCTTGCAAATAGACGAGCCGCGTCCAATAGGTGTTGTAGACGATGCCCAACCAGGTGATAAACTGGAGGTTTTCTTCGAGCGCCTGGAGGGGCCGGCTCAAGAAGAAGGTGAGAAAGGCGACCACGCTCAGCCCGCCAAAAATGGCTGTGGGGCCAACGCCGCTGTCGGGCCGCACGGCCAATACAATGGCCACAACAAAGGAGATCAGCCCTACGCCAAAGAGCAGACCGTACATGATCACGGTGATCCAGTAGGGATGCAAAAAGCCGTTGAGCGTACGGCGGAAGAGGATCTGGTTGTTTTCAAAGCCCTGGATGATGTGGTTCCGCCATGCCTCGTAGATCTGCGGGTCGGCCTCGGCCAACGTTTTGCCCGGCACCGGCGAGGGGGGCATGGGCATCCGCGGGATGGCCTCTTCTGCAGCGGCCAGGGCGCGGGCAACCGCCGGCCCGCGCACGCCCTCGAAGGCAGCCTGGTAATCGCGGATCAGGCGGGCGTATGATTCGGCTTGCCCCGGCCCGTTGTAGACGCGGGCAAAGGCCACATAGTCTCCCCGCCGCACCACATCGACCAGCCCGTTGACGGCGATAAAGCGGAAGAGGCTGGCGATCTGGTTGCGCACATCGCTCTGGAAGGCGTGGAACATCTGCTGCACCGTCTCGTAGCCGATGGCGCGGTGGTTGAAGCCCATGATCTGTGGCGCCCCCATGCTGATCGCGTACATGGCGGCGCGTTCGTCGAGCCGAGACGCAAACGCAAAAACCTGCCACTCAGTGGCCTGGCTGGTGTGACACGGCTGCCAGGGTCCATTGGGGTCAGCTCGCCACTGGTGCCCCTGGTGGTTTGTGGTGGCGTCAAAGGTGAAGTGCTGGCGGAAGCGCGCCTCACTCTCCTTGCCCCAATAATGGTAGAAAATGTGGTTCTCAAAGCGGATGACCATCCGGCCATCGGCGGCAAAAGGCTCTCCTCTGGACTCAGCCACCATCACCGCCACCGCGATGCCAGGGTCGATGCCCAGTTCGGCTGCATGTTGGACCAACAGCGCGCCATAGTTGTTCCAGGCTGCGGCCACGGCGCGTTTGGTTGGGTCGGCGTTTGACGGCAGCGTGATCTGCTGGTCTGCCGGGGGGGGATAGAGGGCTGCGCCGGCGCTCGGCTCGGCGCGTTGCACATAGTGGGTGTGGACAAACCCCTGTTGGCCCCCGGCGAGCACACTGAGCCAGTCACCCACCCGCCCCGTCACCGTGACAGGGTCACCCTGGAAGAGCGAGCCGATCTGTACATGCTCAGTGCCCGGCCCCAGGCGCAGGTTGAGCTGCGTGGCCGTCACCACCCCGGCCCACTGTTCGGGGACAAGCACGCCGGGTTGCGTGGGCCGCGGGGCCGGTTCCGGCTTGCTCTCGCCGCCACCCACCACCACGGGCGTGGCGGCCTTTTTGGCTCGCTGAAAGGTGAGGTGAAAGGAGTGATGAAAACGGGTGTTGCCGTTGCCGCCATCGGCTGCCGGCTGATCTTCATGGTCGGTATGCAGCCCGGTTACGCGATCGCTGGGCAGCCCATCTCCCTGGAGCCAGGCGGTGATGATCTGGCCTTTGTACACATCAAGGTTGCCGGCGGGCTCGTTGTCGGGTTTGTCGAGGGGTTTGGGCGGGGCGGCCTCATCATCGCGGCGCCCTTCCCAGGTATAGGCAATGCGCAGCTCTGGGTTGCGCACACGCTGGCCGCCCTCGTCGATGGCGTCGACATAGATATGGTGTTTGCCGCGATTCTCCTCGGGCGGCAAATGGCGGACGTTGACTGCCTTCCAGTAATCGGCGCCTGGCGCCGCGGTCGCCTCTTGAATGCGAACACCCATGTGCGCAGCTTGATTGCCTGCCGGCGTGGCTGCCCGCACCGCGGGTGAATTGGTTGCCTTGCGGCTTCGCGTTTTGGTCATCGTTGCACCTTTTCCTATCGCTCCTTAACGTCACATGACATTCGAAGCCATCACATCTGGTGCAAGTGTAACGCACACAGGCAGGTAGGTCAATCCCCTATTTGGCGTAATTGTCGCGTTTACCAGAGCGCCCAGCGTACGCCGCCGAACAGCATGTAGGCCAACCCCAGGCCGACAACGGCAAACTTTGGAATCGCGCACCAACGGGCAATGAGGGGCAGCTTCGGATTCTGTGACCCTCGCAGCAGCTGGATCATCGCTACATTCTCGACTGCGTCCAGCAGGCCGGCAACGAGTTGCGCCCAGGCCAGGTAGAGACCGGCGCTCGCCAGCCAACTACCCGTCGGGAACTGCCGAGCCGCCAACCCACAGCCCAGGGCGATGGTGAATGGGTAGAGCAGCAGAAACAGAAAATCGACATAGGTATGCCGGAGCGCCTGTCGCCGATTGGTTTCGCCCCAACGCTCCATCATGGCCTGTGCTTTGGCCAGGGCTCCCGCCAGCTCAAACTGGACAATGCTTGCCCCCGCCGCGGCCAGCGGGCGACCCATCCGGGCCAAGATGCCCATGACGGCCAGCGTACACGCCAGCGAGATCCCAAATAGGATCTCCTGTGTGGGGATGTAGGGGGCAAATCCAGCCCACCAAGATTCGAGCACTGTTCCAAATCTCCAGCGCCAATAGACCCAAAAGGTGGCTACCCCGGCAAAGACCCCCGCGGCCGCGCCGCGGAGGGCTGCAGTTCCTTGCCCGCCCCCCCGGCGAGATAGATATAGATATCGCGCGCTCCCGGGGCAAACTCGGCAGTGATTGCATCCAGAACGCCAGCTTCCGAGGAGCGGGCCTGGCGCGCCGCCAGGGCGCACGCGAGCCCAACAGCCGCCACGGGATCGCTACGGTCGTGACGCGGGGAGAAGAACTACGGCCACTGGACGCCCTGCGCCTCCACATAAAGAGCATAGATCGACGTGCTGCCGCACATGAAGAGGCGGTTCTTCTTGCGCCCACCAAAACAGATATTGGCGCATGGTTCGGGTAGATGGATCTTGCCCAACAGGTCGCCATCGCTGGTGTAACAGTGAACGCCGTCGAAGCCTGCCCCAGCCCACCCCGCGCTCGACCAGAGATTGCCGTCCACATCGCAGCGGACGCCGTCGGCAAAGCCCGGTTTCATGTCCACAAAGACTTTGCCGTTTTGGAGCTTGCCATCGACCACGTCAAAGACACGGATGTGCGATGGGCCGTTTTCGTTGTGGCTGATGCCCGTGTCCACAATATAGAGCCGCGACTCATCGGGCGAGAAACAGAGGCCGTTGGGCTTCTCGAAGTCGTCCGCCACCACGGTCGCCTGGCCGGTCACTGGGTCGAGCCGGTAGACCGCCGTGGGCAGTTCATACTCGGCCTTGTGCCCTTCGTAGTTCATGAGGATGCCATAGCCGGGGTCAGTAAACCAGACGCTGCCATCCGAGTGGACCACCACATCGTTGGGCGCGTTGAGCGGTTTGCCCTGGTAGCGGTCCATGAGCACGGTGATGCTGCCGTCGTATTCGGTGCGCGTGACGCGGCGCGTTCCGTGTTCACAGGTTACCAGGCGACCCTGGCGGTCGCGGGTGTTGCCGTTGCTGTGGTTGGCCGGCTGCCGGAAGACGCTCACCGCACCCGTCGCCTCATCCCACCGCATGATGCGGTCGTTGGGGATGTCGCTCCAGAGCAGATAGCGCCCGTCGCCAAAATAGACGCCCCCTTCGGCCCACCGGTAGCCAGTTGCCAGCCGCTCCACCGCGGCGTTGCCGATGGTATACCGTTTGAAGCGTTTGTCAATGACCTCAATCGCGGGGTCAGGGTATCGGATGATGCTGCCATCCCAGGGTCGTTGCATAGGTTCCTCGTGCAGGGGTGCAGGCGCAGATCGACGGCCCGGCCCGCGGGCGTGGGCGCCACGGTTGGGTGGGCGTCGGATCCACCGGTTGGGTAGAAGGGTTTTTCTGTGGGTGAGTATAGCAGCTTGGGCAAAGAACCGCAAAGGGCCGAGAAAGGGTGGGCGCGCCCAGCCCAAGCAAGGGCTGCGTAGCAAAGAAGCCAGGTTTCCAATCGAAACCTGGCTTCTTGCGTTTATCTTCCTGGTAGATCCAAGCTTGCGGGAAGATCGCTGTTATTCAGCCGGCGTCAGCACGCTATCGATCACATGAATCACACCGTTGCTCGTTTCGATGTCGGTGACCACAACCGTGGCGTCGTCGATCTTCACGGTGTCGCCATCGACGCTCACCGTAAACGATTTGCCGCCCACGGTCTCGACCATGGCGCCATCCATGCCCACGACATCGGCGGCCATCACCTTGCCGGCCACCACATGGTAGAGCAGAATATCGGTCAGCGCGCCGGTGGGGTCGGCCAGCAGGGCTTCAACGGTCCCTTCGGGCAGGGCGGCAAAGGCTTCGTCGGTGGGGGCGAAGACGGTGAAGGGGCCTTCACCCTTGAGCGTGTCGACGAGGCCGGCGGCCTGCACCGCGGCGACCAGCGTGGTGAAGTTGCCCGCCGCAACCGCTGTGTCGACAATGTCGGCCATCTCGCTCATTTCGGCGGCTTCCTCAGCCGGCTCTTCGGTGGGGGCGGGGGTTGCCTCGGCGTCCATCGCCTCATCGGCGGCTTCGGCAGCCGGCGGCAAAATCACAGCGTCGATGACATGGATGACGCCGTTGGAGGCCTCGATATCGGTGGCGACGATATTGGCGCCATTGATAGTGACGCCATCCGCACTGACGGCAAATGTGACCGGCGCGCCCTGCACGGTGGCGGCTTCCAGGCCATCGGTTACATCGGCGGCCATCACCTTGCCAGCAATCACGTGGTACAGGAGAATCTGGGTGAGATCGCCGCTGGGGTCAGCCAACAGGGCTTCAACTGTCCCTTCGGGCAGGGCGGCAAAGGCTTCGTCGGTGGGGGCAAAGACGGTGAAGGGGCCTTCGCCCTTGAGCGTATCCACCAGGCCGGCGGCTTCGACCGCGGCGACCAAGGTGGTAAAGTTGCCGGCGGCAATCGCAGTATCGACAATGTCGAGCGCCTCTGCGGCTGGTTCCTCGGCGGCTGGGGCCTCGGTCGGCGCCGCGGTCGGGGCAGGCGCAGCCGGGGCGGCGGGCTGGCAGGCGGCTAGGGCCAGTGTAGCAATCAACGCAAGTGCAAACAATCGGTAGTGCTTCATCGAGTTTCTCCTGTCAACCTATCGGTGTGGTTCGGATATCGGACTTCTAGTTGCCATCAATACGGGTTTCGCGAGTCAAGAGCCGTCGTGCATATTGGCTTGAACAACGATGTGCGCACATATTGTTCAATCTATGCAAAGAATATGTTCACTCTTTGTGCAAGGCGGTGAGTCCACTTCCAATCTCACCTCGTTTTAATCTTTGCCTTCCTGGCTCTCGTCACGGCTCAAACCGTGCGTGACCGATCAGTGCATCAACGCAACGGCGCCTTGAAACGCATCATACCGGCCTACCTGTGGTACAATGGTCTTTTGGAAGCGCCAGACTTGGCTGCTTTTTCGAACGCTTGGAACGAGCCTGCCCATGGAATTGGGCCAGCGCGGCGGCGATTTTGCCACCGGGGTTTTTCTACCCGCGTCATTGCCGTCTGCCTGGGTAGGTTCTCAACGAATTGGTTGGTATATGCAGCCGTTGGTGGATGGCCTCCAGCAATTTTGGGAGAGCCTGGAAATAGATCAATGGCCGTCAATCGACCGGATTACCGAGGCAATGGACCCGGTAGCCTGGACGTTGGTGGCGCTGTTGGTGGGGGCGGTCGCCGTCGGCATCTTTTTTAGTCTGACGACGCGGCGGACATTTCTCACCGCGGATGAAGTAGAGGCCACACCGGAGATGCTGCTGGCCCGCCTGAAGCAAGACCCAACACAGCTTTCGCCGGTGGCGATTGTCAGCCGGCTGGGGGCCGATGCAACGCTGGAATTGCTCGAGTATGGGGACCGCATACGCACCCATGAATGGCGCTACCGTTGGAGCAGTGTCCGTGAAGAGTTGTTGCGCCTCTTGAGCCAGCAAAATGCATTTGGCCCGGTTTACGCTCTGGCCCGCTACTACCGTAGCGCTGATAATCAGGAGCCGGACACGCTGCGTATTCGACGCACGGCCCTGATCCACAAACTGGGCGCGCTGCGCTATCTGGAGCCGGGCGCCGATGGGCAGCCTGCCGAGTTGCGCATCCGCTCTCATCCGGCTGAGGTCGAGGGCGATCTCGGTTTTGATGGCCCTACCCGGTGGCTTTTGCCCGACGAGCCTGCGCCACCCCCGAATGGGCCTGTGATCGAAATGGACCCGATAGACTTCCACACGCTTCAAGATGCGGAACTTCAGGTGCATGTACGACGTACACCAATGGTAGGCGGCGGCTTTCGTCTTCAACTCCAGAAACGGCGCAACGCCTGGGTGGTCGTGGAAGAAGAGATCGAGTGGGTGAGCTGACGCGCCTTCGCTTTGTGATTGCTGCCTTTGTCATGATCAAGGGCTATTCGAGTTGATTTCAAAATCTCTGTGTACACCAGTGCGGCCCGACCATTTTTTGAGCCGCAACCGATTTTGAGATGGCTTCTCGTAAAATTTGACTGACCTATGATTGAATCTGGCTATACCGTTCTGCGCCTGTTATCATTTTTGCATGTAGCCGTTGTATCGGTTGCGGTGATCCTCGCCTTTTCGCTCATGGCGTACATGTTCACCTACAATTTTCGTAGCCCGGTTGCGCGGCGATTCGCCTGGCTCTTGTTCTGTGTCATGATCCCCTACGCCAGCGAGGTTGCGCTCATGCGCGTCGATACCCCCGAATCGGCTGAGCGCTGGTTGCGCTTTGAGTGGCTGGGCATTGCCTTTCTGCCTGCCGCCTACTATGCCTTTTCACTCAGTGTGCTACAGACCACCAACTATCGCATCCACCGTAGGCAGGGGGTGGCGGTGGCAATTTTCGCGGTGAGCATTCTGAGCGCGGCCAGCGCGCTCTTCGGTAGCCAACTGGTTGGCGACGTTCGCTTTGCGCCACCCATTAGTTACCTGACTGCCGGCCCTTATTTTGGGCTCTTTGCCCTCTTTTTTGCGCTCAGCGCCACGCTTGCCATGCAAAATGTTTGGAAAGCGAAAGCGCGTTGCCTCACCGAGAGCAGCCGTAAGCGCATGAGCTATCTGCTTTGGGGATTCGTAGCGCCCGGCCTGGGCGTCTTTCCCTACCTCATTGCCCTGAGTCGTGAAAGTGTGGAACACGCCAGCGGGCTGGTGTTGCTGACTGCGATCATTGGCAACTTGATTGTGATCGCCATGATCGTGCTCATGAGCTACACCGTTGTCTACTTTGGCGTGCTGACGCCAGATCGAGTCGTGCGCTATCGACTGTTGCGCTTCTTTATGCGCGGGCCTGTGGTCGCAATCCTCGTCATTCTTTCTGTGCAGACATTGCCCACGGTGGAGCGCATCCTCGGCCTGCCGCGCGATATGGTGCTCTTTAGCGTCATCACCGGGGTGATCATTGCCAGCCAACTGGCGCTCAGTATCTCCAAAGTGTTGGTAGACCGCCTGGTTTACCGCGAAGACCATGACGAGGTGGCCTGGCTGCGCGAGCTGGACCGTCGTCTGCTCACCACCAGCGACTTGCGTCAGTTTCTCGAAAACAATCTGTCCGCACTCTGCGAGCTGCTGCGGGTGCCCTCGGGCTTTGTAGCCGCCATCGTCGGGCCGGATCTCGTGCTCGAAGCAGTGGTTGGCCCCGACAACACACGCAACCGCGTCACGGGCGCCACCGATTGGGGAGAAACGCTCTCTCGGCTACTCAAGGAGGGCCAACCGCTGCACCCACGCTCCCATGCCGGCTTCTGGCTCTGGCCGTTGCTCGAAACCAGCGATGGGGGCGACAGCCGCCGGGTGTTGGGCATTCTCGGCGTCAACGCCCGCACCGAAACGCCGCTGCTCAGTCTGGATGAGATGAAGATTCTGGCTAAGATGGTGGAACGGATCACCAGTGTACTGGCCGACCGGCGCTTGCAGCAGAATGTCTTTGTCGCCCTGCGCCAGATCATCCCAGAGATCGAGCGTATTCAGCAGTGGCGTGGGGTGATCCCCTACAGCAGCCAAGAGAGTGACCGCGAGCCGACCGCGGCCTTGCTCGACCCCAGCCCCATCCATAGCCCCGAATTTGAAGATTGGGTCAAGGATGCGTTGTCGCACTATTGGGGCGGCCCCAAACTGACGCTCAGCCCATTGGTGCAACTGCGCGTGGTCAAGAGCGCCCTGGCGCGCGCCAATGGCGAACCGACGCGGGCGCTGCGCCTGGTGCTTGGTTCAGCCATTGAGCGGCTCAAACCCGAAGGGAAACCCAATCTGAGCGCACCGGAGTGGTTGCTCTATAACATCTTGGAAATGCGCTTTATCCAAGGGCGTAAGGTGCGTGAGATCGCCGACCGCCTGGCCATGAGCGAAAGCGATCTCTACCGCAAACAGCGCGTTGCGATCGGCCAGGTGGCCCGTGTCCTCAGCGAGATGGAACAGATCAATGGCTCGTCAACGACCACAACAAATGCTGTCCCGATGGTGGACGGAGCTGAGCGAGAATCTTAGCGTCGAGTTTATCGGGCTCGTGCTCTTTTTGCTTGGCGGCTTTCTGCTGCTCAGCTTGCTCCCCAGCCGCGAACCCTTTGCCCAGACGCTGCCCTGGCTCACCGGTATGGTCGGCTGGACTGCGCCGCTGGTGGCGGGCGCGTTGCTGATCCTCGGCGCTGTGCTCATGTTGGGCGAGCGCGCCGGTTATTGGAGCGTCGAGGCAATCATCGGCGCCGAGTTGTTCTTGCTGGCGCTGCAAATCGGCGCCTTTGCCTGGCGCAACGACGCGCCAGACTGGGCGCCGCAGATCGATGGCGCCAATGGCGGGCTAGTCGGCGTCACCCTGGGTAGCCTGCTGGTGGCCGGGCTGGGGCGCTGGCCGGCGCTGGCCGTGATCGCGTTGTTGGGGCTGGCCGGCGGCTATTTGCTGGTGCGCTACACACCGCTGCTCTTTCTCTATTGGCGGCTGCTGCGTGGGCTTCCAGTGGTGGGCGCCACGCTGGCGGGCTGGAGCGAGCGGCGGATCCGCCGCCCGGCGGTGGCCGACCCAATGGCGCGTGAGGTGGCGAGGGCGGGCAACTTTGTC
>JAHDWG010000300.1 GCA_023384495.1 Caldilineaceae bacterium
CGGTTGAACCAACAAAATTGCACCGATTTGCCCCCAACAATCCGCTCTTCGCACCGGAAAATGAGAACGGATTGCCCAAAACAATCCGATCAATCCGCTCCCAAAATCCGTTGACAGCCTTTCGTCCTAACCCAAATAGCAGGGAGGGGTACAAAGCGCCCCACCCCAACCGCTCAGCCCAGCGCATCGAGGTTGCCCCGCGCGGTGCGTGTATTGGGATGCTCATCGCCCAAGAAGTGGCGAAGGATCGCCAGCGCCCGTTCGAAGGCGTCACGGGCGCCGGCCAGGTTGCCTAGCGCATACAGCACCAGGCCCAGGTTGTTGACCCGAATCGCCACGTTGGGGTGGTCGGGGCCAAAGGCGGCTTCGTCGATGCGCAACGCCCGCTCGATGGCTTGTCTGGCGGCGGCCAGGTCGCCCAGCGCATACAGCACCAGGCCCAGGTTGTTGACATCCGTCGCCACGGTGGGGTGGTCGGGGCCAAAGGCGGCTTCGTCGATGCCCAACGCTCGCTCGTAGGCGTCACGGGCGGCGGCCAGGTCGCCCAACGCTTTCAGCACCATGCCCAGGTTGTTGACGTCCGTCGCAACGGTGGGGTGGTCGGGGCCAAAGGCGACTTCGTCGATGCGCAGCGCCCGCTCGAAGGCGTCACGGGCGGCGGCCGGGTCGCCGAGCGCATACAGCACACCGCCCAGGTTGTTGACCCGAATCGCAACGGTGGGGTGGTCGGGGCCAAAGGCGGCTTCGCCGATACGCAGCGCCTGCTCGAAGGCCTGACGGGCGGCGGCCAGGTCGCCCAGGTCTTGCAGCACACTGCCCAGGTTGTTGACCCGAATCGCAACGGTGGGGTGGTCGGGGCCGAAGGCGGCTTCGTCGATGCGCAGCGCCCGCTCGTAGGCGTCACGGGCGGCGGCCAGGTCGCCCAGCGCTTGCAGCACACCGCCCAGGTTGTTGACGTCCGTCGCCACGCTGGGGTGGTCGGGGCCGAAGGCGGCTTCGTCGATGCCCAGCGCCCGCTCGAAGAGTTCTTTCGCCTCGCGATAGGCAGCGCGGCTCCAGGCGTATGTCCCCATCTGGTTGAGCAGGCGCGTGCAGGCCTCTTCTTCCACCGGGAACGCCAGCGCATGTTCCGCCGCGGCCGCGGCGTGGGGCAGCAGTTCGGCACAGACGGGCCAGGTCCGCACATCGTCGCTCTCATGGGGAAACGCCTCGTTGACCAGCCTGAGCGCGGCCGCAGCCCAGAGCGGCTGATCCGCCGGGTCGATGCGGTCGCGCACCACCAGTTGCACCAGCCGGTGGACGCTCAGCGCATCGCCGCCTGTCTCCAGCAGCGAGTAGCGGCGCAGGGCGGCAATGGCCCGGTTGAGCGCCAGCGGGTCGGCCACGATGGCGGCCAGGGCGGGCGGCAGATGGGCCGCACCCGCTGCGAGCAGCGGGCGTGGGATGGCGTCGGGGCCAAGATAGGCGCAGAGGCGCAGCAGGTCGCCGGCGCCGGGCGCGGCGCGCTCCGCCTCTTCCATCGAGAGGCTCCAGGTGCTGGCCACGGTGTCGGGGTAACCGGGCGGGGGCTGTTCGTCCTGCCAGAGGTCGGCGCGGCGGGTGCGCCAGAGCGCCAGATAGGCGGCCAACGGGAGGCCGGTCTGCTCGCTGTAGGCGGCGGCCTGTTCCAGCGCCAGCGGCAGGTAGCCGAGCGCGGCGGCCAGGTCGCCGGCGGCGGGGTCGTTGTGGTGGCCGCTGCGTCTGTGCAAAAAGGCGGCGGCTTCCTCCTGCGTCCACAACGGCAGATGCACCACCGCGGCGTCGGCGCGCCAGTTGGGGTCGCGGGCGGTGATCAAGACGTGGCCGGGGCCGTGGGGCAGATAGGGGCGCACGGCGTCGGGGCCGGGCGCGTTGTCAAAGAGCAGCAACCACTTGCCGTTCTGGCTCAACCAGCGCCGCACCGCATCGATGGCTGGCGGCTCTTCGGGCTGTTGCGCCTCGGGCAGCCCCAGCGGGCCGGCCAGCGCGGCGTAATCGCCGGCCAGCGTGGCCCCGCCCTCGGCCCGCAGCCACCAGACCACCTCATAGTCGGCGCTGTGGCGGTGGAGATATTCCACCACCAGTTGCGTCTTGCCCAGCCCGCCCAACCCGCAGACGGCCTGCACCCGTGCGGCGGGCGGGCCGTTGTTGAGCGCGGCGTACAGTTCGGCCAGCACGGCGGCTCGCCCGGTGAAGTTGGGGTTGCGCCGGTGGTGGGCGGGCACATTCCAGACCGGGGGCAACGCAGCGGGGAAGCGGGGGGCCGCGGCCAGTGGCGCCAGCCCCGCGCCGGGAAAGAGGGGCGGCGCGCTGGGCTTGGCCCGGCTGCGTTCGACGCCCGCCAGCAGCGCGGTCAGGGCGGCGGCCTCGTCCCGCCCCACCAGGTCGACATAGACGATCGGCGCCAGCAGACCGTCCAGCCGGACCTCGCGCACGCGGATGGGCAGCAGCTTGCCCTGCTCGCCGGTGGGGTCCTGGGCAAAGGCGGCGGCCCATTCGGGTTGGGTAAAACGCGCCGCCACATAGTCGGGCGATAGCACGGCAATGGTGCGCGCCGAATCCGCCGCGGCCCGCTGCATGTCGAGCACAAAGTTGCCGCCGGGGCGGAAGTCCCACACCTGGAGGGTGACGGCATAGCCCTTTGCCTCGAGCTGCCAGCCGATCCACTCGGCCCAGGTGCGGTCGGCCTGGTTGTAGCTGATAAAGAAGTCGGTCATGGGTGTACCGGGGCTCGATGGGTTGAATGGAACCCGATTGGGCGGATTATATCACGGGCAGCGACCAATCAGTCTCGTAGTCTCGTAGGTCGCCCTACCAGGGCGACGGCGCTCCTTGACGGCGATCGTCCTGCCTGTACGCACGCTTGTCACGCTGGTAGCGTGACCTACGGCTACGGCAGTTATTGCGCAATCATCTCCCCGATGCGCATCAGCCCATCGGCCAGGCCCGCCAGCTTTTCGCGGCGGAGCATCTCGCTCAGAAAAGCCAGATTGCCGGTGACGGTAGCGTGTTGGCGGCGTGTGCCGGAGATGGACATCACCGAGCGATAGCTGTTGACGATCCGGTCGACCCGCTCCTGAGAAATTTCCTGCATCTTGCCCACGGTCTCCACCAGGGCGCGGGCTAGTTCGGCGTCGGGTTCGCTGACCAGGTCCCAAAACGAAAGCTCGGTGCGCTGGCGTTGGTTGAGCGCGTGCAGGCTTTCGTCGATCTGGCCGCGCATCGTCCGGCGTTCCGCTTCACCCAGCGTCGGGCTGTGGAGCAGGCGGCAGCTGATCCAGTTGAGCATGGAATAGTGCTGGCCACGCTCGCCTTCCAGGTTGGCGCCGGCCAGATAGCTCTCCGCCGCCCGGCCCAGGGCTTCCCGTCGTTCCTCGTCTGTGCTGCTGATGCGGGCGACGCGTTTGTGGTATCCCCCCAAGAGCGCCCAGCGTTCGGCAGTCTCAGCCACTTTTAACAGGAGCTCGATGCGCTCCCTGGCGCTCGCCAGCAGCGCCCGGCCATCCCACTTGGAATCGAACGGCTCACGTTGCGCACTATCCGCCGCATTGGGTCGGGTGAGCAGGTCGAGGGCAAAACGGGATTCCAGGTTGGCTAACTGCTCCGCCGTGCGGAAGGGGACCCGCTCGCGCGGGCCCGAGGCGGCCAGCGCCGCCCGGTAGCACTCGATGGCGCGGGCAAAGTCCCCCAGCTCGGCATAGGTGTCGCCCAGGGTGGTGAGCATCTCACCGTTGAGCCAATCGGGGGGCAACTGGCTGCGTACGTGCTGCTCCAGCGCGACCGTCTGCTCTTTGAGCACGTCCAGTCGGCCCCGATCCTCATAATGCGAGGCGCGGGCCTGGATGTTGCGCAGCCGGCGCATGACTTCGTCGGGGGCGACAAACCGCTCTGGCGTCCGCCGGGGGGATTCAGCGGCCACGGTGAGGGTGAAGCCGGGGTCGCCATAACATTGATAAGCGCCCCAGGTGTTGGTCCGCCCGAACTGAGCATGGTCATAGATCCGCTGCCGCGCCCAACGCACCGCCTCGCCATAGGCCACGCTCTGCTCGCCGGCGAGCAGGTCGCGATAGAGTTCGGTGGCGAAGAACGACGCCGCGGCGTCGTTGACAGCCCAGCCGGCAGCGACCACCGCGCGCGCGCCGATCCGGATCAGCTCCTGTGCAACGCTGGCGGCCAGCTTGTTCCACGCCGGCTGGCGCTGGCTCTGTTGCGGCGCTTCCGCCGGCTGGTCCAGCGCGCCCAGATAGCAGCAGTTCAAAAAGACCATCTCCGGCGTGATGCGCAACTGTGCGATCTCGGCGGCAGTCAGATAGATACCGTCGCCCAACACCACGCCGCTTTGCGCCGGCGCTTCGGGTCGATAGACGCCGTGGCCGCAGATGTGGATGATGCGATAGTCGCCGGCAAAGAGCGCATCCATGATCGTCGTAGACTCTGCGCCAATGAGCGAGGTCACCCGGTAGCCATATTCCGTCAGCGTCTGCGTCACCGCCTTGGCTTCCGCCACTGCGCCGGGCAGCGGTGCGAAGGCGGGATCGTCCAGCTTGGGGTCGCCCACCACCAGGGCGGTATGTTGGCGCGGCCCCTGCACGCGGACGCGATGGCCGGCGGTGGTCAACTGGCGCAACAGCCCCATCTGCACCGAAAGCGGGCGCAGCGGTTGGCCCTGTTCCGGCGCTGCCCCGCCAAAACGCCGTTCGGCCATCATCTCCCAGGGGTATTGGGCGGCCACTTCGTCGAGCACCAGCAGCAGATTGATGCTCTCCAGCGGCTGGCTCTTCAGGTCGAGGGGAATAAGCAACTCAAAGAGCGTCGCCGGGATGGCCAGATCGTTCGTCGTTTCGTGAATGCTCTGTTCTACCATGGCGTCGACCAGCGCGCTCTGAAACGGCAGCTTCATCTGTTCGGCGCGGGCGCGCTCGGTGAGGAGCAGAAAATCGAGTTCGGCGCCCGGCCCATCCGCAGGCGCGGGTTGGGTGATCTGCAACCGGCGCCACCAACCGGCCTCGTATTCGCGCGGCGGCGCGCCGGCAAAGCCCCCCTCCCCACGCACCAGGTATTGTTGCGCATCAAGCTCCTCGTTTGCGCTGCGGGCCAACCGTACAAATTGCTCGATCCGGCTCACCGCATGGGCGGCGCGAATGGCGAGATCTTCGTAGATTTCCACAAACTCAATCTCGCTGATCCGCACTTGATCCAGCAGATTGCAGTCGCGCAACACGCGGTTGGCCAACATGGCGCCAGTGACAATCGCCGTGACGGCGCCCTCGATGGTGAGCGCTCGCCCGCCCCGCGTCCCAATCAGCAGCGCGCTCAGCGCCGCCGGGCGCCAGGATTGCGGCTGCCCCGCTTCAGGTGGCGCTTCCAGCCGGGCCAGGGCCAGCCGCAGCGCGCCGGTCACAATGCCGCGCGTCACAATGTCGGCGGTGATCTGCCCCACTTCCCCCAGCCCGATCACCAGCCCCCCCGGCGGCGAGAGACCGGGGGCCAGGATCAGTTCGACCGAGCCTTCGGGCCCGGGGTAGAGATTCATGGCGCGGCGGCGGGCCAGGCGGTCATCGAGCCGCTCGTTGAGCACCCATTCGGCCCCGGTCAGCACATCGCCGTCGTAGTGGCCCACCGCCAATGGATAGCGGGCGTGCTCCAGCCCGGCGTGGACGACCGAGAGTCGCAGCGTCACCGGCGGGCCTTCATCGGGCGGGCGTTCGGGCGGGCGGCCCGGGGTGGGGGCCGGCTCCACCGGGCGGTAAGCGCGCTCGCCCTGGTCGCCCGCCGACGACGGGGTGGGCTGTTGGCCGGTTCGCTTGCGCCTTGGCATGGTTCTCTCCCTTCAATACGTTGCATCAAAGTCAGCCATAGTGTAAAGCTGAACAACTGCAAGCTACACAGAGAACACGGAGGGAGCACGGAGAACACCGAGAAAAACGCAATGGTTCAATTTGTGGATAAAACGCTCTGTGTTCTCTGTGTTGCTTGCTGTACGCTACCATGTCCATGCCGCACAGCATCCACTTCACGCGGCGAGCCAACTGCGGCGCAACGCACCTTGCCGGTGCATCGCCAACGCAAGACAAACTCCTCGTCGCGGTGGACGTAGCTGATAAAGATGCGACCGGCGCCGGGCGCTGTCTCCGCCACGGGCCGGCGCAGGGGCGGCAGGGTGGAACGAGTCATGGGCGTCTCTACAGCTCCAATCGCAGGAAATAAAGCATCATAGCGCCGTAGGTCGCCCTACCAGGGCGACGGCGCTCCTACGAACATATTCGCCCTATGGTGTCCACAGGGTCCCGAAGTCTGCCATACCTACAAACATATCGGGAAGCGAAGCGCGGGTCAAGTCGCTTGTCTGTGCGGTGCGTTGCACGCTTGCGTGCGATGCACCTGGCGCGTCGAATCATGTTGAGGTGCAACGCACCTTGCAGGTGCAACGCACCGAGCAAGCCCCTCACCGGGCCAGGAAATGCCGCGCCAGATAGAGCGCGGCGATCACCCGCGCATCGGTCAGGCGACCGGCGGCGATGAGCGTCTCGAACGACGCCAGCGGCGCGTGCTCGACGCCGATCTCGTACCCCTCGTCGCCCGGCAGCCACGATTCGCTCAGCTCGCGGCCCAGGTAGACAAAGCTGCGCACGGCCAGGTATTTGGACCAGGGGCGCAACTCGCCCAGGAAATCAAGCCGGCCGGCCCGGTAGCCGATCTCCTCCTGCAACTCCTGGTTGGCCTGCTCGGCATGCGAGACGCCGGGCTTGACCTCGCCGCCGGGCAGGATCAGCGTGGGTTCGCCAAAGGCGGTGGACGGCTCCACGGTCAGGATCACCTTATCCGCCGCCGTGAGCGGCACGACCAGCACTTCATCACCGGTGCTGGCGAGAAATTCCTCCCCCGCCGCATCGGTGCGGATGGCGAACCAGCGGCTCTGGTGAAGAATGGTGGATGGGATCATGGCTTTTTAAGGGCGAAACGCTGTCAACGGATTTCGGGAGCGAATTGAGCGGATTGTTTTTGGCGAATCCGTTCCATTTTCTAGCTCGAAGAGCGGATTGTTTTGAACGAATCCGTGTAATTCGTTCCCAGAATCCGCTGACAGCTTTCTGGCCTCATTGACTTGATGGAAGCGTCCATAGCCCCTCCCGGCTTAGCCTACCTTGACCCACAACCGAACCCGACCTCCGGGAGGTGACCAGTACACATGTGGGCCTTGAAGCCGGCTTCTGGTCACCTCCCGGAGGTCTTGGCTCACCGCTCGCCAGCCACCACGGGCCGCATAGGGGCCAGCACCCCAGCCTCATCCGCCGTGGCCAGCGCATCAAAGAGCCGCAGTGCCCGCCCCACGATGCCGGGGGCGACCGTAACAGCGCGTGCGGCGCGATATACTTCGATGGCTGCCGGCACACGGGACTCTCCTTCACAAAGGGTAAGTCCACATAAAGCAAGCCCTTTGGCATCGAGTGCAAGATAATTCCGGGGATTGTGCATCAAGAGCGAATCTGTCTCTGTATTAGCTGTCTGAAATGCGATGCGCGCCGCCTGGTGTTCACTCTGTGCAAGAGCAGCCAATCCGATCAGGTTGAGTACCGTATGTTTGCTTCTTGACTCTTCGTATTGATGCCCGCTCGCGGCAGCTTTACGAGCCTCCTGGGTCTGACCGGCAAAGAGATGCGCTGCGGCAAGGAATTGATAGTTCAGGCTGGCGGCTGTCGCACTGCCGATCTGTTCGGCAATCTTCGCACCATCGCTCGCACATTGAATTGCCTCCGCAAACGCATCTTCGACAATCAGCGTATCGGCTAAGAAGGCCAGATAGGAAGCCTCGGTGTCGCGGAGATCCAGCTGGCGCGCAATGGAGATTGCATCTTCAAAATATTGCTTCGCTTGTTGATTCGAACCGAGATCGGCATAACAGGTGCCAAGGTTGCCCAGGATAGAAGCCGCAAGATTTTGCCTGCCGGTCTTCTCGCAGATCGCCAGCGCCTGTTGATAAAGAACAATGGCTTGCATCGTGTTTCCCACATCAGCATAGCAACTTGCCAGACCATTGAGACCAATAAGTTCCTGCCACTGCATATGGAAGCTGCGAGCTTCATGCAGGCTCTGCTCGAGGCTGTTGATCGCCTGTTGAAACTTGCCCAGCCTGAAATACGACGACGCCAACTCGTTTAACCAATTGCAGCGTGACGTCGCGTCGGTGAGCCTATTTCGCAGGACCTCGCCCATTTCGATGCGCAGGCGATGGTGCCCCCAGAGAGCCAATTCGTAGGAAATATCAGCGAAAACGTCCCAGGCCGCCTCGTATTCTTGCGCAGAACATCGTAAGTCAAACTCGGCCAACTGCGGTTCCAAATCTTCGAGGCTGCGCCACTCGCCGCGGGGCAGCCTCGCCTGGCGGAAGTAGTCGGCGGCGCGGCGGCGCAGGATCAACTGGCTAGGCGTTTGCTCGTCGTCGGACCCGGCCGGCAGCCGGGCCAACGCATACTCCTGGTCCGCCGGGTGGAGATAGTAGTGGCGTTCCTCGTGGCGGGCAAAGTGCATGTTGACCAGCCGGCCCAGCAGCGGTGCGCTGGCCACACCCGGCAGGTAGGGCTGCAACAGATAATCGACCGCCACCGGGCTGACCGGGCGGGCGTAGATGGCCAGCGCCTGCATCACCAACTGAGCCGGAGGGTCCAATCGGCTAAAGGCCTCGCCCACCAGCGCCTGCACCACGTTGTCGGGCAGCGGCGCCGCCAGCAGGTCGGCCAGCGTGCTCTCACGGTCGGCGGCGAGGATGGCAAAGAGCGCCTCCAGCGCACGGGGGTAGCCGCGGGTGCGCTCGCGGGCCTCGGTGAGCAGCGGCTCCGGCGCCCGCTGGAGACCCAACGTGCCGTCGGCGTCGAGGGCGCGCAGAATGTTCTCGGCGTAGGGCGAGGCCAGCCCTTCGTCCAGGTTGAGCGGCATCTGCCGCTCGGGGTGGTGGAGCGCCAGATCGCGCGGGGCCAGCCGCGTGGTCAGGATCAGCTTGGCGCGGTGGGGTGGCGCCGCCAGCAGGGCGCGCAGCGCCTCGTCCAGGTCAGGGTCGGTGAGGGCGCGGGTTTCGCCATCGACCAGCGTCTCCAGGTTGTCGAGCAGCACTACCACCGGTTGGTGGCGGAAGTGTTCGAGTAGCGCCACCATTTTGTGGGCGGTGGCGACCTTAGGGTCGCGGGTGAGCGCATCGAGCCGTTCAGCCAGATCGGGAGGCAGCAACTGGCAGAGACCGGCCAGCAGGTTTGGCACACTGACCCGGTGCGAACCGGTTTCGCTGAGATAGAGGATGCCGTCCACCGCCAGCGGGCCGCCGTCGTCGGGCAGGTGGCCCCGTTCGAGCGCCTTGA
>JAHDWG010000301.1 GCA_023384495.1 Caldilineaceae bacterium
CCCAAGAGCCACTTGTGGCACGAGCCGATGTAGAAATCGGCCCCAATCGCACCCAGATCAACCGGGACCTGCCCCACAGCCTGCGCACCGTCGATCAGGCTAACCCCGCCATACCGGCGCGTGAGCGCTACGGCGTCGGCCACCGGCAACAGGCGGCCATCGATGCACGAAATATGAGACAGGAGCACAATCTGCCGTCCCCGGCGCCCGGCGCGCAGCGACTGTTCCAGTCGTCCCAGAAAATCACCATCATCGCCAGCCGTGCTGACTACCTCGACGGTGAGCCCCAGCGCATCGCGCAGCCCGTTGTAGAGCGAACGGGTAGCCACATGCTCCTGGTGGCTGGTGATGAGACAGTCTGTCCCGGTAAGCCCCAGGCTTTGGATAACCGTGCGCATGGCGGTCGAGGTGTTGAGCGACCAGCAAACGGTATCCGGCGGCGCGTTGAGCAGGTGCGCCAGCGCGACGCGGGCGGCGTCGGCGGCCTGAAACAACGGCGTCAGACCGTCGGGTGAGGCCGGGCCCTCGCGGGCGGCCAGTTCCTCCGCATCGTGCATGGCTTGCAGCGTGGGTCTGCTGAGTGGCCCCAGCGACCCCGTCTGCAAATAGATACACCGCTCCGTCACCGGCAACGAATTGCGTAACGCCGTTAGAAGTTCGTACCTGATCATTCCTTCACCACCCCGCATCCCCTATTTCCCACTCCCTATCCCCTACTTCGCCTGTGGATTGAGCGCATCTTGCAGCCCATCCCCCATGAGCGTAAAGGCATACATGGTCAGTGCGATCATGATGGCCGGAAAGGTGCTCAGATACCAGTTTGTCTGGATATAGGGCAGATACTCACTCACCATCTTGCCCCAACTGGGGGTGGGCGGGTCCACGCCGATGCCCAGAAAACTCAACCCTGCCTCGCCCATGATCGCCGCGGGGATGCCCAGCGTCAGGCTGACGATGACCGGCGCCAGGGCATTGGGCGTCAGGTGGCGCAGCAGGATGCGCCAGGTGGGTGTACCGGTGGCGCGCGCAGCCAACACATAGTCCTGTTCGCGCAGAGACAGGAACTGGCCGCGGATGAGCCGCGCAATCCCGATCCAACTGGTGATGGAGAGCGCCAGATAGATGTTGAACAGCCCGCCGCCGATGGTCGAGAGCATGAGCAGCGCAAAGAGCAACGTCGGGAAGGCCGACATAAGGTCGACCAGCCGCATGAGCACATAGTCGATGGCGCCGCCGTACCAGCCGGCCAGGGCGCCGATGGGCATCCCCACCACAAACGAGACGAGATTGACCACCAGGGCCACCGAGAGCGAGATGCGCGCGCCATAGATGATGCGGCTGAGCAGGTCACGGCCAAAGGGGTCGGTGCCCAGCGGGAACTGCGCCGATGGCCGCTGCCACGAGACGCTGTAGTTCTGGTCATCATAATGGGTGGGCGCCAGCCACGGCGCAAAGAGCGCCATGATGATCAGCGCCAGCGCCAAAAAGAGCGCAACCATGGAGAGTTTGTTGCGCGCAAAGCGGCGCGCCGCATCCACCCAGAGGGTGCGCTCGCGGCGCGGGAACGAGACGGGCACGGCACGGGCTTCGGCTGCGGTCGTCATCGGCTGCCTCCCGTCAGGCGCACGCGCGGGTCGACCAGCACGTAGAGCAGGTCGGTGATGAGGTAGGCAAAGGCGATCACCGCCGACCAGAGGATCGAGAGCGCCATAATCACCGGGTAATCACGGTTGTAGATGCTCAGCGTAATCTGGTTGCCGATGCCGGGAATGCGAAAAATGGTCTCCACAAAGAACGAACCGGTGACCATCCACGCCACCAGCGGCCCCACGATGGTCAGCAGCGGGATCAACGCGTTTTTGGCCGCATGGCGCACGAGCACGGTGCGCGGCGGCAATCCCTTGGCGCGCGCCGTGCGGATGTAATCGGCCCGCAGCGCTTCTAACATGCTCGAGCGCGTAAAGCGGGCGATGGTCGCCGCCGGCCCCAGCGCATAGGCGATCACCGGCATGATCATCTGTTGCGGCGTGCCCCACCCGCCGGTGGGCAGCCAGCGCAGTTGCACAGAGAAGACCACAATCAGCAACACAGCCACCACAAAAGTGGGGGTGACCAGGTTGGTGACCACCGCCAGCGAGGTGAGATAATCGACCCACGAGTTGGGCCAGAGCGCCGCCAACATGCCCATGGTGACGCCCACCACCAGCGCCACGGCCAGCGTCACCAGCCCCAGTTGGATCGTCACCGGCCAACTGCGGGCGATGAAGGCGGTCACCGGCTCGCCAAAGCGGAAGGAGATGCCCCAGTCCCCGCTCAGCGCATTGGCAACATAGCTCAGGTATTGCTGGTAGAGTGGCTTGTCGAGATTGTATTTGGCCATGAGCGCGGCGCGAATATGCTCGGGCACGGGGATCTCCTGGCGCTGGGTGGCGTCAAACGGCCCGCCCGGCACCGCGTGCATAAAGAGAAAGGTGATCAGCGACACGCCGATGAGCACGGCGGCAATGCCGATCAGGCGGCTGAGAACGTAGCGCAACATGGTGATCTTCCTGAGTGATGAGTGATGAGTGATGAGTGAATTGTTGGGCGATCTGGTTGCTATGGGTCGATAGGGTCGAAGGGAATGTTTTCGCGTGAGTGGAGGCCCACCTCATAGTCGCCATCGACTTCCTTGACACTTCGGAGTCGCTGCTCTGGAACCATCGTGATGAGCAGCCGGATGATACGCGTGAGCAGGTCAATTCTGTGTTCGACCACTGCTGGCCCAAGGCCATGCCGCGCCTTGAAGTACCAATCACGGCTCTCTCGCGCCGAACCAAGTGCATACTCGTAGAAGCGAGCCTTTTCCTTATTGCTGCGGTGCGAATAGCCTTCAGCAATATTGGCGCTGATGGATCCCACGGCTCGATAAAGCTGATCCGCAAGTTCGCGCATCATCGAGTCTTTTGTCAGCCTGGTCATATCGTACCAGCCCAAGTCAGCGACAAATAGACCAAGACGATAAGCTTCGAGTCGCCACAAAGCATCATCCCGAATCTGCTTCGGCACCAGCCCCACCCACTCCTCATAGGTCATGCCCTCACTCCTCACTCCTCACTCCTCACTCCTCACCGCTTGATATACACATCCACCCACGTCAGATATGAATTCCGCTGCACGCCGTCCTTGGAGACGCGCTGCCCGCCCAGCCGATCTGACCAGAGGGCGCCTTCCACCGGGTGGCCGATAAAGACACCGCCCACGTCTTCGATGAGGATGCGCTCGGCCTCCTGATACATTTGGCAACGCGTTGCCGGGTCGAGCTCGCCGCGGGCCTGGTCGATCAATTCGACAAAGCGGTCGTTATGCCAACTGTGGCGCGAACCCGAGGCCCACCAGTCGAGGAAGTTTGTCGGGTCCGAGTAATCCTGCACCCATTGGACGATGCCTACGGGGATCTCATAGGCGCGCAGCTTGTCCATGAAGAACGAGCGCTCCTGGTCCTTGGGGGTTACGTCAACGCCGAGCGTGTCCTTGAGCATGCGCTGGATCGCCTCGGCCTCGGTAACGACCTGCCCCTGGCGGGTCCACACCTCAAAGCTGGGGAAGCCGGCGCCGTCCGGGTAGCCGGCCTCGGCCATGAGCGCCTTGGCCCGTTCCGGGTCATAGGCCTGGATGGCGCGAATCTCGGGGTCGTCGGCCTGGCTGCACGGGAAGCCGCCGGGCAGCATGGTATAACCGGGCACTTCCAGCCCCTGCATCACCGCATTGGAGATGGCCTCGCGGTCGATGGCGTGGCTAAAGGCCTGGCGCACCTTGAGATCATCGAAGGGGGGGGTGCGCACATCGAAAAACATGTAGAAGGTGGTGAAGGCCGGATAGGTGCCCAGGTTCTCCTTGAGTGCGGGGTCGTTGAGCGCCTGGGTGAGCTGGGCGCCGCGCAGCCCGACAACAGCGTCGATCTCGCCGGCCTGGAACATGGGCAGCAACGGTGTATCGGCCTGTGGCAGAATGGTGGCGATCACCTGTTCCACCTTGGGTTTGAAAGGTCCATCGTATTCGGGGTTGGGCGCGTAGACCAGGTTCTGGCCCTTGTTCCATTCTTTGATGATGAAGGGGCCGTTGCTCAACGCCGTCTCCGGGCTTTCGGCCCAGGCGTCGCCGTGCTGCTCCACCATGTGCTTGGGCGCGATAGTGGGGATAAAGCCCACCACCTGGAGGAAGTAGGGGATCGGGGTTGCCGTGGTGATCTGCAACGTATAGTCATCGACTTTGGCGACGCCCAATTCGCTGACTTCGACCTCACCCTTCTGGTACTCGGCGGCGTTCTGGATGCTGAAGTAGAACCAGCCATACGGGTTGGCGATCTCCGGGCTCAACATGCGCTGGAGCGAGAAGACCCAGTCATCGGCGGTGACGGGCGCGCCATCGCTCCACTTGGCCGTCGGGCGTAGGTTGAACGTCCACGTCAGGCCATCATCCGAGACCGACCAGCTATCCGCCGCGCCGGGGTAGATGTTGAAATCAGCGTCGAGCCAGACGAGCGGCTCCCAGACGGTGCCTTGCATCCCGTTGGTCTCGTAGATGCTGCGCGTTACGTCAAAGTGCTTGCCTTCGATGGTGGTGGTGCGGAAGATCTGCTGGTTGAGCGGGGCGGCGTCGTCGGGCAGTTGCACGCCCACCGAGTTGACCACCGGCCCCGCCGGCCCCGCTTCAGGCGCGGCCACCGGTGCGGCGCACGCACTGACGAGCAGCGCCAGCAGCAGCGTGAGCGTCACCGCGCCCTGCCATTGGTAAAAACGTCGCTTGAACATAATCTTTCTCTCCTCCTGAATGGGGACTGAACAGTTAAACATAATGGATAGGAGTTACGTACTTGTTCAGGTGCGACGCACTTTGGAAGTGCGTTGCACCTCTAGACGGCCAGACAGTTGGCTGGGTCGCCGGCAAGACCTCCGGGAGGTGACCAGAATCGGCTTTGTCAACCAGACTATTTGTGGTCACCTCCCGGAGGTCGAGTTATTGAAGCGACCCGAATATTCCTGGCCCTTTCCCGGAATGCTTGCCCTCTGGCTGTCATGCGTTGCGCCAGTCCAGCACAATGCCCACCAGGTCGCGCTCGCCCTGATCCAGCCGCTGGTAGACCTGCGGCAGTTCATGCCAGAGGAAACGATGGGTGATCATGGGCGCGATGTTGAGCCGCCCCTTCGCCAGCGTCAGCGCAAACGAGCGCCGTCGATCCCAGCGGTGGCCGTCGGGCGGGTGGCCGTACGAGACCAACAGGGCGATTTCCTTCTGCAAGAACGGGTCACCGACGGGGCTAAAGGTGGGCTGGTCGGTGTGGCGGGCGACGACCACCACCCGCCCCCGGTTGGCGGCAATCTCCATACTGGTCTGGATCGCCGGCCAGACCGACGCCGCCTCGATCACCAGGTCGGCGCCGTCGCCGTTGCAGAAGTCGCGCACCTGTTCGTGAAAATGTGGCTCGACTGGGCTGAGCGCCAGGTCCGCGCCCAACTGGCGGGCAATGGCGAGGCGGTGTTCGTCGGTGTCGATGGCCACAGTGCGAAAGCCATAAGCCACGCCATAGGCCAGCGCCGCCAGGCCGATCACCCCCTGGCCAACAATCGCCAGGTTTTCGCCCGGCGCGGGGCTGCCCTTGCGCAACGCCAGGTGCGCCACTTCGAGAATGCTGAGAAAGACGGCCTGTTCGTCGGGCGCCTCCGCCGGCAGCTTGACCGCTAGATGGGCCGGTGTGGCGGCAATCGCCCGGTGCGTGGCCGGTGCAAAGACCCGGTTGCCTACGGCAAAGCCGGTCACTGCGTCGCCCACCTCGACCACCTCACCCACCATGGAATAGCCGTTCTCGGCCGGAAGCTCCAGCGGCGCGTTGGCGTGGAGAAAGCGGCCTGCCGCATCCACCGGGACCAGCCGGTAGACGCGCAGCTCGGTGCCGGTGCTAATGGCCGTCACCCGCGCCCGCACGAGCAGCCCATCGGATGGACAGGGGGGCGCGTCCACGTCTTCAAACTCGGCCCGGCGCGGGGCAGTGATGATGAGGCGTTGCATCGGTCTCCCTTCGTAGATCTTTGAGTGAATAAATGACAGGGTAATAACAAGATGATGATAGGAATCATCCGTTTTACCCTGTCATCTTGTCATTGATAGCTGGCTCTGCGCCTGGGCAACGATGTCCACGCCGACGAGGTCACTCCACGCCTGGAGCAGGGCTTTGGTCACCGGACCGACGGCGCCGTCGCCCACGGGCAGGCCGTTGAAACGCGTCGCCGGCATGATGCAGTAGGGCGTACTCGTGAAAAAAGCCTCGTCCGCGGTGTAGATGTCGTAGGGTTGGAAGTCGATGATCTGGGCCGGGATGCGCAACTGTTCCGCCAGTTCCAGCACAGTCGACCGGCTGATGCCGGCGAGCGCATTGCGTGTGGGCGGGGTCTTGAGCACCCCCTCGCTGACGATGAAAAAGTTGCCGCCCTTATTCTCGGCCACATTGCCGTAAATGTCCAGCAGGATGCCCTGCGCCTGTGGATCGACCAGTTTCACCTCCATCTCGGCCAGGGTGTAGGCCATGCGGCTGCGGTTCTTGATGCGCGGGTCGAGCGCCTCGGGCGGCGCGGCGCGGCTGGCGGGGGTCACCGCATGGCAGCCTTCGGTGTAGAAGCGCGCCCAGTCGGTGAGGACCATCGGCGCGGTGTGGATGATCACCGTGGCGGGCGAGCGTTGGATGGTCGGGTCGGCGCCGGCCACGGAGAGGCCGCGCGAAATGTTATGCACGAGCCACACATCCATCTCCGGCGTCACCTTGGGCAGGTTGGCATCGAGCACTCGCAGCGACAACTCGGTCATCTCCGCCGGGGTCAGGCCGGGGTTGATGCGCGTCACCTTGAGCGACTTGTAGAGCCGGTCGACGTGTTGCTCAAGTTTGAAGGGCCGGTGGGCAAAGGTGCGTGTCGATTCGGTCACCATGTCGCCCAGCATGACCGCCGCGTCAAAGATGGAGATTTTGGCCTCATGCGCTGGCACAAAGTCGCCATTGAGGTAGACCAGGTGAGTGGTGGTCATATATTAATGTCTCCGCCGCACGGCATCGGCTTGAATGACGGTCGCCGCCAGATATTCCGCCGTAGGGCCGGGAGCAAAGCGATTGGGCGAAAAGGCCATGACATCGAGGCTCGTCTGTCCACTGGTCACATACTCGGCAAGCAGAAAACCGGCCGCGGGGTTGTAGGCAAAGCCGCCCGAATGAAACGCACACCCCAGATAGAGGCCCGGCAACCCTTGCACCGGCCCCAGGATCGGCTCGCCGTCCAGCGAAAAGGCGATCAGCCCCACCTTTTCGCTCTCCCAGCCCGTCTGCGCCAGGATGGGCAGCAGCGGCGTCATGTTAGTGGTCAACGCGGCCCCAACTGCCGGCGGAACGGCCAACTCCGTCATGCGAAAATCCAACGACGGCGTGCGAAACTCCTCGCGCCAGGCCGTCTCGCCGCCGGCCAGCACCCGGTTGCCCAAAGCGGGACGGATGTAGCCCCCCTGCGGGTTGGCGTTCACCGCCGGGATGTGCAGCGGGGCGGGCAATGGCGCCGTTACGTAACGCTGGTGGACAAAGGCTTTCATCGGCAGTGGCCGGTCCAGCGTCTCCATCAGTTGGAGCATCCACGTGTGGACGGTGCAGATCACCGCATCGCCCTCAACGATGCCGCTGGCGGTGTCGACGCCGGCAATTGCACCGTTGCGTGTGAGAAAGCCGTTCACTTGCGTCTGCTCGCGGATCTCGACGCCCAATTCCCGGCACTTTGCCGCTAGCGCCGGGACATACTCTTCCGGTTCGCTGTAGCCACCCAACGGGTCAAAGAGACCGATGATTTCATCCACTGGTGTCAATTCAGGCCAGCGTTTGCGGATCTCGGCGGCGCTCAAGATTTCGTAGGGCGCGCCGAGCCGGTCATAGAGCGGGAGCAGCGCCTCTCGCTCGGGCCAGTCAGCCGGGTCAAAGAGGTTGAGGCAGCCCACATCATGGAAGCGATAGCCGGGCAACTCATCAGACAGTTCCCGGTAGCGCGCCAGGCTCAGCTTGCGCGCCAGCACGCCCGTCTTGCTCCAGAGCAGCCCGGTGATGATCCCCGCCGCGCGGCTGCTGGACCCATCGCCCACTGGCCCCTTCTCCAGCACGATGATCCGGCCAAAGTGTTTGCGCGCCAGGTGATAGGCCGTGCTCAGCCCGATCACGCCGCCGCCGATGATGATGGTTGTGGTCGAAGGCATTTGCTGTTCCTTGCTCTTCCTTTCTAGCGTATTGTCGCAAGAAATTGGTCGCTATCGAGCAGCCGAACGCGGTCTGTGGTAGCCGGCGCCTCGGAAACTGGTGGTCGTGCGGATGGAGGCAACCGGCCCACGCTCTCCTGCAGCAGCGTTTCCGCCATTGGAGAAAGTTGCACCTCCACATCCAGGCCGTCGTGTTCTAACGGAATGGCAACGCGATAACAATAGACCGCCTTGAGCCGGGTGCGCAGCATCTTCTGGGCATAATCGGGCAGCGGCTCCTCACCGGCTGCGGGCCGGAGTCCGTGCGGCCAAAACAATCTGTTGATTTGATAATCGAAGACCCGCTGGAGCATTGAGGTTGCAGACGGTGAGGTCGCCACCCATTTGTGCGCAGGCCAGACATCGAGCCAACTCCAAGCATCCCACTGTTGGGGCGCATCCGGCAGACTGGCGCCGCCACGGGTGCGGAGGCCGGCCTCGTCGGCGCCGACAAAGGCGAAGTGTTGTGGATAGTCGAAAAAGTCGCCGCCGCGCGCCCGAAGGCTATCGTAGAAGGCGGTCGTCAACGCGAGCAGCGCCCGCCCGGTATGGAGCACGCCATCCTCCAGGCAGAGCGAGACCACGCCAACGCGATCCAGCTCATGATAATCGGGGCAAAATTCAGCGAATGAAAGGGGGCGTTGCCCGTTATGTGTCCGCTGCGCAAAGCAAAAATCAGATGCAACCAGCCGTGTGCTCGTGTGCATTTCCGCCTCTCTGCAGTTGCCCCAGATACCAGGCGACGAAATCGCGCGTGCTGGTTTCGGTGGTCGAATAGGGGCCGGGTTGATAGCGCCGCGAATTGACGCCCCTCTGGTTATTCTCGCAGATCGTCTTGTCTTGTTCGGCTGTGGTGCGCCAAAGCCAGGAGACGGCCAAGGGATCGTAATCGACGCCTTCGACTGCATCCGCCCGCACCAGCCAGGTGAACTCCATTTCCGTCTCAAGCGTGCTGATCGGCGTAAAGCGCGAGAGCATGGCATGGTCGTTGCAGGCGACAAACCAGTTCATCGGGTAGCCCATAAAGGCAGTGATGCCACCATCATAGCCGTGGAGGTCGCC
>JAHDWG010000302.1 GCA_023384495.1 Caldilineaceae bacterium
ACAACCCACCAGGACTTAGCCAATCGGCTGGGCGTCAAGCGCTACACGGTCGACTTGTGGGCCCGGGCCACAAACCCCGCGCTGCCCTCTGCCGACAACCTCGAACGGCTCTGTCGCTGGCTCGAAGCGCGCCAGCCCGGTTTGAGCCGGCAATTCGTGGCGGCGGCATTCAACGCGGCCTGGGACCGTGGCTCGGCGCTCGCCATCGACGAAACGGTTGCGCTGGCATTGTCGATTGACGGGCAATGCCCCCGTGCGGAAGCAACGCCCGTCTAGCGTGCGTTTTGTTTGAACGCAAAGGCGCAAAGAGGCTCGGCCAACCGCCTGGCGACTTTGCCCCGCTGCCCCTTTGTGTTGCGACCATTGGCGACGATAGCGTCTGTTCGCTTTGTTTGCCCTTTGATTGTAAACTGAATGTAAAGGCGCAAAGAGACAGAGACACAAAAAAGAGAAAGGCTTACCTATTCGATGCCCTATTCGCTCAAGGTTGGCGCGATTCAGTGCCACATTCTCAACGATGGCCTGCACCCGGCGGACGGGGGCGGCTTTTTTGGCGTCGTGCCGCGCCTGCTCTGGTCGCGGGTGATCCAGCCCAACGCCGACAACATGATCCCCAGCGACACGCGCTCGCTGCTGATCGAATCTGACGCCGGGCTGATCCTGGTGGACACGGGCAATGGCGACAAATTGCGCGCCAAGGATCGGCAGCGGCTCGGTTTTGCCGGGCGCACAGACCGTCTCGTCGGCGAGTTGCGCCGGGTGGGCTACCAGCCCAGCGATGTGGATGTGGTGATCCTCACCCACCTGCACGGCGATCATGCCGGCGGCGCCACGCGCTGGGATACGCCAGACCATACCCCCGGCCCTGTGGTGGCCACCTTCCCCAACGCCCGCTATCTTTGCCAGCGCCTCGACCTGGCCGAGGCGAGCTTCCCCAACGAGCGCACGCTGGCCACCTATCATCGCGAAAACTGGCAGCCGCTGATCGAGAATGGCCAGCTTCAGGTGGTGGATGGCCCGCAGCGCATCGACGTCAACGTACGCACCGACATTGCGCCGGGCCACACGGCTGCGCTGCAAATGGTTTGGGTGGAACATGGCGGCGAGAGCCTGCTCTTTTTGGGCGACGCCTGCAATTGGGCGGTGCAACTCAACCGGCTCGCCTGGGTGCCCGCGTTCGATCTCTTTCCCATGACCAGCATCGAAACCAAGCGTCGCATCCGCCAGGAGGCGTACGAGCGCAACACGCTGCTCGTCTTCCAGCATGACGCCCAGGTGGTCACCGGCCGGCTGGTGGCCGGCGACCGTGGCCCCGAAGTGAAGCCGGAGATCACCGAGGAAGCGTGGACTGACATGGGGCTGTAATGCAGAAGTGTGAATGGCGCAAAACGCTCATGTCCCCTTGACCCAATAGACGAACCAATCTGGCATCGGGCAAAGTCCATTCACAATTGACTATTGATCATTCACCATTGAGCATTACATAACGCCTGACCTGGACGCCGTGAAAGTGGGCCTGCTCGACCAGCTCGCCGTGCTGGTCGAGCCAGGCGTCCATCAGGTGGCGGGAATCCCACATTTCCACCTCGCTGCGGAAGACCCAAATTTCGGGCGCGCCCGCGGTGATGCGCCGCATCTGCTGGTCCACCTCGGCGCGGGCCTGGTCGTCGGGCGCGCCGTAATTGGTCCACAGCCCCGGCGCCCAGTGGCCCAGTTGGGCGTCGCTGCGAGCAAAGAGATCCGCCGCAAAGTCGCTGCTGTAATAGCGATAGCTCCACTCCATGTGCGGGATCTGCAGGATCAGCAGCGTCTCGGCGGAGCGGCGTTCGGCCACGTAGCTGACCGCGCTGCGCAGGTCATACTTCATGGGCATGGTCTTCTGTTGCCAGCCCACATAGAGCCAGAAGGTGCAGACATAGGCCACGACGAGCGCGACGAGCGGGGTGGCAATACGGCCCGCATTGCGGTGCAGCACCGCCGCGCCCAGCGCCAGCAAGATCATGGCCGCCGGTGCGATCCAGATCACATAGCGGTCGGTGAAGATGGGCTGGCGCAGGCTCAGGGCGTAGATCTCGGCCACGGGCAGCGTGAGCCAGCTCAGCACCAGCAGGAAGCGCCGCCACGGGGCTAATTGGAGCGTCTTGCCATCGGACGAAGGGGGGGCAAGCTCGCCCAGGCCCAACAGTAGGCCGGCCAGGCCCAAAAAGAAAATGGGCGTCAGCACCAGCAGGTCATCGTTGGGCAGAAAGCCCCGGCTGTGGTTGAAGAGCAACGTGCGCAGCATGGGCGCCAGCGGCGTAAAGTTGAACCCGGTGCGCCTGTCCGCCGCCATGAGCAGATCCCACTGCCACCAGACCATGGGCAGGTAGGGCAGAGTCAGCCCGGCCAGCGCCAACCCATAGCCCCGCCAGTGACGGCGGCTCTGCGGCCACGCGATCACATACCAAAGCAGGTGCAGCGGGATCAGCATGATCATGAGTAGGTGGCTGTACATGGCGATGCTCACCGTCGCCAGGTAGCCCAGCCAGGGCCGCCAACCGCCCGATTGGACCCCTCGCAGCCACAACCAGGTCGCCAGCAGCACCAACGCGGTGACCAGCGTGTACATCTTTCCTTCTTGCCCATACCAAAGCTGATACGGATTCACGGCAAAGAGCAGCACCGCCAACAGCGGAACCGCGGCCTGGGCCAGCGGGTGTTGCGCGCCTTCACCTGCATCCTCGGCGCCTGCGCGCGGGGAAACAAGCATGCGCGCCACCTGCCAAAGCAACGGGATCGCGAGCGCGCCTAGCGCCGCCGACGGGAAGCGCAGCGCATACTCGCTCGCGCCGACAAGATAGAACCAGGGGCGCAGCGCCAGAAAGTAGAGCGGGCCATTTTGCCCCGCCTGCACAAACATGGCCAGCGTCGTCGGCAACTCGCGCAGGGCAAAGTAGATGGCGTCGACTTCATCGCGCCAGAGGCTCTGCGCGGTCAACCCCTGAATACGCCAGCCAAAGGCGAATAGGGTTACCAAGATCAGCGTGAACCGGACAGAAGCGATGCCCGGCTGGGTGTGTGAACGAAACATCATAGGCGGGCAGCCATCCTTGGCTCGATGATGGTGGCTCCAAGATTGCAGAATGGACAAATCGTGGCTTAGGGCGTTTTTACAAAGAGATTTTGCAAACCGACAGGCGGTAAGAAGACCCATCGTCACACAACTGGGTTGTCAAAAAAGCATTAGGGCAGCGAAGCGGGCCAATTGTCATCGTGATCGGCGGGCCGTGGGCGTGACGGAGGGGGCGGCATTGTGAATTCGGGCGGCGGCGATTCATCCTCCATGTCCAAGAGACCGTAGTCGCGGCGTTCTTGGCGGCGGAAGCTCAACCCTGCCACGATGCCGGCGGTGACAAAGAAGACCAACGAGCCGACAAAGAACCAGATCCAGCCGGCCGCGGCCACGGTTGAGCCGACAATCTGGCCCAGAAAGCCTACGCTGTCGGGCGTGTTGGTTGGCGTGGCTGGCTCGATTGGGCGCTGTGTGATGGTGGGGGAGGGGGTATCGGTGGGTGTCGGCGTATCGGTTGGCGTGTCCACCGGCGAGGGCGTATTGGTCATGGGCGCAACGTCTTCGACAGGCGCAAGTAAGATCGCCTCGGCTGTCAGCGTGAAGGCGGCGTCCGCCGTCTGCGCCGCGGCCAGGGCGACAAAGTCGGGGGTAAAAGTGGGCGTGCCGATCAGCGACACCGACACCGACGTGGGGGTGGCGTCTCCCAGGGGCGAAACAAACTGGCCGGGCAACGGCGTCGTCACACCGGTGATCCGCGCCGGCTGGCTGGGGGTGGGTGTGGGCAGCGCGGCGATCAACCGGGGTGTCCTGGTGGGGGCGGGCGTGTCTGTGGGGGGGCCACCCAACGGCGTTGGCGTATTGGTCGCTGTCGGCAGCGGCGTAAAGGTGGGCGCCAGCGTGTTCGTCCCGATGGGGGTTGGAGTTGGCTGGGCCAGGTTAAAAACCGAGGTCACGCGCCGCACCACCTCCAGATTGAGCGCCGGGTTGGATGCGGTGTAGATCAGCGTATTCGTCACCCGCATCGTACTCAAAAAGGGCTGTGTCACAGTAAATGGCCCCAATATCGGGGGGCGCTGCACTGTGTTGGCAAGGAACCCCGGTGTGATAAAGAGGCTTGAGGTGGGCGCCACTGTATAGGTAAACTCGATTGTGCTCGAATACGCCTCAGCGGAACCCTCGCGCACCGGGGGTGTGATCCGTTGCGTAATCCGGTGGTGCGTAATCGGCGAAGAGGTGCTGTTGAAGAAGCGCATACAATACCAGACGCGCTCACCCACCACAAAGTTGTGCACGGATTGGGTCAGCAGGGGGCAGTTGTTCGGGTCGGTCAGGTAGAACAAGAGGACGTTCACCGGGGCCACCGGCACATTGATGACGGTGGACGGCTGGCCGGTCGCCTCATAGCCCTCGGCATTGAATGAACGGAAATTCATGGTTGTGGTGGCGGTTACTGGCTGCAGAAAAGGTCCAAGCACCGGCAACTCGTCGAAATCCAGATTGGCAGTGGTGGTCAGCGTGGCCTGGGTGAGCGTCAATGTCTGGTTGGGCGCCAGCGGATAACGAAACGCGCCGCGCACGCTCTGGATACTGTCGGTAAACGTATGGTCGGTAAAGGCGATTTCACCTGTGTTGCGCAAAACCAGGCAGTAGTAGATCGGCTGGTCGGGCGCCGTGATTAGGGTGGTGCGCGCGCTGCAATTGTCGGGCCCCAGCCCTACGTACTTGTTGATGGCGATGCCGGCGTCGCCCGTCACCGCGCTGGCGCTGGCGCTGGCGCTCACCCATCGCTCTCCCTCGATCTCAGACGAAAAAGTCACATTGACAACCGGTACGGCGGCATCGGCCTCCTGGGTGAAGATTGCGGGCAGACCGATCAGCCGCAGTTGTTCGCTGGTGAGCAAGATCGTTTCACCGGGCGGAATGATCAGGATGGGGATGTCAAGGTCGGCTTCCAGCTCGGGCGCGGTAAGCCGGTGATGCGTGAGGGTGACGTTGCCCGTGTTGGTAATCTGTAGACAATAATAAACCGTGCTCCCTGTTGGGACGGTGATGGTGGGGGTCGATGCGCAGCGCTCTTCATCGACGCCGACCGTGAGCGCAATGTCGAGATCAGCCACGTCGATGCGAATGGGCGCGCCCGGCGGGCTTTCCAACTCATCGGTGATGGTCTTGGCGCTCCAGATGGCCTGACTGACAACCGGGGCGTCGACCGTGACTTCTTTCTGGATCATCATCGCGCTATTCGGCCCCAGTTGACGCGCCTGTTCATCCGCGCTCAGCGTTACATCCAAGGCCGGCTCGTCAAGGCTGTGCTCGGTGAGTATGACGTCCCCCGTATTGGTGACCACATAGCAGAGATAGACCGGGCTGCCCCGCGCGACGACAAGCGTCGTCGCGCCGTGAGGGCAAGGCATGGCGCCGACGGTCGTGGTCAACACAATCGGCGAATGTTCATCGAGCAGCGTGGCGCGGGTGACCGTTGTGTTCGCCCGCGATGGTTCGAGCTCGCCCATCGCCTCGAGCGCGTTGAGGGCCGGCCTTAACAGCAGCGCAAGCAAGAGGAGCGGCGCGCCCAGCATGAGCGCGAGCGCCAGCACAGTTCGCTTCATGGCCGCCGCCAGACCACCATCCCCACCACAACCAGGATGCCGACCAGCACAATCGCCACCAGCACGAGGCTGACCGGGGGTGATGAGGCTGTTGGAGAGCTGTTTTCCGCGACGGCCAGCAGCGGGGGTGACACCACGGGTGAGAGGGGGGATGGCTGGGCAAGCACTGGCGCGCCTGGGCCCGAGAGCGCCTGTCGCCACACAGGCAAAGCGCACAAGCAGAGGCTCATGATCAGCAACACTCGGTGGGAGTGGGTACGAAGATAGATTCTCAGTTTCGTCCGGTGCTGTTGGAACATGGGCATGATTATACACAGAAGCGCCATCAACAGAAAACAGGGGTGTTCGGTCGCGGCCTATGTGCTGCGCACGCTGACGTCGCCCGCCAAAAAGCGGCGCGCTTCCCCTGCGCCATTGACGACCACCAGTTGGCCATCTGCATCCACGTCGACTGCGCGCCCTGACCAGACTACTTCGCCCCGTTCATAGAGGCATACATGCTCGCCTAGTATCCACAGCCTTTGCCGCCAGCGCATGAGCAGTTCGCTGCCGTTCATTGCCGGGCTCACGTGAAGGGCCAGCGACCGACAAAGCGCAATCAGGAGCGCGGTGCGGTCAAGCGGCGCGGCTTCGCCGCAACCTTGCCGCTCAAGAAAGTGATCAAGGCTGGCCGGCGGCGGTGCGCCCGGCTGTGGCGCCGGCAGGTCGGCCGCGTGTTGGTGGACGTTGATACCGATCCCGGCCACCATATGGGCCAGGCCGCCGCCATCAAAGCGCGCCTCCATGAGAATGCCACCGACCTTGCCCGCATCGGCCATGCATGTGCCCACCAGCAAGTCATTGGGCCACTTCAGCCCCAGGTGGCCCGCCAGCCGGGGCTGAGATGACTCAATCGCCGCCGCCGCCGCCACCCCCACCGCCATAGGCAATTGCCCCACTGGAACGTGGATCGGCGGCTGGAGGAGCACGCTCACCAGCAGCGCCTGCGCGGGAGGCGCCTCCCAGCGCCGGGATTGCCGCCCGCGGCCTGCGGTCTGCGCTTCCGCCACCACCACCGTTCCCGAACGGGTTCCCGGCTGGCGCGCCAGCTCGTGGGCAATGGGCATGGTGCTGGGGACAGTGTGGTGATAATCGATTGTATGACCGATGGCGCAGTCAGACAGGGCGTGTGCAAGGCGGTGTAGGTTGAGCATGGTGTAATTGCATATCAGACGCAGACAAGGTCGGGCGCCACATCGGGAAAACTTCCCGAAAGCGTCGGGGCGCGGGCCTCATGACAACGGGACGGCCCATGCTGTACTGTGATAACACCAGTGTACCGACGAGGGCTTGTTTGCACAAAATCGCGACTTACATTCAGCTCTGTTTGAAAATGAGAATTTCCTTGCAGTTTTGGCCAAGTCCAATTGCATCTTTTCAAAGCAACCGCAGTGTAGATGATTGATACGGAGGGCATGATGAACAACCGACAGATGATCAGCATGGTATTGGTGTTAAGTAGCATGATCTTTACCGGCTGTGTGCAACCGGCGCAGGGCAGCAACCCTGCGACGCAAAACACCATGCCAGCGGCCCCGGCACTCAGCGGGCCGCGCGTCTTCTTCGTCGAGCCGGCGGACGGCGCCGAGGTGACCAGCCCGGTGACGGTCAAGTTTGGCGCCGAAGAGTTCACTGTTGAACCGGCGGGCGAAGCGGTCAAGCCCGCTCACGGCCATCTGCACGTGATGGTAGACACCGACTGCATACCCGCTGCCCAGGGCATCCCCAATGACGAGACGCACCTTCACTACGGCAAGGCCCAGATGGAGGCCGAGATCGAGCTGTCGCCAGGTGAACACACGCTCTGTCTCCAGGCCGCCGACAGCAACCATGTGGCCCTGGCCGGGGAGGGCATGACCCATGTCATTACGGTGAAGGTGCGGTGATTTGCGGAGATTGGGGGATTGAGAGATTGAGAGACTATCTGGTGTAGGAGCAATCCACTGCGCAGATCAAATTTCCTCAATCTTACCCCAATCCCATAGAAGCTGTTGGAAAGGGTAGGCGCAAGGCTGGTGCGTTGCACCTCAGGAATGCCCGAGGGCTCAGGTGCATCGCACGCTGCGCGTGCAACGCACCGACCCTTTACAAACAACTTCTTAATCCCGTCTTCTCGTAAGGGAGAATTTTATGACAGCCAACGAAGCAATTCGCTTTTCATCAACCTTACTCGCCCGCTGGATCGTAGACCTGAATACGATGATAGCAAGCATGATAGCAGGGGCCACGAGCGGTGTGGCGGCGGGCGGGCTGGCGCGCATTGCCATGCGGGTCGTGGCAATCCTGGCCGGTGAGCGACCAGCGTTTAGCGTGGGGGGTACAGTCGGCATCCTGGTTATCTTTGCCATCTTGGGGATCATCGCGGCGTTTCCTTATCTGATTGTGCGGCGGTGGCTGCCGGGGCCCAGCGTAGGCAAAGGGATGGTCTATGGGATGATGCTGGCGGCGCTGATTTGTATCCCCTTCTTTCGTGCAGGCGAGGGGGAACTTGGCATCGTCTCTCCTGTGACCGGCGCTACTCTCTTTGCGCCAATTGGCTTATTCTACAGCATGGCATTGTCCCCTATCCTGCGCCGGGTTGAGCGTCGCTTTACCCAGGCGCAACCAGTAGCAGGGTGGTGGTTTGGTCTCTTTAGCTTGGCCCTTCTCTTTGCCCTGGTGCGCATGTTTGGAGCCTTCCAAGGGTACATCCGCACACCGGGAGCAGTACAACGTCTGTACCTGGCCCTGGGCATCGAGTATGGAGCTATCCAGGAGGTGCAAGGTTTTATTGCGCTTTTATTTGCCCTCACCTACTGTACGCTCTGCGCACTGCTTTTTGTACATGGCTGGCGCAGCCGCTTTGCGCAGCGGGCAGCGGTGGCCCTACTCTTGTTAGGCGGAGTTCTGTTGCCACTCAACAGCTGGGCTGGTGCATCCACTATGGAGACAGGCTTGCGGGTCGAATGGCTAGTTTGGGCGCTGGCGACGCTGCTGTTGCTCGGCGTGGCCGGCGTCTCGCGTTGGTGGCTTGCCCGGTGGAGCGACGCGGTTGCGCGGCAGGCCACCGCTTGGCTGGCAAGCAGCGTAGGGCTTTCCCTCGTCGCCTTTCTGGTGATGTGGGCGGCCGTCCTGCTGAGTCCCGGCCTACAGTTGCGCCGGTTGAGTGGGTTCTACACCCTATTCGTCGTGCCGCTCTATCTGTGGCCGTGGCTGCTCTGCCCGCTGGCGTTGCTTGTGAATCGCCGGTGGAGTCAGCAGCGATAGGAGAGAAGCGTTGGGTGGGTTCTGCTGCGCTATCGCCTACGGCAGGATTCCAACAGCCGGGTCGTCGCCGCCAGTTGATTCGGCAACCTATGATTGGGGGAGGATGCGAGTACGCGCCGTGGTGTCACCACATCTCCGCTGTGACTAACCGTTCCTGTCGGCGTACGCTCGCATCCGAGATGCTCTCCACCTAACGTCCCCGGCATTTCCCAAAATGCCGGGGACGTGACGGCAACCAGCCGAAAGCACTTCTTGAAATTGGGCAGATCATCGCTGCCAAAAGTGCGGTACAATAGCCCTATGATCCTGAACCTGCGTGCGACTCTACGAGAACCCACGCTGTGGCGTTGGACGGCAAGGCTGTCCTGGCTGGCCGTGGCTCTTTTGGCGACGACTAT
>JAHDWG010000303.1 GCA_023384495.1 Caldilineaceae bacterium
GCGCTGGCGAGAACGCATTCGGGCTCGCCAAAGATCCAGTTGGCGAAGTCATAGTTGTGGATGGCGCCATCGAGCAGCGGTCCGCCACCCAGCTCATCATCGAGATACCAACTGCCAAGGCCAACACTGGCGCGGATGTCACGCCAGAGCACCGGCGCCCCCAGTTTGCCGCTTGACACATATTCGCCCCAGGCCGTCCAATAGGGATCAAAACGGCGGCAGTGGGCAACCATGAGCAGCGTATTGGTTCTTTCAGCGTCGTCGATCAGGCGGTGACACTGCGTCACCGTGCGCGCCATTGGCTTTTCCAGCAGCACGGGGATGTGGGCAGCCAGCGCTGCCACTGCAACCGGCTGGTGCAAGCCGGTCGGCACGGCGATCACCACAGCGTCCACCTTGGCCTGCGCCAGTAGCTCTTCCGGCGTGGCATAGACCTGGGCCTGAGGAAAGGTATGGGCGAAGCGAGCTCGCATCTCCGCAGATGGGTCTGCGCCGGCGACCAACTGGCAGGCGGCAACCCGGTCGAAGGTCTTGGCCTGGTGGAGACCCATACCGCCAAGCCCGATCACGCCAACACGAATCATTGGTTTGTTCCTTTTGTTCGCAAGCATTGGATGGATTATTGTTACCGATTGTGGCATCGGAGCAATCAGCGCTGTTCGTCCAAAAACACTGTAAAGTCGAGCTCGCCCGGTGAGCAGCCATACTCCGTCAAGATAGCAGCGGCCTCGCTCCGATGCTGTGTCCCGTGGTTGACCACATGCAGCAAACAATGCCACAGCACCCGTTCTCGCTTTTGCCCACCATCGCCCGTGTATCGTATGTGCTGAGAAAGATCGTCATCGGTGAGGGTGGTAAGATAGTCGCGCATGGCGCGCTCTTCGTTGCTCCAGCGCTGCGTCAGGGCCTCGACGGTGGGAAAGGCGCCTTCGTACAGCGCCTCGAAGGCTGCAATATCCCGGTGTTGGCACAAGATACGCCAGGCGCACTCAGCTTCTAAGGTATGTACAAGCGCGCCGCGCAGGCTGCCGTAGTTATGCGTGGTTGAGGCCACGAACTGCTCTGGGCTGACTCGTGCGCTGGCCGCCAAAATCCGCTGTGTCGCCCAGTAATGGTAATCATAGAGCGTGCACAGATCGCGAATGTTCATTGGCTCTCCTGCTGCTGTGAAAATGGTACACGGATTGCACGGATGAAGAGCCAAAAATCCACGTTCATCCTGAAAATCCGTGTACCATTTTCATCGCTTTCGGTGAACGCAGGTCATAATGACTGGTATGAAAACAGTACGGAACAGCGCAACACAGAGTACGGCGCTGTCTATCCATCATACCAGAATACTGCGAAAAACGTGATCGCTCATTCTGTAGACAAAACCTTCTGTGCTTCTGCCGTACGCAGCCATTTTCCTCAGCCTTGGAAGGGCGCGTCCGAAATTCGGGGCAACCTCAGATGACAGCCACTTTGGAGATGACTGTCACTTGACCACCCCCTTTTTCTGGGACACCGGTCGCAGAATAGACGCTTGGCGTCATGGGCAAGCTATGCTACGATCCGCTGGTCGTTTATACCGATTGCATACACATGACTTACGCACCAACTGATGGTCATTAGCAGAGACAACTTGGTCAACAAATAAAGAAACTGTCGTTTTCAAACAACCGTGAGTATAGACAAACAAAACAGAGTGAGCAAGGTGATGAACGCACACGAACGTTATCTGTTTGACCTGCAAGGCTTTCTGGTTGTCCCCGATGCATTGGACGCCGGGCAACTTCATGCGCTCAACCGCATCTGGGATGAACACATTGCCAAAGAGACCGCCGCCGACGCCACGACGCAGCGCTGGGGCAATATCCTTAGTTGGGGCGCGCCTTTCCTCGACCTGATTGACAACCCGCGCATCTCGCCCTATCTCAGCGAACTGCTGGGAGACCGTTTTCGCCTTGACCATGACTACGCCGACCTGATCCGCAGTGGCAAGGGGCCAATCGGCACGCGGCTGCACGGGGGCGGCGCGCCCTTTGATCCGTCGCAATACTACCGTTTTCACAACGGCGAGATGCGCAACGGGTTGACCGTGGTCGCCTATAATCTGCGTGATGTCAACGAGGGAGACGGCGGCTTTGGCTGCGTGCCCGGCAGCCATAAGAGCAACTTTCCCTTTCCCGATGAATGGAAGGAGTTGGAGCACTTTCAGCCCTTCATGCGCGCCGTCACTGGTCCGGCCGGCGCGGCGGTCATCTTTACCGAGGCGCTCACCCACGGCACACTGCCGTGGAAGGGCAAAGGGGAACGACGCACGCTCTTTTACAAATACAGCCCCCATCCCATCTCTTGGTCGGCGCGCTACTATGACGCCAACCACTACGACGGGCTGACCGAGCGACAACGGGCCATTCTCGAAGCGCCCAATGCGCGCTATCGGAATCGGTGAGCCTACCCCGCCGCCACTTCGTGCGCCATCTCCAGCATCGTGCTGGCTGTGCGCCAGTTGCGGGCGGTGATGGCCACATTCCACCCCTTGCCCACGCTTTCCGCCAATTTGGAGCGCCCAATGCCGTCCGGTGCGTGTAGATAGAAGACCTTGTCGATCAGCGCAAAACGTTCATTGGGCGCTTTGACCGCCTCCAGCGCGGCCAGGTTGGGATTGCGGGGCGCATCGTCCAGGAAGAAGAGATGGAGCGATTTGTGATTCGCTTCGCCTTCGGGAAAGGGGTTGGCAGCCAGGGCGGCCCGGAGCGCCTGCGCGTCAAGGATAAAAATATGTGGCGCAAAGCCGTGGCGCTGGCCGATGGCTGCGCTGATCTCTTGGGAGATCGCCTGCGTGTCCGTGCGTTCGCTCTGGAAGACCACGTTGCCGCTCTGGATATAAGTTTTGACGTTGCGCAGCCCAAGCCCTCGGAGCAGCTCGGTCAACTCGCGCATGGGCAGTTTGTTATTTCCACCCACGTTGATCCCTCTCAGCAGTGCGATATAGGTGTTCATGAACGCGGCCTTTCCTCACGATTCCTGTTGAATTTGTGCGAAAATCGTCGTGCTCGGTGACGATTTTCGCACAAGGCGGGCTATGACACAAGCCTTGAGCGATATAGGTCAAACCACATCTCGACGCACATATTCGGCGGTGAACGAACCCTGTGCCGCCAGGAGTTGACCAGGCGTACCCGCAAAGATCACCCGCCCGCCTTTGGCGCCGCCTTCAGGCCCCATGTCGATGATCCAATCGGCATTTTTGACCACATCCAGGTTGTGCTCGATCACGATGACTGTGTTGCCGGCATCGACCAGCCGGTTGATCACAGCCAACAAGTGACTGATATCCGACATGTGTAGGCCGGTTGTCGGCTCATCCATCACATAGATGCTGCCTTTTTTGTGCAGTTCGCTGGCGAGTTTGATGCGCTGGCATTCACCACCCGACAGCGTGCTGAGCGGCTGCCCTAGCGTCAAATAGTCGAGACCGACATCGCTCATCGCCTGGAGCTTGCGGACGGCTTCCTTGATCTGGAAGAAGTCGAGCGCTTCCTGGACGGTCATCGCCAGCACGTCGGTGATCGATTTGCCGTTGAGCTTGAAGGCTAGCACCTCATCCTTAAAGCGTTTGCCGTCACAGATCTCGCAGGGGGTCTTGACGCCATCCAGAAAGGCAAGGTCGGTGTAGATCACGCCCAGCCCCTGGCAGTTTTCGCAGGCGCCCTTAGAATTGAAACTAAAGAGCGAGGCGCTGACCTTGTTGGCCGCGGCGAAGGCTTTGCGCACATCGTCCATGACACCGGTGTAGGTGGCCGGGTTGGAGCGGGTCGAGACGCCCACAGCCGATTGGTCGATGACAATGGCCTCAGGATGTTGGCGCAGAAACGCCTCGTTGATCAGCGAGCTTTTGCCGGAACCGGCCACCCCCGTCACCACGGTCAGGATGCCTTTGGGGATGTCGACGCTGATATTGCGCAAGTTGTTCACATTGGCGTTGACAACCGAAAGCTTGCCTCGGGCCGGGCGAAACGCTTCCTTGCGCGGCAACGACCGCTGCAGATGCCTGGCGGTCAGGGTGTCGGCCTGGCGCAGGCCGGCGAAGCTGCCTTCGTAGACGATCGCGCCGCCGCAATTGCCGGCCAGCGGCCCCATATCGACAACGTGATCGGCGACGCGGATCACATCGGGGTCGTGCTCGACGACGATCACCGTGTTGCCCTTGTCGCGCAGCTTTTGCAACAGTTCGTTCATGCGATGCACATCGCGTGGGTGCAAGCCTACACTCGGCTCGTCAAAGATGTACATCACATCGACCAGGCTACTGCTGAGATGTTTGACAATTTTGACGCGCTGGGATTCACCGCCCGACAACGTGTCGGTTGGACGGTCGAGGCTGAGATAGTCGAGGCCGATATCCACCAGGTGCTGCAGCCGCTCCACCAGTGTTTTGACCATTGGCGCGGCCGCCGGCTCTTTGATCGTCCGGACGGCATGGATCAGTTCGCCAACTTCCAAAGCCGAAAGTTCGGCAATGTTACGCCCGTCGATCTTGCAGTTCAGTGCGGCCTGGTTCAGCCGTGCGCCGTGGCAAAGCGGGCACCGCTGCATCGAAAGGTAAGGGGCCACCGCCTTCTGCGTGCGTTCCGACAGGGTTTTGATATCGCGCTTGATGTACGAGCGGTTGAATCGTTCGATGATGCCCTGGTAGGTGGCATTCATCGCGCCGCTGCCGATCTGCAACTTGTATTTGCGATCTTTGCCGTACAGGAGCAAATCCATCTCCTCGTCGCTGTAATCGGCCAGCTTTTTGTCATTATCAAAGAAGCCCGAGGCGGCGTAGCTATCCCGCTCCCAGGAAGAGAAGACGGGGACTTGCACGGCCCCTTCGCTAAGCGACTTGGACAGGTCTACGAAGGATTCGGAGTTGATGCCCACCTTCTGGCCCAACCCATTGCATTCGGGACACATGCCCTGCGGGTCGTTGAAGGAAAAGACGTTGGAGTAGCCCACAAAAGGTTGGCCGACGCGTGAATAGAGCAACCGTAGCACCGGAGAAATATCCGTGATGGTGCCCACGGTCGAGTGCGAGCCACCGCCCAGGCGCTTCTGGTCCACCACGACCGCCATGCTCAGGTTTTCGATGGCGTCGGCGTCGGGTTGCGAGAAGCGGGGCAGGAAATTGCGCACAAACATGCTAAAGTTCTCGTTGAGCAGACGTTGGGCTTCGCTGGCAATCGTATCAAAGACAATCGACGACTTGCCGGAGCCGGAGACGCCGGTGAAGATGGTGATTTTGCGCTTGGGGATGCGCAACGAGACGTTTTTCAAGTTGTTCTCGCGCGCGCCGGTAATCGTGATATATTCGGTGAAGCCAGTGCTCATCCCGATACACTCCTTGTGATCTTGTATACATTTTCAACACGCCGACAGGTCTGGACGGTGCATTCCGCAACATAGGGAGCATAAGGAAAGAGCCACCGCACGCTGTTTAGGTTCCTGCCATCCTGCGCTTGCTTCGAAAACCGGACTTTGCGATGACGCCTACTCTTTCGAGTAACTCCGGTTTTCAAACAGAGCTCAGTATAGGTTTTGGAAGACGCGATCTTGCCCTATCCGCCCTCGTCCCAATTTGACACGTATTCCAAAATATTGGAAAATCAATCCATCATGCAAGACACAACAACGACGCAAGATAACCTCACCGAAAAGCAAACAGACGATGCCAGTCAGGACATCAACGCACGAATTGCAAGCCGTGTCCGGGCGCTGCGCACCGAGCTTGGGCTGACGCTCGATGCCCTCGCCGCCCGCTCCAATGTCAGCCGGTCGATGCTCTCGTTAATCGAGCGCGGAGAGAGCAGCCCGACCGCGGTCGTGTTGGACAAAATTGCGACGGGGCTGGGGGTGCCCCTGGCCTCGCTCTTTGACGATGACGGCGCCTTGTCGAATCCGCTTTCACGGCGGGCAGATCGCACAGTGTGGCGAGACCCAGAGTCTGGCTATATCCGGCGCAATATCTCGCCGGCCAACTTTCCCTCGCCCATTCATCTGGTTGAGGTCACTTTGCCGCCCGGCGCCAGCGTGGCCTACGAAACGGGTGCACGCGAGGTGAGCATCCACCAACAGATCTGGGTGCAGGAGGGCAGCATCGAGTTGACGCTGGGGCATGTCACCTATCAACTGGGCGAGGACGACTGCCTGGCAATGCAACTAAACGAGACAACAACCTTTCGCAACCATACCGACAGGCCGGCGCGCTATATCGTGGTCCTCGCATCCGATCCGTTGCGGGCAGCGAAAAGATAAATGCCGAGCCGAATATCTCAACCTGGCGACAAACAAAGTATTTCGAGGGAAAGAGAAGCAAAATGGCAGGCAACATTCAGATTCGCACCCTACATACGATTGATGAACGTGCGCTGCAAGGGTTGAGCGACGTGCTGGTCGATTGTGTCGAAGGGGGCGCATCGGTCAGCTTTATGCTGCCGATGACACGCGCCAAAGCCGATGCGTTCTGGCGCAACGCGGCGGCCAGCGTGGCGCGCGGCGAGCGCGTGGTGCTCGCCGCTGAGGATGCCACCGGAGCGATCATCGGCACGGTGACGGTCATTTTGCAGCAGCCTGAGAATCAGCCCCACCGCGGCGACATTGCCAAGATGCTGGTCCACCGCTGCGCACGGCGGCAGGGTGTTGGCGCCGCGCTGCTGCTGGCCGCCGAACGCTGTGCGCTGGCGGCGGGCAAGACCCTGCTGGTGCTCGACACAGCCAGTGCAGAGGCTGAACGCCTGTACGCCCGGCAAGGCTGGCAGCGTTGTGGCGTGATCCCCGATTATGCACTCCTGCCCGATGGCGCGCCCTGCGCCACCACGATCTACTACAAATTTCTGCATCTGAACCATTCGGCTCAAGCCAGCATGTAAGCGTGTCGTCGCTCACTTGCCATATGTATACAAAATGAATGAACCTTCACTCTTTCACAACACGGAAGGTGAAATGGGTAACACCGGGGGCCTCGACTACTCTCGTGCGTTCCAGTTCAACTGGCGCGGCGCCCAGGTGGTTGAACAGCTTTCATTGTTCAAGCAGGCGCTGCAACTGTTGCAGGTCGCTCGCGACAGCCTGCGCATCCTCGGCAAACTGCTGGTCGGACATGTCCGGTCGCCTATATAGAGTGAAGACTACTTCGCTGCCATCGTTGTTGGGGAAGACGCGCATGGGGTTATAGACGGTCGCCCCGGATGGCAGCGTGACCTCGTGGTCCAAAACGCCGTGTCGGTTTGGCTCGGCGAAACTGACTTTGACGCGCCCCATAGGCGATTCGGCGATCCAGTCGCCGTCGATGTTTTGGATCGACCCGCTCAGCCCCACGGCCCACCGCGGCAAATTCTGGGGATTGGCGGCAAATTCGTAAACCTGATTGGCCGGACGATTGATCGATACGCTGATGTGCTGGGATTGAAAGGTCATGGTAGCCTCCTCATTGTGCTGGCGAAGAAGTCAGGATTCGAGGCAGAGGATGGCTTTATCACATGCCTGGAGTCTTGTCTGCGAATCCCGTATTCTGCATCCCGTATCCTCAACCACGAAAGAACTCGATCAACACGGGGTTGAGCGCTTCGGGCGCGGCGCCATGGTCTTGGCCGGCCAGCCGGCGATGTTGGGCATTGGGCAGAATTTGGGCGAGCGTCTCGGCCCCGTTGTGCATAAAGGGCGGGCTTTCGCCTCCATCCATCACCAGCGTGGGTGTGGCGATGGTGGCGAACTGTTCGAGCGCCGCCGGGTTGCCGCTCATCGTGTCGCCCATGATCTCCCCGTCATAACTGATGGTGTGGGCTGCTGCTACGGCGCTGGCCCAGGTCGGCCACGTCTCGGCCCCGGCCAGATGTTCCTCGGGGATATTGACCGCCACCCGCATGAAATACTTGAGCGCATCGGCGGGGCGACCGGCGGCGGTATAGGCTCGCAGTTGATCCACATAATCCGCCGGCAGCGGTGGGCGGCTGTCGTCGATGATAAAGGGTGGCTCATAGATCGCCAGCTTCTTGATCTTGCCTCCCAGCTTGCCCGCCGCTCGCAGCGCCAGCACCGCCCCAGAGGAATGGCCCAAGACAAAAGCCGACCCACCCGCCGCATCGATGACTGATTCGAGGTCTTCAATCTCGCGTTCGACGGCGTAGGGCGCGGTGTCGCCGCTGTCGCCCCGACCGCGGCGGTCGTAGACATAGACAGTGAAGTGGGTGGATAGGTCGATCTCGGGCGCCACTGGCGGTGTATGCGCAACCGCAGCGCGGGTCGCGGTTGCGCCCATCACGATGACCAACGGCGGCCCGTCGCCGGAGCGGTCAAACACAATGAGTGTGCCGTCTTTTGAGGTAACTTGAGAAGTATCTTGGTTCATGGCTCTTTTCTCACGAACTTTGACTAATGTTGCAAATAGAGAGTTCGGCTTGCTCTGAAGATTGTGGAGCTTTGCTGCCAATCCGGCCCGTACTACTCAGCGGCAAACGAGAGCCCTCGATTGGCGAGGGCCTGGCGCAACTGCTCGATGGCTTTGGGACTCACACAACCAGCCTACTCGCCTTCGATTCTTCAAACTTTGCGCCAGCTTATCCAAAGACTCTTTCCAGTCAACGCTCCGGTTCAGCGGCGGGCCGCACAGCGGATCGTCCGCTGCAGCCGGTTGTTAGGGCGCCCTTACTGACGCACATAGCGCAAGTGTGTAGCGGCTGGACTATCAAGAACCTTGGCAATGCGAAACTGCGGCCCAGGCTCGCGCAGGTTCTCGAAGAGACGCCGCCCGCCGCCCAACAACACGGGCGCCAAGGCGATTTCCAACTCGTCGACGATACCCAGGTTGATGTACTGCTGGATCACAGCCGCTCCACCCGCGATACGAATATCACGACTGCCTGCGGATTCCCGAGCCAGCTCTAGGGCGCGCTCCGGCCCGTCATTGATGAAGTAAAAGGTCGTCCCGCCGGGGCGCACCCAGGGTGCGCGTTTCTCATGGGTAAGAACGTATACCGGTGTGTGAAACGGAGCCTCCTCTGGCCAGGCGCGCTCGCCTTGGTCGAACATTCGCTTGCCCATAATGTTGGCGCCGATGCGCTCCGTGGTGCTGCGAAGCAGGTCATTGACCGGGCCGGTCTCTCCCCCTGGTCCGAGCTTGAGGTTCTCGCGGATGTATTGTTGATTGAGGGCCCAGGCCATCAGCGCACCCCACTTAGCGCCCCAGTTCTTGTACTCAGGCTGGTCCCAATGCTCCATGGTCATTCCTTCCGGCGCCATGTAGCCATCGAGGCTCAGTCCAATGTTGACGAATACTTTGCTCATGATTCTCCTCTCGCATGTTCGAATGTCGGCCT
>JAHDWG010000304.1:0-7043 GCA_023384495.1 Caldilineaceae bacterium
CATTAAGCACCATCACACAGGTTGCAATTTACGTGATCAGCAAGCACCTGGGGTGGTTCTAATGTGACCGCTAGTCGAAAAGGGACGTTCGTGTTGACAGCACGAGTGTCCTTTTTCTTTACTCTGATAGAATTTTACTCTAATTGCCTAACACTGTCAATGCTTGTAGAGCCGCATGGGTGCTATCCCATCCAAGAGGGTATCTACGCAAATCAAAGGCAGCGGCGATTTCAGTCGCTACTACGTTTTCCCAAAGGGACCGGCCACGTCAGCAGCGGCGCGTCCCCATTCCAGTGGAGACCGTGACGCGGGTGGCCGGCTTTGGTCCACCCGCCCACAATCTGTAGCGGGCAACGGGCATGCGCAGCAATGAAGGCGCGCACGGCTGCTACGCGCTGCGTGTAGCGTTCGATGTCAATGCCATTGGGGTTTCCCCAGCCGCCAACCAAACAGGCAGCCCGCGCGAGGGTCTCGACCAGCACAGTATCGTTGTCTGGCCCAATCGCATCCGCCACGTCCAACGCATTGAGCGCCACCGGGTGGGGCGCGCGCCAGGCAAACAAGTTGACATACGTTATCTGGCCAAAACCGTGGCGGCGCGCCCATGACTCCACCTTGCCCACAGTGGGGTCGCGGCGGGTGGCGTCGGCGCGCGAAGGGTTCTTGAGGATAACCGTCAGCGCCGGCCCGACGCCAATCTCCACCACCAGCCGGTAGCGGTAGCGCCCGGGCTGGGCCGGCAAACATTCGACCACCCGGCGTGACGGATTTCGCACCTGTGGCATGTCCCGTTGCGCCTACTTCAGAAACAGCTCCACCACCGGTACAATGACAGGGGGCGGTTGAATCGGCAATTCCAGCGTGAGCGTGTTGGCGGCAACCCCGCCAAGGGTCGTATTCTGGGCGGATTGATGGGGGTCGATCACCGACATCTTCAGCTCAGACCCATCGTTGAGCAACTGGGCGTAGGCCACCCGGTCTCCCAACCCAGGCAGGTGGACGTGGCGGAAGGGCCAGGCATAGAGGTGCAGATAGAGCCGGTTGCCCCGTTGGGTGTAGCGGCAATCGGGCGGCGGCGTAAAGTCGCTTGGGCCGCAGCCATAGATTGACCGACCATGCAACCGCATCCACGCGCCGATGTCGCGCAGCCGCTCGACGGCCTGCGGCTCGAACTCGCCGCGCGCATTGGGCCCGACGTTGAGCAACAGGTTGCCATCTTTGGCCACACCATCCACCAACATACGGATGAGCATCGCGCTGCTCTTCCAGTCCAGGTTGTCGCGGTGATAGCCCCAACTGCCATTGAGCGTCTGACACGCCTCCCAGGTGACGGGCGTGCCGTCGACCATCATCCGCCCGGCGGGCTGATATTGCTCGGGCGTCTTGAGGTCGCCGCCAATGCCCAGACGGTCGTTGACCAGAATGTGCGGCTGAAGCTCGCGCACCATGGCCATTAGCTTCTCCGCCTGCCAGTCATCCTTGCCTTTTCCCTTCGACCAGCCCCAGTCGCGGTCGGCATAGGAAAAGTCAAACCACATGATGTCGATCTCGCCAAACTGGGTGAGCAGCTCCCGCGTCTGGCCGTGCAGATATTCGACATATTTTCGGATGTCGCGCCCCTGATTGGCCTCGCGATAGGCCAGATTCTCGCGCATGGGGTGCAGCCCGTCCACGGGGAACTCCGGGTGATGCCAGTCGATGACCGAGTGATAGAAGCCGATCTTGAACCCTTCGCTGCGAAAGGCCTCCACAAAGGGCTTGAGCAGGTCGCGCCTGGCCGGCGTGTTGGTCGCCTTGTAGTCGGTGAGCGCCGAATCCCACAGGCAGAAACCATCGTGATGTTTGGTGGTCACCACCACATACTTCATGCCGGCGGCTTTGGCAACCTGCGCCCAGGCCGACGGATCGTAGAGGTCGGGGTCGAAATGGTCGAAGTATTTCTGGTACGCTTCGTCGCTGATCATCTCCCGGTTCTTGATCCACTCATGGCGCGCTGCCACCGAGTAGATGCCCCAGTGGATGAAGAGGCCAAATCGGTCATGGAGAAACCACTTTTTGTCTGGCATTGTGTCGCTCCTTATTGCTGGAATTCTATTGTACGAACCACAAACGCACGTCGCCATACGCAGCTCTCTTTGGAAACGAGAGTTTCTTTGCGGCTTTGGCCGAGTCCCAATGCGAGTTTTCAAAGCAACCGCACCTTAACGCATCCCCAGCGCCACACGCACCAGCAGAACTTGGTCATCCACCGCCGCGCCGGTTTCATCCACCACGGGCAGGCGCGCGCCGCTCGCCTCGTCATAAAGCCCCACGCGCACCTGATACTCTCCGCGCGGCAGCGGCTCGGGGAGCAACAGATGGTGCGTGTCCAACACCGCCTGCCCCGGCAGCCAGCGGTTGGTGTTGCTGGCGTAGCCAACCGGTCGGCGGTCTGCCTGCGCCCAGAGCCGCCCCGTGTCGTCGATCACATGCACGAAGACCTTGTACGAGCGGTTCATCTCCGCCCGCGCCAGCCAGGCAAGGTCAAGCTGCACCTGCCCCGGCGTCACCGCGAGTGCGTAGCCCTGGAGCGCCACCTGGCCGGCGAACTCGACTTCCGGGTTGGCAAACGGCGGCGGTTGTGGTGTTCGTGTGGCGAGCAGCAGCGGCGGGCCGATCAGCAACAGCAGCCCGCCGAGCGTGGCAGCCGCAAGTTTTGGGCGCAGCCGCAGCGCCAGCACCAGCCAAATCAGAAATAGCAGAGCCGACAACCAGCGTGCAACCTGGCGCAACATCGTTGGAGCGTGTTCAATCTGAACGGTGTGTTCGCCGGCTGGCACCGCCACGCTCACGACGCCTAAGGGGTCGAGCGGTTGGGGTGTGACGGGCCAGCCATCGACCGTCGCCTGCCAGCCGGGAATCCAGAAGGCGTGGAGTGACAGGGTCCACGGGTCAGGAGAGGAGACATTGGCAACCAGGCGGTTTGGTGTAAGTTGACTGGCTTGCATTTGAGCGCGCACCGGCGGCAGACCCGTGGTGACTGGCGATCCCGTTAGGATCAGGTCGCGCATGGTTACGCAATCGCTCAGCCCGGAGGTGCGCGGCACATATTCGTACGCCCAGACCCAGCACTCATTGCGCAGGTTGTCGGCCTGGTCATACTCGAAGGCGCGCAATCCGGCCAGATTGATGTGCTCCTCGCCCACCTGTGCGACCCCCAGCGAGCGCAACATGGCCGGCTCCAGCGGCAGGTTGCGTAGCCCGGCCACGCCAAACCAGAGCAAGAGCAGCACCAAGAGGCCCCCACCGAGCATACGCAGCTCCCGGCGGCGCGGCATGATTGCAGCCAACCCGCCGACAAAGAGCGCCAGCCCCAGCCACGCCGCCCCCAACCAGCGAAATGGGAACTGGAGTATTGCAACGGGCGGGAACTGCCGCCAGAGTGGGGCAGCGAGCGTGCTGGTCAGGAACAAAGCCAACAGGGAGGCTACCCCCCAGAACACCTGCTGTCCCCGCTGCTCCGGCATCAACTTGGACCCGTACACGACCAATCCGCTGGCTGCCAGCCCAACCAGCATCCAGGCTGCTAGCCCCAGTTCGGGCATACTGTGTTGATTCGCATAGTCGAGAAAAGGTGTCGGCGCAAGCAGAGCGGCGGGCGCTATGAGCCTCGCCAGATAGTCGCCCAGCGCTGCTGCCAGGTCGATCTGCTTGAGCCCGTCACGCTCCACCGCCGCCGGCAGCCAGTAGAAGGCGGACAGCGCGGCCCCGCTGAAGGCGGCGGCGGCCAACCAGGTCAGCGTGCGCATTCGCAGTGCATGGGGTGTGTTGGCCACCCACCAGAGCGCGTAGAGTAGGGCAAAGGGCAGGTAGAGCAGCGTGGAGAGAAAGTGCGTCACGATCAGCAGCGCGACCGCGGCTGTTGCAGCCAGGTAGGTCCCCCAGCCGGGTTGTTTGACAAGTTGATAGATTGCCAAAAAAAGTAGCGGCCCCACCGCCAGCCCCAGGTGTTCGGCCAGGGCGCCGCGGAAATGCAAATTGGCCAGCAGGTAGGGGCTGAACACATAGACAAACGCTACGACTAGCCCGCCGCGCAAGCCGTACAGCGCCCGGCCCAGGGCAAAACTCGTCCACCCGGCCAGGAGGGTGATAAGGGTGAAACCGAGCTTGAAGGTCAGCACATAGCCGACCCCCGCCAGGCGGATCAACTCCCACAGCAGGTAGGGGAGCGGCGGGTAATAGGCAGGAACCGCATAGCCGTACGCTAACCCGTGATCGGGGAAGCGCAACGGAAACCAATCGCCGCTGCGGATCTGCCGGTCAAAGGCAAAGAGGTTAAAAATATGGGTCAGGCTGTCGTCGCTGTTGGGCAGGCCGGGCGTGAGCCAGAGAGGCGCGGCAGCGACCAGGCCGAGAACGGCAGTGCTCGCTAGAACCAGGAATGAGCGAAAAATCCGGGCCTCTGAGCTATCCCCGTTCATAGACCAGCGTTCCACCCACATACGTGGCATCCACGGCCAGGTCCAGCAACTGCTCCGGCGGGGTGGCCAGCGGGTCGCTGCTGAGCACAACCAGGTCCGCCCACTTGCCCGGCGCCAGGCTGCCCCGGTTGGCCTCATCCCCACTCAAAATTGCCCCGGCCTGGGTGTAGGCATAGAGTGCCTCGTACGGGGTGACGGCCTGCCCTGGGCCAAGCGGATTCCCCGCATGGTCGAGCCGATCCACGGCAGCCTTGAGGCCAATGAGCGGGTTATCGTCGGGCACGACCGGCGCATCGGTGCTCAGCGCCACGGTGAGACCGGCGTCGAGCATGGCGCGCACGCCGTATGCCCGCGCAAAATAGTGTTCGGGCATGTAGCGGCGGAACGTCGCCCCCATCGCCGGCAAAAAGACCGTCTGCGTGGCGGCCATGACGCCGAGGCGAGCGCATCGTTGCAGATGCTCCCGCGTGGGCAGCGCCAGATGCTCGATGCGGTGGCGCAGGTCGGGCCGCGGGTCGCGCTCGTGGAGCAGTTCGTAGATGCGGATCACCTGTTCCAGCGCCACATCGCCGTTGGCGTGCGTCCCGATGCGATAGCCCTGGCTGTGCGCCGCCCACATCTGGTCAGCCAGCTCCTCGCTCTCCCAAATCAGCACGCCCTTGGTGCCCGTCTCGCGATAGGGGGTCGAAATGGCGGCGGTGGCGCTGGTCATGCCGCCGTCGGCAAAGAACTTGACGCTATCGATGCGCAGGGTGTCGCCCACAGACTTTGCGGGCAGCGGGTTGATGGTGGCGCCGTCGCGGATGTTGGGCAGCAGGTTCATGCGCACGGCCAGTTCGCCCGCCGCCGCCAGTCGGCGATAGACGGCCACCTGGGCAGGCGTCGGGGCCGGATCGGTGGCGCTGGTGATGCCCAGGCTCAGTTGGTGACGGTGGGCGGCGCGGATGGCGTGGGCCGTCTCTGCCGGGGTGGGTTCGGGGATCAGCCGGCTGACCAGCGTCATGGCCGTCTCTTGCAGGATGCCGGTGGGCTCGCCCTGTTCATTGCGCAGGATGACGCCGCCGGGCGGGTCAGGCGTCTCGCGCGTGATGCCGGCTAGCTGCAAGGCCAGGCTATTGACCGCCGAGACATGGCCGCAGGTGCGCGTCACGACAATGGGGTGCTGTGCGCTCGCCTGGTCGAGGTCGTGGTGGGTCAGGTGGCGGCCTTCGGGTAGCAGCGCCTCGTTGTAGCCAATGCCCTGCACCCAGGTTCCGCTCTCCTGAGCCTGCGCCCGTTCGGCCAGCCGGGCGACGATGGTCGGAATGTTGGGCGCGACGTGGATGCGGCAATCCACCAGTTGGGTGAGCAACATGCCCAGCCAGGCCACATGGACGTGGGCGTCATTGAAACCGGGGATGAGCGTGCGCCCGGCCAGGTCGACCAGCGTAACGCCGGGGCGCTCCAGGCCGCGGCGGTCGCCCAGCGCGGCGATGCGCCCGTCGTCGCCGACAAGGAGCGCATCGGGCCGGGGCTGCGCCGGGTCCATCGTGTGGATGACGCCATTGTAGAAGAGTTTCACGGTGAGATTTCGCATAGTCACAAAAGTCTCAAGTTGCTTTGAAGATTGTGGCGTTACCGCCGCACGGCTATACTATCCGGCCCCCCGTTGCGCACGCCATTCCGCCAGTTGCCGGCGCACCCAGAGGAGGTCCGGCGTTTTGAGTGCGGGTGGCGGCGGCGATCCGGTGTAATCGACGCTGTCGCCGTAATGGGCGCGGTCATAGGTTTCGTTGAGAATGCGTTGCAACGCCAGCGGGACATCGGCGTAGGGCGGGCGCAGCGGCACAGCGACCGTAGGCAGCGGGTCGCGCAGACCGGCGTACCAGACTTGCAGCTTGTAGTGGCCGCGCCGTTGCAGCGTGACCAGATAGTCGCTATGCCCGATCAGGTCTTCATCTCGCTCACCACCGCGCAGGAGATCGATTTCCAGATAGCTGGCCCCGGCGTTGACCAGTGCTCTACGTTTGTCGAGGAGCATCTCTCGCCCCCGAGAATTCTTCACTTTATTGGCGGGTGAAAGCAGCTCGATGACCGTAACCACCTCCTGTGAGCGCCGGTCGTACACGGTCAGGTAGCGGTCGTGGATCTCAGGCTCCATGATGCGCTCGATCTCAATGAAGGGCGCAATCATGACGCCGGGCACTGCGCTGGGCTGCGCCGGCTGTGGGCGGCCCGCCACCACGCCTACATCGGGGATCAGCGCGGCATAGCCTGTGTCGTCTTTGGGGTGGGTGATATAGACCCGCTCCTCGATGCGCACAAAGAAGTCAGGGGACATTTCGCCTGCCAATTCATCGCCGATAGCGGTGATCAGCCGATGATGGACATCGGGCCAATACATCGGGTCTTCAAGAAATGGATCCATGCCGGGAAAGGGTGATGGCATTGCAACCTCCTATGGTCTGCTCCAGGTCGCGTTTATTATAGCATACCCTTTCAGTGGAAGCGGCACTGGTGACCTGAGGTGACAGTCACTTTGGAAATTGCAGTGACCACAGGTGACCACAGCGGTTGTACCCGCCGAAATGTTGGCGGATCAAG
>JAHDWG010000304.1:7053-9313 GCA_023384495.1 Caldilineaceae bacterium
CCGGTGGCTTTTATAATCCCATACCCTTTCTGGTGACGCGGCCCGGGGCACCTGCGGTGACTGTCAATTAAAATGTCACTGACACCTCAGGTCACCTCAGCGGTTGACCGCGCCTAATTGTGCGCTGATCTCGCGCAGGACGGCGTCAAATTCCGCCTGGTGGGGGCCGGCGTTGGCGCGCAGTTGCGCCAGCGTCGAGAGGATGTTCTGCGACAGGGCGCTTGCGTCGGCGCCGCTTACCCGGATCACCGTGGCCCCTTCGCCGATGATCGTGTTGCGATGGCCGCGGATGCTGTATTTGGCCCCTGCCCCTACGGCCGGCTGCGGCGGGGTGGCGGGGATCAACTCGATCAGGTCGCGCGCCAGCGTGGCCAGCCCCAATGGATAGCGGTTGGGGTCGCTCAGGTTGTGATAGTGAAGCCGCGCCAGCTCATCTGGGATGTCGCACGGCGCGATGAGCAGCGGGACCACGCGCCTGCCCAGCTTGAGGGCGGATCGCCATTCCCATGTACACATGGTGGATGCTACGTAGCCCGGGGTCAGCAAAGCCAGCAGCGCATCGACCCCTTGCAGCGCGTCGTGCAGTTGCTCTCGCCAGGCTTTGCCACCGCGCATCTGCTCCACATCCTGCCAGACGGTGAAGCCCATCTGCGTCACCTCCTGGCGCAGCGTCTCTGCGGCGGCAGCGCCATCGGCGCGGGCATACGAAAGAAAGATGTTGACCATGAGTTGCACCCCCTTGGCGATTGGGTTAGCGAATGAGTTAGCGATTGGGCGTTCCACCCGATTCCGCAAACAATGCCTCTAGCGGCGCCCACGCCACGGCAGGATGGAGCCGCGCCAGCCGCGCCAATTGCATGCGCATGACCGTGCGTTGCTCTTGATCGGCCTGGGCAACAGCAGCCTGGAGGGTCGCCACTGCCGCTTCCGTTGCGCCGGCCAGGGCGTGGACCACCGCCTGGAAGAAATTGGCATCAATGCGATAGTCAGTTTCGCCCTCGACCGGCGCAGCCTGCGCCAGCAACTGGTCGACCCGACCCTGGAGCGCCGCGCTATCCCCCAGGGCGGCATAGAGTTCGCACCAGAGCGCGGGCAAACGTCGTGCGCCCGGTTCGAGTTCGGCGGCCCGTTCGATGTCGCCGCGCGCCGCGTCGTAGTCGCCCGCCTCGATCTGTTCGCCGGCGCGGTTGCGCAGCAGCATGGCGTTGGCGTCGTTGAAAGCGAGGCCGCGGGTATAGGCGGCGATGGCCTGGGCGGTGGATTCGGGGGCAGCGGCGTAGTGGTTGCCCAACGTATTGCACGCCCAGCCGGCCGAGCGGCGCAGATGGAGCGCCAGTTCGTCTGCGCCCAGCGCCGTGGCCACGGGCAGCAGGTGGTCGTGCAGGGCGATGAACGCCTCGTGCTGCGCTGGGTCGATGGCGGTGTTGCGCTTGAAGTTGTACTGGTCAAACAGCCAGAGTAGGCGACCGAGCAAGGCCAGCGCATCTTGTCTCTGCTCGCCCTGAGCGGCGGTGATGGCCAGCGCGGCCACGCGCGCCAGTGTGGGCAATTCGAGCAGCACGGGGTGGACCGCCAACGCCTGCTCCAACTCGGCCAGCGACGCGGCCGCCATGAGCGCGTTCATGGCGGCGTTGATGGCGGTGGCCTGGTGAAACTCGGCGTAGGCGGCGTCGATGCCCACGGCGCGGCAGCCGGCCAGCAAGGCGATGTGCAGTTCGATCTGTCCATTGCCCGGATTGGCGGCCAACAGCAATTGCAGCGCAGCTTCGGCTTCGTCGCTGAGCAATTCGCCAGCGTGTTCGCGCAGGTATTGTTGCGAGGCGTCCCAGTCGGGCGTTTGAAGCCAGGCGACGAGCCGGTCGGCCAGCGCCTGGGCGGCAGCCGGCGGCCCGGCGGACGGTTCACCTCCGGCACTCAGCGCTTCGTATTCGTTGCGAATATCTTGTGTGACCGGATGGTCACCGAACCCGATCTGGTCGGCAAGGGATAGCACCATCTCGTAGCATTGCCGCGCCTGCGCTATGTCGCCCTGTAGCGCCGCCAGGCGCGCCAGACCCAGATAGACATTCATCTTGCCGACCGGGTCTTGCTCCAGTTCGAACAGTTGCAGGGCGTCGTCGTAGTGTTGGCGGGCTTGGGCTAAGTTGCCCAGCCGACTTTCCAGGTCGCCCAGGCTTTTGAGCGTGTTGGCTTTGCCCAGGCGGGCTTGCTCGGCTTCGTAGAGGGGGAGGGCGTCGTCGTAGTGTTGGCGGGCTTGGGC
>JAHDWG010000305.1 GCA_023384495.1 Caldilineaceae bacterium
CGCAGATGATCTCCACCGCCTTGCGCGCCTCGACCCCATCGACCAGCGGCGCACGCCCGTGCTGCACTGCCTCGATAAAATCTACGATCTGCCGGCGGTGGCGCTCAGAGCCAATCGCCATTGGGTCGCCGGCGCCGCTGCCGCCGCCCGAGCCTTCGAGGTTGAGCATGGCTTCCTCTTCACCGGGCTGAGCATCGGCCAGCTTCCACGTGACGATGCGTCCCTCTTCGAGCACAATCGTCCCTTTGTCGCCGCGCAGCTCGACGCGCGCCGGGTCGCCGGGCCAGACGCTGGTGGCGGCCTGGATCACGCCCAGGGCGCCATTGGCAAAAGTAAGCGCGGCGGTGACGGTGTCCTCGGCCTCCATGAGATGGGCCAGCGTCGCTGTGCGGCCAATCACACTCGTCACCGGCCCAGCCAACCACTGGAGCAGGTCTACATTGTGGATGGCCTGGTTCATAAGCGCGCCGCCGCCATCGAAGGCCCACGCGCCGCGCCAACCACCGTCATAATAGGATTGGGGCCGATACCATTTGACAAAGACATCGGCCAAAGACAACCGGCCAAGCCGTCCCTGTTCCACGGCGGCCTTTGCCTGATGCACCCCGGCCATGAAGCGCAGCGGAAAGACGCCGGCCAACACGACGCCGGCCTGGTTGGCGGCGTCGATGAGCGCATCCACCTGGGGCAGCGTGACATCAATGGGCTTTTCCACCAGCAGATGCTTGCCCGCCTGGGCGCCGGCAATGCCGATGGCCGCGTGGGTGGCGCTAGGCGTGCAGACCGTGATTGCGTCTACATCGGTGCGACGGACGGCCTGGCTATAGTCAGCCTCCCACTCGGCGCCACAGGCGTTGGCCAGGGCGCGTCCGCTCGCTTCGGTACGGCTACAGACCACCGTCACTTGGGCAGAGGGGATCTGTTGCAGAGCCTGGACGTGAATTTTAGCAATGTTGCCGGCGCCGATGACAGCAAATCGTAAGGTCTCCACCGCAGAATCTCCTTTTTCGTTGCAAAAAAGACGCAGAATGTATGGAAAAAGTACAATAGGAGTGCTTGACTCCTGGCAGCCTTCGCTGTATGCTGGCACATGACAGACGCAGCAAACGGAAACACGAAGCACCCCCTCTTGTCGTAACCGCATGCCTTTTCGAGCCGAGCCTAGCCGCTGCTGACGGATACAGACTTGGGCACAGACCAAGTTTACGAGTCTGGGGCAGTCAGCGCAAATCCGTGTCCATCGATCAAACGGTTGCATGCAAAGGGTCAGTGTAGTAGCGCCGCCGGACTGAGTCAGTCAGGCGTTTTTTGCGTGGCCGGCGTTCTGTCTGCATCTGGTTTTCTGCAGGTGAAGTTGAAGGAGGAATCGACCATGAATGAGCGAGAAACAGGCATCGTCAAGTGGTTCAACGACCAAAAGGGGTTCGGATTTATCGCGCGGGATGGTGGCGGCAACGATGTGTTTGTCCACTATTCGGCCATTTTGGGCCAAGGACATCGCACGTTGATCCAGGGCCAACGCGTTGAATTCACCATCCAAGATGGACCGAAAGGGCCTGCCGCAACTGAAGTAGCGAAGGTGTAATGCCGGCGACAGTCCCGATCGCTTGCGCTGCCTGCGGCTTGCTGGAGATGCCGCCACTGCAGGCTCGATCAGCGCTCCATCCCACATCTTTCGTCAAAAAAGGGGAGGGTCACCAGTGCGTGACGCTCCCCTTTTCAGTCATCGACTGCGATTCGATCCGATCATATTGCGACCGGCGTGACTGTGGCCGGCATCATATCGATCATCATATAAGCACATCATATAAGCACATATAAGCAATCGTTACGATCACGGCGTCATGATTCCGCCCGCAATCACTCTCGGATCGATTGTTCGAGCCTATCGAGTCACGCTGAGGTCTTCTTCACAGCGCGCCTCGGGTTGGTTCTTACTTGCGTTTCAATACAGGAAGACCATTCTTGCTCTCTGAAACCTCGTAGCCCTTCGGCACGGCATCCAGGGCGCCATCCTTCTCGTCTTTGGCGAAAAAGTAAATGGTCTGCTTTTTCCCATTCTTCAGGGTCGTGTCACGCGAATGCAAGACGTAGGTGCGCCCTTTGGAATTGGTGTACGAGTAAGCCATAAGTTCCCTCCTTAGAATTGGCTTTCCCTATCGGTTGGGTATTGCCCTATCGCATGTTCGAACGAACAAGGCAGCGCGCCCTAATGCGCCGCCTGGCCGGCGACCACCCTCATCGCGGCATATCTCGACCAGCCCTGCTGTTCGCCTTTGCATGTTATACTATCGAAATTCTCCTTTGTCAACCACCTGTAGCCGTCGGCAAAAATCCTATCGTTGCCGGCTATCATGCGCCCCGTTCAGAGCAGGTGCGCATAATAGCCGCACGGTCAACCGCACGCACTTCTTGCTGCGCACCTGGGCTTTTATTTCTTTGTCCAATACGCAGCATATCGGCCGGCCAGCGCAATGGGGAGCCGCCCCACCAGGTGTGTACCCTCGTCGCCATGTTCCTCAAGCTCGACAAAGCCATGTTCGTGGGCCAGCGCCAATAGCTCGCCCTGGGCATAGGGAATAAACACGTCAACGGGGGCCATCTGCTGCCGCACCACCCGGTCGAGCTGGCGTCGCAGGTCGTCAAGCCCAACCCCGGTCAGGGCGCTGAGGGCCACCGCATTGGGATGCTCGGCCAGCGCTGTCTGCAAATTTGCCTGCGCCGCCGGGTCGTCAAGGGACAGCACATCCACTTTGTTGAGCGCCGTGATGACCGTCTTATCACCCGCCCCCAACTCCTCCAATACCTCTTCGACCGCCGCCACTTGTTCATCCATATTGGCGTGTGAGAGGTCAACCACATGGATCAGAAGGTCGGCTTCGGTTACCTCTTCGAGGGTGGCGCGAAAGGCGGCCACCAGCGTAGTAGGCAACTTCTGAATAAAACCCACCGTGTCGGTGAGCAGCGCCACATGGCCATTGCCCAATTCGACGCGCCGGGTGGTGGGGTCAAGCGTGGCAAAGAGCTTGTCCTCGGCAACCACATGGGCGTCGCTCAGCGCATTGAGCAAGGTGCTCTTGCCGGCATTGGTGTAGCCGACCAGCGCCACCTGCACCGTGGCCGCCTTGCGCCGTTGGCGACGATGCATGCCGCGCTGCTGGCGAATCTCTTCGAGCTGCGTCTTGAGAAAGCTGATGCGCCGGCTGATCTCGCGGCGGTCGACTTCGAGCTGCGTTTCACCTGGCCCGCGCACGCCGACACCACCTGATGCCCCACCGGCGCGGCCACCCGCCTGGCGCGCCAAGTGCGTCCACGCACGGGTGAGGCGCGGCAGGCGATATTCATACTGCGCCAGCTCTACTTGAACCGCGCCTTCACGCGTGCGGGCGTGGCTGGCAAAAATGTCGAGGATGAGCGCGGTGCGGTCGATCACCTTGACCTGATCACCCAGCGCCCGTTCCAGCTCGCGCTGCTGGCGCGGGGAAAGCTCGTCGTCAAAGACCACGGCATTGGCGCCCAATTCGAGCACCCCCACTTTGAGTTCTTCCAGCTTGCCCGAACCCATCAGGGTGGCCGGGTTGGGCGTATCCAACCGTTGGGTGAGCGATCCGACCACTTCCATGCCTGCGGTTTTGGCCAAGAGGGCCAGCTCGGTCAGCGAATCATCCAGGCTCAACAAGCCCGGTTCGCCGCCAATCTGCACGCCGACCAGGATGGCGCGTTCCAACGGCGGCGTGGTGGCGACCAAACCGTGCGCATCGCGAATGACGGTGCGGCGGTCGCGCTTTTCTTCGGGTGACAGAGCATCCAAGTCAACAACAGATTCAAACGACGTCGGTTTTGTCATGGATCGATATCTATTTCCTTATCTGTATCTGTATCTGTTTCCTTCGCAATGACCAATAGCTCGTCATGCACCCAGCCGTGCATGGGCGAGATAATCTCTTTCCAGCCACCGTGGGCATATACAGCAATAACCACAACATCCTCATGCGGCGCCAACCGGCCAACAATCGCATATGCCAGACCGGGGCCAGCACGGATATTGGCGGGGCCATCCCCTGCTCGGCCACCTTGCAGGCCAAGGATGACATCGAATCCTCCGAGTGCCCCCCCACCATCGTCGATGCGATGGCGCAGAAAACGGAGGCTGACCCACCCCGCCTGTGGCTGCTGAATCTGCGCCCATTCACCGTCCGACGAGTAGGCTGTCACAAGGATCGCATCGCCCGCCCCCAACACCCCCACTGGCGCCTGTTCGAGCGTTGGCCCGCTACGGATGGTGAGCGGCCCGGCGTTGACCCAAGCGGGGCGCGGCAACGGGTAGGCCCCCAAGAGCCAGGGCGGCGACGCAGCGCCTGCCGTGGTCGGCGCAAGCTGGCTGGCGCCGCCCGCCGTCAGCCACGCGCTGAGCAGCACAACCAGCGGTGTGAGCAAGGGGGGCCGCACCAGCGCGCCCGCCCACCGTCCCCATCGGCGGAGTGCAGCCACCCGATTCAGGTCTACCCGGCTCAGGTCAGAAAACGGCCAACCCCATTGTACACCAGATTGACCAAAATGTCTCCCCCACAAGTTGGGCAAACGTCGCACGAATTGGCGACTGGCGCCCAACGCCTGTGGGCTGGGGGTATGTTGTCTGAGCCAAACCCAGACCCGATCGGGCGGGCTTGGCGCCACGCGCAGCGCCTCGGCCCAGGTCAGGACGGCCCAGCGCGCGGCTTCTTCGGTCAGGGCCAGATTTTGTTGGAGCCGGCCGGTGAGTTGTGCTTGCACCGCGGCCTGGGGCATCCATGCCGGCGTGGCCAGCAGATCGGCGGCGACGCGCTGCTTCTGGGCGTTGACAAGCACAAAGATTTCGCGGGCATGTTGCGGGCAGTAGTCGCGCAGGAGCGCCTCTGTGCGCCGCGGGTCGCTGTGCAGATCCGGCCCATAAAGAATCAGCAGCTGGGCAAGAATGCGGCGTGGCTCTTCGTGCATGATGTGTGATATAGGCTGCCGTTACTTACTACGTGCGAATTTCGCCTTCGGCGCGCCCAAAGCGAATCTGCGCGCCCGAAGCCAATGTGACGCTGCGCCCAGGCTCGACATCGCGCATTGCCCCGTCCGCCATGGTGACCACCCACTTGGCCCCAGAGAGATTCTGCAATCCCCACTGTGTGGGCTGCTTGGGGTGCTGCGTCACTGCAGCTAGCGGCTCGCTGAAATCGAAGGGATGGCCTGGCTCCAAATGATGAGGATAGAGCTTGGTGTCGTAGTTAAGCAGAACCACCGAGCGATCTCCCCCGCGGTCGATGCGCAGGCGCGGCGGCAACGCGACGGCCTGGCGGCAGGCCCAACAGGTGGGCTGGCGACCAGCGCGCAATGCATCGCTGTCATAGAAATTCTCTGCGCCACAGCCTGTGCAATAATGAATCATATCACGCAACTGTAAGAGTGTCGAACACCATTCGCCCTCGCGCACGCGGCCATGCGTTGCGTCGCGCAGCCCAACCGTAAAGGCGCGCGTAAAGATTGCGCGGATAAACGCCGGATAGAGCGGCCAAAAGAGGAGCGGATTGTCCTGCTCGCCCGGCACAGGTCGGTTTGCCCCATCGTCCGGGTCGAAGATAAAGAGTGGCGCATGGCCATAGAGCCGCGCCATGGCCGGCTGGTCAAAACAGTGGATGGCAAGCTCCTGCGCGCCCTCCAGGGGATGATGGTTGCAGAGCAGATAGAAGAGCAGAACGCTGAGCGAGAAGAGGTCGCTCTGGGCGTTTGGTTCGGCCTCGCCGCGCACAATTTCCGGCGCCATAAAACGTGGGGTGCCGCTAATCGCGCCCGGCGAATTGTTGACGTCGACATTGTCGTTGTCGCCGATGCGCACCTCGCCCGTGTTGGGGTCGAAAAAAAGGTTACCAAAGGCGATATCCCGATAGCAAAGCCCTTTGGCATGGAGAGCGCGGTAATTGTACGCCAGCTCAAAACCCGTGGTGACAAGCGTGCGGAACGAAGGAGTGACCCGCCGCGTGACAAGGTCGATCATGCCACAGAACCGTTCTTCGCGCAGCGGCATCACGTAGCCAAAACTGGTGGCGTCACGGGCGCTCTCCGCCAGGTCGAAGGGCCAGAGAAAACGGTCGCCCGGCGCGCCGGCCTGGATGATCCGGTTGAGCCGCTGCCGCAACTGCGGGTCCTGTTGCAGATAATGGGGGAAATACCATTTGACCGCAACCGGCTGGTCACCCAGGCGTGCGCGATAGACCTCGCCCTGCGCGCCGCCGCCCAGAAAATGTTCAACCGTGCAGGGAAGAGCCGTGGCGTGTGTTTGCACTGTCTCGCCGAGTTGAAGTAATTGGTTCATGATGTCCGAAAGAGGATCCCCACAGTAATGTCGTCGCCGCTGCCCTGATCGGAGGTGGCGCGCAGCCAGCCGGGAAGTTGAGTGCGCAGCGCGTGCAGCGCGGAATGGCGTTGCGGTTGCACCAGGGCCTGAATATCGTGGGCCGCCAGCAAGAAGTCGGCCTCACCGGCAAACGAATTGGCGTAGCCATCGGTGGCCAACATGACCAGCGCGGGCGGCTGTGCGGCCAGCGGCTGGAAATAGATGCGCACGGCGCGCTGCGCTTCGTCCATGCAGAGTGAGGTGGTGGCGTCGCCCAAAAGTCGGGCGTCGCTGGGGAGAGGCGGACGCGCAGCGGCGCCGCCATCGTCGACGGTAACGATGTCGCCATCCCCCAATTGAACATAGAGCAGAAAGGCTTCGGTGGCCAGCGTCGCCACCAACGTAGAGCCATAGGCATGATGTGGGTGGCGCGCCAGGCTCGCCTGTTCCGCTTCGTTCAGTGGCGCAACCTCAGCGGGCGTTAGCGGAAGCGCACTCAAATGGGCGGCGACCCTTTGCCGCCAGCAGCGCGCCAACAGCCCCGGCAGACGGTGCGTAGCCATCTGTTTGATGGCCCCCAGATCGTGGCGCTGATAGAACTCGCCGGCGAGATCGCGCAGCAATGTGCGCGCCACGCCCACCGCCAACTGTGCGCCCACGTCGCTGCGCACATAGCGCGCGCTGCCATGTCCATCGGCAACGGCGAGCGCCACATAGGGCTGCGCCCCACCATACGCCGCCAACCAGTCGATGGCGTCTTGATTGGGCAGACCCAGCCGCAGGTGATTGGCGCCTTGTGCGCTGCACCCAAAGACGCGCCATTCACCAGAGCGCCGCTTACCAGACATCGTCCACCTCGTCGCTGGGGGCGGGTGGCGCGGGCAATGGCACATTGGTCGTAGGCGCGCTTGCCCCGCTGGCCCCTTGCGCGCTCATCTGCGTGGCCGGGGCCGATGCTGCCTTGAGCACCGCGGTGGAGGCCCACTTGATAAACTTGACCAGGTCTGCCGGATTGTGAGCGCTGAGCGGCGCGATTTCGGGGTGGCCGATAAACTTTTGCAGCACATCGTGGTCGGCGTCGTCGCCAATCGCAATCGCAATACGCACCGCCTTTTTGCCCCACGGCTCGGCCATGAGCGCCTTCAGACCGGTGTTGAAATCATCGGTGGGGTGACCGTCGGAGATGAGCACAAGCACGGGGGGCAGCCCGCGCGGCGGCATCTGCTCCACGCTGAGCGCGCCGGCCACCAGTTGAAGCGCCCGGCCCATGTCGGTGACGCCCTGGGCGCGCAGGTCGCGCCAGCGAAAGTCGTTGATGGGCGTCGGCTGCGAAATATGCCACTGGGCGCCGTTAGCAAACGCGATGGCGCGCACAAAGACTTGGGCGTTGGGGTTCTCGGTTGCCACCTTCTGCATTTCGGGAATGGCTTCTTTGACAGCAAAGTTGAGCTGCTGAATCTTTTCGCCGGCCATGGAGCCAGAGCAATCCATTAGCCAGAAAAAGTGAAGCGGGCGGCTGGCCAACGCCCCACCGGGTAATTTGGTCATCATGGACGGTCCCTTTCTGATTCGCAACGGAGCTCTGTTCAGTATAGCACGAACGTTTGTTCCAGAAAAATCGTGAACAAACCTACATCGGGGAGCGCACGCCGTATGAGATACAACAAAATTTTTGATAGTTATTCAGAAAAATCAAGTCAATTGACAAAAAATCAAAATATGTCGTTACATATATCAATAATTTTATATGACATGGCGAATAAACGCAAATCGCTGATGTATCGACCCGACGACGCGCCAGCGTGACACAGACGCGGGGCCTCAGATGATTTTGACCGTTGAGCGTTGTCAGCGGTACGATTTGCGTAACAATACTTTCACTGGAGGAGCCATGCATTCTGGACATACGCTGACCATCGAGAGCGACCCAAAGCCAGCTGACCGCTCGGTTGTCGAGCGCGGGCTTGAGGCATTTAATCACCAACATGCCGGCGATAGCCACCACCAGCCGCTCTGCGTCTTTGTGCGCGACAGCGCCGGGAACGTACTCGGCGGGTTGCTGGGTGACACATACTATGGCTGGCTGGCCATCAACCTGCTCTGGCTCGACGAGGCGTGGCGGGGCCACGGATATGGCCGGATGCTGTTGCGCGCCGCCGAAGCGGAGGCTATCGGCCGCGGCTGTCACCACGCCCATGTCGATACGCTCAGCTTTCAGGCGTTGGACTTTTATCTCGGCGCAGGCTATACGGTCTTTGGCGAGCTGGCCGGACTCCCCCCCGGCTATACACGTTACTTTCTGCAGAAGCCACTGGCTGCACATGGGTCGTGACCCGTCTCACCTCCATCGTCTGCCGTCTACAGTCTACCGTCCATCGTCCAAGATAGAGCGTTTGCGCGTGATCCCAAAACAAAAGTCAGCCCAACCGTGGATGGGAAACCTCTATGTTTTGGGGGCAGCCCTTTTATGGGGCACCACCGGGACAGCGCAGGCCTTTGCGCCCCCTGATGCGCAACCCGTTGCCGTTGGAGTGATGCGGTTGGTGATTGGGGGAGTTGCGCTGCTGGCCCTCGCGCTGGCGCGCGGTTCTTTGCGCCAGGGGCCACGCTGGCCGGTCTGGCAAACCCTGTTGGCTGCGGGCAGCATGGCCGCCTACCAGCTCGTCTTTTTTGCAGCTCTACGCCAGACAGGCGTGGCGTTGGGCACAGTGGTTGCAATCGGCAGCGCGCCACTGATTGCCGGCCTGTTGGAGTGGGGCGTACGGGGCGAGCGGCCGAGCCGGCGTTGGCTGGCGGCGACCCTCTGCGCAGTGTCCGGCTGTGGGCTGTTGCTGTTCAACACGGGGCGGCTCGACGCAAATAGCGGCGGTTTGCTGCTGGCGGTA
>JAHDWG010000306.1 GCA_023384495.1 Caldilineaceae bacterium
AGGCGTAAAGGTAGGGCAAGATGTCATCTTGCCCTACCTTTACTTACCCTCCTGGCGAGTCACAGTATGATTCCAGGGAGGTGTGTTGTTTAAATCACAAATAGGACTAGCCTGATGAGCGCCACTGTTTTGGAACAAGTGAAGCAATTGACAGCCACTTTGGAACAAGTGAAGCAATTGACAGCCACGTCATCACCAATGGGAAAAGTGCAGCGGATGTAATCAAACCATACTGATTATTCCGCCCAATTCAGCACCATACCCAGCGTGCTGGTATCCCACCCCTTGAGCCGTTCGTAGGCGTGGGGCGCCTCGTGCCAGCCAAACTGGTGGGTGATGAGCGGGCGCACCTTCAGCCGCCCCAATGCCAACAACTTGAGCGCCACCCGCTGGTCGTCCTGGGCGATCCACCAGCCGGGGTGGGATTCGACCACGGGCCGGGCGCTATTGTGGGCGCCAATAACCGTCAACCCCTTTTTGTGGACATCGCGATAGAAGTTGACCTGCTCGGTCTCGCCGCGCGTGCTGCCGAGCAGGATGACGCGTCCGCCGGGCCGGGCGAGGTCAAACGCAGTGAGGATGGCTTCGGGATGGCCGGTCGCCTCGATAACCACTGCCGCCCCATCGTCTTCGCATAGTGAAGAAATGACGGCATTCAAATCATCCGTTACGGTGACGGTTTCATCCGCATCCACCGCCTGCGCAAAGGCCAGGCGACGTCCATCTGTATCGACGCTGATGACGGGCAGGGCGCCGTTGAGCCGCGCCAGTTGCAACGCCAGCAACCCGATCAGCCCGGCGCCCATCACCACGACCGGCTCGCCTAATTCGACACGCGCCTTGCGCACCCCTTGCATGGCGATTGCCGCCAGGTTGAAAAAGACAGCCTCGCCATCGGCTAGCCCCTCTGGCGCCGGGACACAGCTTTCGGCGCGCACGGTCACAAAGGCGGCGTGACCGGCGGTGTTGGCAACGCGCATCCCCGGCGACCACCCCGCTACGCCGTCACCCACGGCCACAACTTCCCCAATGTTGCTGTAGCCAGGGTAGTGGGGATAGCTGCCGGGCGTATTGGGCAGGCCAAGAAAGAAAGCCCGCTCTGTGCCGGGGCTGATGAGCGTCGTCCGCGTGCGGATGAGGAGTTGATCCGCATCCAACTTTGGCGGCGGACACGCTTCAACTTCAACCACACCGGCGGCGGTGAAAACGATGCGTTGATTGACAGTAGGCATGATCACTTGGTTCACTCCATTGTGCAGGGGAAATCAGAATAGGCGTCGGGTAGGCAAGGCCTGCGCACCGGGGACCACCAGCTCCGCAGGCCGATCAGGTCGAAGATGGCGCCGCCCAGAAGTGTATCATAAGGGATGCGTCACGCTGAATTTCTTGAGCGAGTCTGCCGTATCAAGCGCTTTGTTGTGTGCGCTGTCAATTAACTTACAAATCGGAAGGTGGCTTGCATAAAATCCCATGATATAGTAAACTTATCGTAAGGTAACAAACGAAATTGTCGGTATTTCCGCAACTTGTTAATCAAATAGGCAGCAAATTGTAAAGAACAAAACGCCATTTCTCTGATACAATGCATGTTTAGTATCGGTGAAGCGCGCCCAAATCAGGTGTGTCTTGCGTTGTTTTCATGCCCAATTCTGTTGTTCGCCCGATTATGAAATCTGGCTTGGATAGAGCAGAAATCATCCGATGAGTAGAAGGGTTGGATATTAGGACACAAAATTCATGATGACTCCTAACTTGCCTTATAGCGTTTCATCACAGACTACACCGAATATACCAGCGCAGCACCGTCATTTACCCCAAATTGCCTGTCTACTTCGCTCCGATCCGAATCAGACTGCGCCCCTCCCCATTCATAGCTGTCGCTGTGGGGACTTGCAACCGTTCGTCGGATGGATACTTATCGTCATACTAGTATTGACCGCCTGTACACCTGCCCTCCCTTCACCCACGTCACCCCCACCAACGTTACCGCGATTGGCAAATCAAGCCGACGCCCATGCTGGGAATGTTGCCAGTGGCCGCGCGGCGAGTGACCATGATGAGTGGATTTCTGTGATCGTCACAGCCCAGGAAATGGCTATTGCCGAGCAGGCGGTCATTGCGCATGGTGGCTGGGTCACAAGCCGCTTGTGGATCATTGATGCGGTGGGCGCTCGCGTGTCTCCTGGGCAACTCGCCGCACTACGGCGGGCGCCAGGAGTGGTCTCGGTTGTCGGCAATGGGATGATTCGAGCGGCGAACAATGAAACCTATGTGGACAGCACCCACGACCCTCAGCGCTGGCGGCTGATGTCGCCAGCGGGGCAACTGATTGGGGTTGACCAGTTGCGCGCAATAAGTCCACGTCTCACCGGGAAGCACGTCACCGTTGCCGTTGTCGACAGTGGCGTGCAATTGGACGGTCAGTTCCCAGGTTCGCCCGTTGATTGGATTGCGCCCAATTTTATCGGCCAGGCCGACTTTGTGGACAATTCGGCCTGTCACACGGGCCAAAGCCAACGGGATGTAGACGGTAGGAAGGATAGTTGCCTGCAAAAGCGCCGCCAGAGTCGAGATCCTTTTGGACACGGCACCCATATCGCCAGTACGATTGCAAATCATTTGCTCGATGACGAAACCGGCCAGCGTTTGGGGATTGCGCCCGACGCCAATATTCTTAGCGTGCGTGTGCTGAATGAGGATGGTTTTGGATCCTATGAACAGGTAATTCAGGGGATCCAATATGTCATTGAGAACAAGAAGCGCTACAAGATCCGCGTTATGAATCTGAGCCTTGTCGGTCTGGCCAGCACGCCTTACTTTGTCGACCCGGTCAATCGGGCGGCGCAGCGAGCCTGGGCCGAGGGGATTGTCGTGTTGGCTGCTGCGGGCAACCAGGGGCCGTGGGCGCAAAGCATCACCGTGCCGGGTAATGATCCCTATGTGATCACCGTGGGGGCGTTTGACCACAGCAAGACGGCGCTGGCATTTGGGGACGATCAGGTGGCTGCCTGGTCAAGCACCGGGCCCACGTTGGATGGTTTCATCAAGCCGGACGTCCTTGCGCCTGGCGTCAACGTGGTTTCGTACATGCACAATGACCCCGCCGATAAGGAGAAGGCGGCCAAGCTGGTGCAGAACCACCCCGACTATCGCGCCGAACAGTCGCTCTATCGTCTCAATGGGACGAGCATGTCCACGGCAATCGCTTCTGGAGTGGTGGCGCTTATGCTACAGCGTCACCCGGAGTTGACGCCCGATGAAGTCAAGTTCCGTCTGCTCTACACATCCCAGTCGGCGCTAACCGACACAGGCGAGCTGATCGACAACATATTCCAGCAGGGCAACGGGCGCATTTGGGCGCCCGACGCCGTGTTGAGCGAAGAGATCCCCGATGAGTTGGCGAATGTAGGGCTTGACATTGCTCTGGAACTGGCGAACCCGTGGCAGCCACCGCATGAAGAACCACATCTCGACCCGATTGATCGAGATGGCGATGGGGTTCCCGACAGCGAAACCGACGTGACCCATGTTCATTGCCCAACCGGTGTGTATGCGCTGGACACATTCCAGCAATTCCAGTTTGACAATGACGATGGCCCCCTCCCTTGGGCCGGCCCCTGGCAGGAAGATGACCCGAGCTTCCCCGGCCCCCTGTATGGGGATGTGCGCATTAGCCGCTATCGTGACTTGCGCCTTAGCAACCTCTTCCGCACATATCCACGCATCTCGCGCACCGTCGACCTAAGCCATACCGACCGCGCCTCGCTCCACTTTGACTACCGGACATCGGATACGCTGGAGCCGAACGAGGAGTTTAGCGTTTGGGTTGGCTCCGACCGCATGGGGTGGCGGCTGCTGGAAACCTTTATCGATGACAGCCGTGGGCATCGTAGCTATGACATTTCGTCGGAAGTCGCCCCGGATACGACCATCTTGTTCCAGATCAACCGCCGCTATTCGACGTGGGGGGAATATGTGGCGCTATCCAATATCCTTGTCTGTGCTGGGTCTGCAGAGACCCATGCGGCCCTGACAACGCTAGGCCCAGACGTGGATGCAGACAACGATGGCATCCCCAATCATATCGAGCAGGCCACGGCGTTGAATCAAGGGGACACCGACGGCGACGGCATCCTCGACTGGCTCGATCTGGACAGCGACAACGATGGGCTTTTCGATCTGGTTGAGAGTGGTCTACCTGTAGACCTGGTTAGGCGGTATGACCGTAACCAGGATGGCATGATTGACCGGGAGTTTGGAGTTGGCCCGAATGGCCTTGCCGATGTGCTCGAAACCCAACCTGAAAGCGGCGTCATCAACTATGCGATTGCATCGCGCTGGGGTGAGGAATTGCCTGACTTCCAGACGATCAACACCCACTTTGCCGGCCCCATTTGGCGGCTGGTAAGCGACGACGACCAGGTCTATCTCTATTTCATACCCAGCCCTGACAGCGACGAGGTGATTGCCCTGGGCGCCGCACGTGTCAATGACCTTAGCTGGCTAGATCACGATGCGTTCCATGCACTGGAAGTAACGTTCAAAGAAGGCAAGATCCGCCTGGACCAGGGGATCATCTGGGGGGGGACGCGTTTTTGGGGGGGCACACGTTTCTGGGGCGGCGGGGATACCCGGCTATGGGGCGGCACGCGTTTTTGGGGGGGCACGCGCTTCTGGGGGGGGACGCGCTTCTTGGGGGGCACCCGCTTCTGGGGCGGCGTCGCCGGCTGGATCGGTGGTTTTGATGTGACGGCCAGCCGCATGGGCGCCATAATGCTCGTGACGCCCGATCTGGTCCCATCCTATGCGCCTGCCACGGGAGAGGATGGCCTCGTCGAGCTAACCGAGGAAGCGCTGGCTCGCTATCCATTGCTGCCCGATACTGAATTGGTGGATCCACCGCCCGTTGACGTGGCCGTCCACATGGAAGATACAGTGGATCTGCTCTACTTGCCAATGATTGTCGGCCGGCCCGACTAACTCTATCGCGCCGCATAAATGCCCGGTGACACCATGACCCTTCCATCACAGCCGGCGCCGGATGGAGGCGCGCCACACGTGCAAAAACGGATTCCGCTCTATCGCATCTATCTCAGCCTGATTAGCCTGTCGGGTATGGCGCTGTTTCTGGGTGGATTGTGGCGATTCCCCGACTATGCCGACAAGCACCTCTTCTTGCTGCTCTGTGGGCTGGCCGCGGTTTCGGCGTTGACCACCATATCCGTGCAGGTCGAGAAATCTGGGATCACCTATTCGGTTGGGCCTGCCGTGAGCCTGGCGGTGATCCCACACTGGGGGTTATTGGCTGCAACGCTGGTTTCCACCGGGTTCAATGGCTGTTTGTGGCTACTAAAACCCAAAGACCAGGCCACCTGGAAAAAAAGCGGCGCACAGCTCGCCTTTAACAATGGGATGCACGCGCTGGCCTTTGTGGCCGGGGGCGCTCTGTTGCTCTGGGGCCGGCGCGTGCTCGGCGCCGATACCTTGTTGGGACAGACGGCGCCCTGGCTGCTGGCGACAATTGTGTACAACGAGGTCAACCTGTGGCTGCTGATTGGGGTGTTGCGGCTGCAACATGGCCCAGAGATCCGACCCTGGGCGATCTGGAAAGAGGAGCGTTGGTCCAGCCAGATCAGCATTCTCGTCCTGGCGCTGGGTGGTGGCGTGCTCTCGTTTGCGATTCAAAACTATGACGCCGTCGGCATCATCATCTTCTACTTGCCGATTGGGCTGTCGGCCTATGCCTTTCGACTCTATGTCAGACAAATGCAGGAACATATGCTGAACCTGGAGAACATCGTTGCCGAACGCACGCGCGATCTGGCGGCATTGAACCGGCAAAAAGACAGCTACCTGGCGCTGTTGACACACGATATGATGACGCCCATTACGAGCATCCAACTTTGCGCCGAAGAGTTAAAAAGCCACCCCGCGGCAGCGGTCGAAGACCCGTTTCTGACAAACATCCTGCTGCAAAGCCAGAAGACCCTGCTCAACATCGTTCACAACATCCTCGATATTGAAAAACTTCAGGCGGGAGGCTCGCTCTCGGCAGCCAAAGTCAATTGCGATCTCGCCGACGTGCTCGACCATGTTGTGAGCCTCGTGCGGCTCGACGCCGACGTGCGTGGGCTTCACCTTACCCATACGGTGAGCAGCCGCCCGCTGTGGCTCTATGCAGACCGGCAGCAGCTTGAGCGAATCTTGCTGAACCTGCTCTCCAACGCAGTCAAATATACACCGGCTGGCGGAAGTGTCCAGGTTCGCGCCCAATTGATCGGCCAATATGTGGAAGTGGAGGTGCGTGACACGGGCTATGGCATTCCTCCACAAGAGATTCCGCACATTTTTGAACGCTTTCACCGCGTCGAGCGTCTCCAGACCAAAGCGCCTGGCGCTGGTCTGGGCCTGGCCATTACCAAGGCGCTGATAGAAGAACATCATGGCGACATTGCTGTCCAGAGCGAAGAAGGCCAGGGCGCTGTCTTCGTCGTGCGTCTGCCGCGCGTTGAAAACCATGAAACCATCCCCGCAGCCTGAATGCTGTGAGTGCAAACCAAAACCACGCACGAGATTCAATTTCATATTCTTTGTTCATCAATCAATCCGTTGTACCGTCTTATGGAATCCAAGAAAATCCTCATCATTGACGACGATATCAATCTTTTGCAGAGCATGAAGCTGACCTTTGCGCGCGCCGGGGCGGATGTGCAGACTGCGGTTGATGGGCGGCAAGGGCTTCAGCGCTTCGAAGAGCAGCGTCCCGACCTGGTAATCCTCGATGTGCGGATGCCGGGGATGGACGGGTGGGAGACCTGCCGGCAGATCCGGCGTCTGTCAGCGGCGCCAATTATCATGTTGACAACGCTCAACCGAGACGATGAGATCGTCCGCGGGCTCGATTGCGGGGCCGATGACTTTGTCACCAAACCGTTCAACCGGGCGGTGTTGCTGGCGCGGGTGCGCGCCTTGCTGCGCCGCACCGAAACGCTCGTAGAGAGTGACTCGATCATCACCTACTCCGATGGACACCTTGCCATTGATGTGCCCAAACGCCGGGTTTGGGTGCGCGGTGAGGTTGTGCAACTAACCGCAACCGAGTTTCGCTTGCTCGCCTTTCTGCTCCAACGCGCCGGCCAGGTGCTCACCTATGACACCATTTTGGACCATGTCTGGGGATTGGAGTATCGTGAAAGTGTCGACTATGTTCACGTTTATCTGTCACACTTGCGTCGCAAAATCGAAATAGACCCGCGCAACCCCAAATACCTCCTGACCGAGCGCGGCGTTGGTTATCGGTTCGAGAAAAGCGCATGAATGCGGACCATGCGCATAGTGAGCGCTCTTTGCACTGCTGCTATCGCATCCAAATGGGAAAGTGCTGCACATAGCGTTGCCCAAGCAAGAAGACAACGACGGCGGGCGCCGTAAGCATCAGCGCGCCGGCCATGACCACCGGCCAACGGGTAATGTCAATCTCAGAGAGCAGACGCAGGCCGACCGGCAAGGTCATCTGGGCAGTCGCACGCAGATAGAGGAGCGGGTCGGCGAAATCACCCCACACGTGCAAAAAATGGAGAATCCCGACGGCGAAGAGGGCATTGCGCGCCAGTGGCGCGGCCACAAGCCGCCAGATTCGCCATTGGGACGCCCCATCTAGCCGGGCCGCCTCGTAGTACTCGGTGGGTAGCCGGCGAAACGTCCAGTAGAGCAACAGCACATAGAAGGGGCTGCCCCCGATCAAGGCCGGAGCCACCAGTGGCCACGGTGTGTTGACCATGTCCAGCGCCTTGAAGAGGGGAAAGCGGGCCAGCCACAACGCCTTTTGCGGGGCCAACAGGGCGGCCATGGAAAGCCAGACAAGCATCGTCTGGGCGCGGCTTGGGAGCTGCGTCATAGCAAAGGCGGTCAATGAGGCCACCAGCAATGTCAGCGGCACGGCCAGGACCACGACCCGCAATGAGTTTACGGCGAAGCGCGCCATCGGCACGATGTCGCTTGCCGTGATAAAATTGCTGAGCGTTGGGCGAAAACTGGCCGGCTCCAACCAGAGCATGGCAAGGGGTTGATGATCGGGCCAGAGCGCACCGATGATCAGCCAGACCAGCGGGTATACAAAGGGCAGCGCAAGCAGCAGCGTAAACCGGTGGAGCCAAAGACGAACGATCATATCACACCAATTCTATCAGAAAGATTCCCAAGCAAGGAGTGATTCTCATGTTTACCGCTACGTTCATTGTCAATGCCTATGACCGCAACCTGAGCTTGATCCAGCAGATGACCGGCGGCTTCACCCACGCCGATTCGCTGGTTCAGCCGCCGGCTCCGGGCAATTGCGCCAACTGGATCGTCGGCCACGTTGCCGCATATCGCAATCGCATTCTAACCATTCTGGAAGAGGAACCAACGCTAGACCCGCAACTTGCCCAGCGCTATGCACGCGATTCGGCGCCTGTGCTGGGCGATGAACCGGGGCTGGCTCGCTTTGAGATGCTCATTGAGGCCATTGTCGAGGCCCAGCCTCGCATCGCGATGGGGCTGGAATTGCTCACATCCCATCACGCCGAGCGTGTCGTTACCTACCCGCCCATGACGCTCACTGTGGCCGAGTGGATGATTTCGCTGCTGCGCCATGAGGCCTACCACACCGGCCAGCTGGAGCTATTGCAGGAGGTTGTCAATGCGACCAAGTAGCGGATGGGTGGTTTGCTTAATCGGCTACTAGCCAATTTTCTAGCCACCACTCGGCAAACGGCATTTCACTTTGGCGGACGACCTGAGCGATCTGCGCCACATTCACCGGTGTACGGCGAAGTTCCACGCAGAGGCCCCCATCCGTCGTGATGATGGCGAATTCGGCCCAGGGAGGGTTGCGCGTGCGGCCGTCGGGCCTATTCTCATAGGGCAACCCCACGCTGCCTGGGTTCATCACCAGCGATTCCCCGAAGCGGCGCACAAAGGGCGCATGGGTGTGCCCGCCCGCCATGACCAGCGCCGGCTTTGCCTCCAACCAGCGCGCCAGTTCGCCATTCGGCGTGGTGGCGACGATGGCGTCGTGATACGAGCGGGGCGAACCGTGGTAGCCCATCAACTCTCCGTGTCCGCCCAGATTAACCGTCACCGTTGGCTGGAAGGTGCGGATAAAGTCGCGGTCGGCGTCGGTCAATTGCGCCGCCCCCCACTGCTCAATGGCGTTAAACTTGGGTGTATCGGCATTGCGGAATGGGTGGGGTTGAG
>JAHDWG010000307.1 GCA_023384495.1 Caldilineaceae bacterium
GCACCTGGTTGTAGAATTCAACAGCAAAGCGGGCGGCGCGCAGATCGTTGATGGGCCAGAGCGACCCGATACAGCCCAGCGCGCCCCCGTAGACAAACGAAGCCGCCAGCCCCTGGGCCGGCTTTTGCAGATTGTAGGCGGCCCCGGACGCGCGATCTTCATTGGCCGACCGCGCCGATTCGCACGCATTGAGAAAAACCAGCGGCTGCCCGCCCAAGAGCCGGCGCACCTTGTCGGCAAAGAAGATCTCGCGGTTGTGCAACAGCAATCCGCTGTAGTCGGGGTCGTTGTCATCAAAAAAGGCGTGCCCACTGTAATGGATCACGTCATAGCTGTCAGAGCGCAGCAGTTGATTGAGCCGGCGACCAGTGGCCTGCTTGCCGCTGAGCACCGTTGTTTCGATCTGATCGGCCCACGACCGATTGAGTTCGTCCACCACTGCCTTCACCTCGCGCTCGGCGCCATCCAGGTCGCCGGTTGGATTGGCGATAAAGAGAAACTGGCGCTTGGCCGGACGATCAATGCGGGGTGGGCGTTCGGTGGGCAGTGGGCGGCCCATCAGGCGGCGGGCAATGGGGCGGCTGAGACAGAGAAAGTTCTCCGCATCCTCGTTGGGCTGGTCACCAGCCTGGCTCTGCCCGCCATCCACATCGGTTGGCGTGGTGGGGCTCTGGTCGTAGTACATAAACTCCCACGGCAGTTCCAGATCGTTGGTGGCGATGGTGAGCGAGCACGTATTGGCGCGCAAATAGTCCTGCACCGATTCGGGCATGAAGAGGCGATACATCAGGTCGCCCATCTCGCGCACCAGGCTGGCCAGTGGCGCAACCGGCTCGGCGCTGGTGGTGTCTTCGCCAAAGATGTAGGCGCGCACCGCCGCCCGGGTAACTGCGTTCTCCACATCGGTTGCGGTCGATGTGGGCGCACCCTGCCCAGACTCCTCACTCTCTTTGCGCGCAAGTCCTGTCACCACGTTGGTGATCTGGCGGATGGCGTGTTGCATCAGCTCACGGTCTTGCGCGACGAGCTTAATGGGCGCCTGGATGCTCACGCCGTGGGCGCCCGATTCACCGGCCACGCGCAGGCCCACTTCGTATTGATAGCGGCCCATGAGGTCCAACGGTGACTGCATAAGCAGCAGATCGGCATTGCGGATGATGCGTTCTGTCTGTTTGGTGATGTCGCCGATTGCTCGCAATTCCTCATCGATTGTGCTTGTCTCAGTCTCAAGCGCCTGGATCGCCTGGAGCAAAATGGGGAACGGCTGCTCTTGGTTGACCAGCGTCAGGTCCACTTGCCGCAGGTGGGATTCCAGCCGCCGCAACAGTTCAGCCTGATTGCGCACGGGGGCGCGCGCACGGGCCGCGCGATCGAGCGCGGCGCGTAGCCGGGTGAAGCGGTCGCGATAGGGGTCAACTGCGCTCTTGTAGTGCTGGAGCAAAGCGTCTTGCTCGCGCTGTTTGTCCGCCAATCGCTTGACCCGTTCCTCGAGCAGATCCCAGTCCACATCGCCCAGCCATTGCGCCAGTTGCGCCAGAAGCGACGCCACGGCCGCGCTGTCGGCAGCGGTCGCCAACTGACGGATTGCGCTGCGCGCCTGTTGGAGCAGCGCTTCGAGCCGCTGGTGAAAGGTTATCTCCCCTTCCACCGGCGCGATGCGCAGGGGGCTGAGCGCCTTGATCTGCTGGGCAAGGCGGTTGAGCACCTCTCCCTTGCGCTCCATCTCCACTACCATGCGCGCCAGTTGAATCACCTGTTCGCCGTTGAGCGCAGGGTGGCCGTTGGTGGCAATGGAGGGCCGCTCCACGGGGGCGGGGGTTGCAGGTTTGGTGCTAGTGCGACGGGTCATGATGGGATAGGGAATACAGGATACGGGATTAACCAAATGCCGCGAGTTTGCTGTGAAGCTCCGCCACTTTGTCGACGGCTTCGTCGATCTGGCGTTTGATGAAGTCGGGAAGCTTAGCGCCCAGCAGGTCTTGTTGGGCGCGCAGGCTTTCCAGGTTGCGCTGCTCGATGTCAAGCTCGGCTTGCAGGCGTAGTTGTTCGCGCGGGGCGATCGCCGGCGCCGCGGCGGCCAATCCCCGATCCACGGCAACCGAGTCAACGCCTACACCTGCATCCGTGATCCCCTTGGCGCCGGGCGTGAACAGAATGCCGTCCGACGACGCGACATAGAGGGTGGGCAGCCCCCATTCGCGGCTGCCGGGTTGGCTGCGGTCGACGGCCTGGCGGCCTGCCGTCACGGCGGCTTCGAGTGGCTGACCGGCGACAAGCGCCCCATAGAGCGCGCTCGTAATCGTGTGGCGCGTGCGGTCGGTGATTGGGCCGCGCATCCCCAGCACGAGCGGCGTGGCGCGCGATAGTTCTGCCGCCACCCGGTCAGTCTCACATGCGCTGAGCATCACAAAGCGCACCTCAGGGCTGGCCGCGATCAGGTCGTGCAGGTGCGCTGCCGGCACAAACTCGGCAGATTCCATTTTGTCTTTGGCGGCTGCATCGGCGCCGACCAAGAGCAGGCCCTGGCCGAGGTTGCGCCCATCCTCGGGCTTGATTTTGGACCAGCGACCTCGACCGGAACCATAGGCCCCCGTGGCAATGAAATGCACAACGTGAAAGGCGTTGTCGCGCAGCGTGTCGGCCAGGCGTGGGAGTGTGGCATCCTCGAGCACGGTTATGTCAAGCAGGCCGCTCTCAGCCTGAAGCTGTTGCAGAATTTCGATTTCCTCCGCCGCGCCAAAGTCATAGACCTCCGCCGCGGCCACCAAAACCCGCAGCGGGCCGGTCACCGGGCGCAGCGCGGGGGGGTTGGGATCGGCCATCCGGCGTACAATGGGTGTGCGCAGCGAGAGCGCCATAAACATGGATTGGGCGTCGTCAAACATAAACTCCCACGGCAGCGTCAACACCTCAGGGTCATGGGCCGTGATCCGGATGCGCAACCCGTCGGAGCGGCTCTGCGCGGCATCCTGGGCGAGGCGGAAGAGGCGGCCCGCAGGTGACTCGCGCAGCAGCGCCTGAAAGAGGCGTTCGCCCAGCCCAATGATTGGGTCATAGCTGGCGCTGGGCGCGCTGCGTTTGAGATAGGGGCTGGCGGCGTAGGTGACGCTGGCCATCGCCTCGTTAATTTCCTGCGGGCTGATGGGGTAGCGGAACGCAAAGTCACTCGATTCGCCTACCGGAGAGGCGCTGACGCGCCCCGCGATGACGCCGCGCGATTCGCTGCGCAACTCTAGGGCGAAGTCATGGTACCGGATCGATTCGGACGGTGAAAACTGCATAATGCGGCTTCCTTCTGGCGGTCGGCCACGCCGGTGGCCACCATCAACATACCAACATCAACATAAGAGGCAATCTTTGCCCTGCCTAGTCACAAGAATAAGCGATGTGGGGTATGGCAGGCGTTATTGTCCATCTTAATTGTCCATCTTACTGGAGAATTGAACGCCTGTCAACGCCCATTGGCTTGTCTTGATCCGAAACCTGTTTGACAGAGATTTTGAAGCGTGGTATCGTGCGGCTGTTCTGATCGATCCTTTCCCGATGCAAGCCTCCATCGCCAAATCGCGCGTGTACGACCGAGCAGCCAAGTGGGCCACGCTGTGTCCTGATCTCCTGTTTGGTTGGCCCGCGAGACCTCGGCTGGACGCACTCACACCGGTTAGGCCGGACGCTCAGCAACCGCCGCGGCAAATCCCTGCATCGAGCTTCGTTGGCCGTGGCGCCAAACAGCAGGTATCGTACGCAAGCCCGCACTTACTACTCGCATCCGTCAGATACTCGCACCAATCACACCGAATCATTCGAGGAGGAAGGACCGTGTTGACAAGATCGAACCACCATCATCGGCAGACCCCCCGCCAGGCATGGAAGCTGTTACTGTTGGGCCTGGTTGTGGCGCTGCTGGCCGGGTGCGCCGCCCCGGTGGCGGCCCCAGCCGGTGGCGGCGCCGCGCCCGCCGCCGACGAGCCCATTGAGATTAGCTATCTCAATGCCTGTTTCCCGTCGTCGATTGCCGTGACCGACATGCTGATCGCCAAGTTTGAGGAGGAACACCCCAACATCAAGGTCACGGTCGATTGCGCCGTGGGCGACTATGCCGAGGGCATCTACGCCAAGGCAGCCGCCGGCAACCTGCCCGATGTCATGTTCTCGGCAGACCTGTTCACCGTGCCCTTTGTCACCAACGGCGTGCTCATCGACCTGGAAGCCTTTGCTGATGTGGATGACAGCTTCAGCTTTGACGATGTGTACGAAAACATCCTGGCGCTGGGGCAGGTGCCCGGCGTGGATGGCACCTTCATGATCCCCGCCTCGTGGGACAGCGTGCAGATGTATTACAACAAGACGCTCTTCGAAGAGTCGGGCGCGCCGCTGCCGAGCGATGACTGGACGTGGGACGACCTGATCGCGGCCTGCAAGATCGTGCAGGAAGCCAACGAAGATGTCTACTGCATCGCCAACGGCGGCAACGACGGCTGGGATTGGTGGGCCTACTTCATCCCGTGGATTGTGGGCTACGGCGGCCAGCCCGTGAGCGAAGATTTCACCACCTCCACCTTTAGCACACCGGAGGCGCTGGCGGGCATCCAGGCCTATGTGGACCAGTGGACCGTGCATCAGGTGACCATCCCCCTGGGTGTGGAACTGCCCGGTGGCCGCGATGGCTGCTTTGTGGGCGGCGGCTGCGCCACCATGTTTATGATCCCCGGCAACATGAAGAACTATCGTGAGCAGATTCAGGACTTCGAGTGGGATGTGGCGGTGGCGCCTCGCCATCCGGTCAACCACGCTACGGGCATGGGCACCTATGGCTACGGCATCAGCAAGGACAGCAAGCACCCGCAAGAGGCGTGGGAGCTGCTCAAATTCCTGGCTTCGAGCGACGGCCAGCGGGCGATCTTGCAGAATTACAGCGGCATGCCGTTGCTCAAGTCCATGGCCGACGACCCCATCTTCGACGAATTGGCGCCGCCGCCGAGCAACATCAAGGCCTTTATCCGCGGTGGCGGCGTGGGCATCTTCCCGCCCATGGGCTACCCCTCCAAGTGTGGCAGCCTCTACGCCGGGCTGATCAACCAGACCATCCGCACCGCGCTGGAGGAATCGATCCGCGGCGCCAAGACGGTGGAACAGGCGTTCACCGAAGCGGATGCCGAAATTCAGGCCTGCCTCGACACTGCCGGATAGTCTACCGTGGGCTGAAAATGGTGCAGAACCGCGCGCTTTAGGGCTCGTTTAGAAGGGCGAGGGGTTCGCATGGAGCGATGCGAACCCCTCGTTGCCGTCGAATACAATCCATCTTTTTCAGGAATGCCATGACTGTTGACGCCACACCCGCCTCACCACCGCGGCGCAGCGCCTTTTTCTGGCGCGATACGATCCAGGGCTATCTCTTTATCATGCCCGTGGTGCTCGGCCTGATCCTCTTTGTCTTTGGGCCGATGGTCGCCTCGCTCTATTTTAGCTTCACCGAGTACAGCATCCTCCAGTCGCCCGAGTGGATTGGGTTTCGCAACTATGTGGACATGTTCACGCGTCCGCCGCTGCGCGTGTTGCACTCGCTTTGGGTGACGCTCAAGTTTGCCCTCTTCGCCGTGCCGTTGACGCTGGTTGGCGCTCTGGTCGCCGCCCTTTTGCTCAACCAGAAGCTCAAAGGCATGCGTATCTTTCGCACGTTGCTCTACATCCCCACGATTGTGCCGATTGTGGCGTCGGTTTTTGTCTGGGCCTGGCTACTCAACCCAGATCGAGGATTGGTGAACGCCACGCTCGCCTTCTTCGGGTTGCCGACCGGAACCTGGTTCTCCGAGCCTGACACGGCGCTGCCCACGCTGATCATCCTAAGCCTGTGGGGAATCGGGCCAACCATGGTGATCTTTCTGGCTGGGCTCCAAGGGGTGCCCGAGTCGCTCTACGAGGCGGCCAAGATCGATGGCGCCAACGATTGGCGGCTCTTTTGGAGCATCACCTTGCCCCAGTTGACCCCGACCGTCTTTTTTGTGCTGATTACCGGGCTGATCAACACCTTTCAATACTTCGTGCCCGCCTATATTCTCACCAAAGGCGGCCCGCTCTACGCTACCTATTTCTACAATCTGAACCTGTATGAGAAGGCCTTCCGCTGGCAATTTATGGGGCTGGCCTCGGCCATGGCCTGGCTCATGTTCGCCATCATTCTGGTCTTGACGCTGATCCTTTTCCGCTCGTCCGACGCCTGGGTCTACTACGAGGTGAAGCGATGACCACGCTCCGCCAGCCAGTGGCCAGCTCAGCGCACCCATCCGCCGCGTATTACCGGAACCGGCGCGCGCGCGGGCGCATTCTGCACGCGCTCATAGTCTATGGCGTGCTCAGCATTGTCGGCTTTGTCTTTGTCTTGCCGCTGCTGTGGATGATCCTCACTTCGATCAAGACGGCACAGGAGGCAGTCTACTTTCCGCCCACCATCTTCCCGCGCGACCCGCAGTTCGGCAACTTTGTCAGTGCGTGGACCTATGCGGGCATGCAGTTTACCCGGTGGACGTGGAACACGGTCTATATTTCGGTGACGGTATTGGTGGGGGTGCTGCTGACGGCGTCGCTCTGCGCCTATGGCTTTGCGCGCATCCGCTTCCCGGGCCGTGAGTTTTGGTTTATCGTCACCATTGCATCGATCATGCTGCCGCCACAGGTAACGCTGATCCCGCTCTATGTGCTCTTCTTCAAGATCGACTGGCTCAACTCGTTCAAGCCGCTGATCATCCCCGCCTGGTTTGGCGGCGGCGCAATCAACATCTTTTTGCTGCGCCAGTTCTTCCTCCAGATCCCCACCGAGTTGGAGGATGCCGCCTACATCGACGGCGCCACCCGCTTGCAGATCTGGTGGCGCATTTTTTTGCCGCTCTCGATCCCCGCGCTGCTGACGGTGGGCATCTTTACCTTCCAGGCCACCTGGAACGACTTCTACGGCCCGCTGATCTTCCTCACCGGGCGAGAGAACTACACACTAGTCATCGGCATGAATCTCTTTTACAGTCAATTCGGCTCGGAGATTCATTATATGATGGCAATTGCCTTCCTCATGACCATCCCCATGATCGTGGTCTTCTTTGTGGCGCAACGTTATTTCGTGGGCGGCATCGTGCTGACAGGCGTGAATCGCTAGTTTTGCTATGAGGTGACACTCACTTCTGAAAGTGACTGTCACCCTGCACGGCGCCCAGCGGGCTCCCAATCTGACCTCTAACAATGAGAAGCCGGGCACTCTCTGGGTGCAGGCGCCTTATTTTCAGTCGCTGAGGCGACTTTTGGCTGTCAGGCGCGTGTTTTACCCTCAAATGGGAAGATGTGAACTGTCAACAGAACCTGGTCGCGACTTCAGTTGCGCTTGTCGGCAGCCAGCGACTATAGTTGCGGCTACGAGTGCCCCAGGCCGCAGCGCGCTGGCGATCCTCGCTTCCCTGCAATGCCTCTTTGCGCACTTCTGATAATATCCTGCAAAACTACCCGGCGCCATTAGACAGATTTATTGATAAAACCCTGGATGTATTTGACAACACACTTCACTTCTGCTACCCTGTTGCGGAACCTGACGTGGTGACCCGCGACACTTTGCCTTCCCCATTCTGATCAGGCTCATCTACAGCTAACGACCGGACCAGCTCTTGGTCTCCGTCGTCCCCAGACCGACATTGTCATGTGCTGCCCACGCCCAGGCCGGCGCTGCGTCTTGCCGCCTCGCTTGACGGGGCGAAAACCTGCAGGCTTTGTCCTGCATGGTGGCAGCCCTATCCAGCGCAAGAAAGAACAGGCTTAATGGGCAAACCGACCGATATTCAAGTGATAGATGTCACCTGGCGCTTCTTCGATGAGCGCATGGCGACGCCGTTGCATTTTAGCCGTGGCGTGATTAACGAGATCACCTATGTGCGGGTCGTTGTGACAGCGCACACCCGATTGGGGCAGACGACCCGCGGTGACGGCGCAATCTTCCTGTCGCCGCGCTGGGCGTTTCCCACATCGGGCCAAGACTATCCCCACAAAGATGACCTCATGCGCGGCCTCTGCAACCGGATCGGTGAAGTGTTGCGCGGTGATGGTGAGTATTGTGACCCGCTGCAAAAGGGTTTTCAACTGCTGGCGCTGCTGCCTGACCTCATGCGCGCCAGCGAACGTCAGTCAGTTCCGACGGCGCCCTACGCGATCCCCTACCTGGCCGCGCTCAATTGCCTGGCCCCGTTTGACGCCGCCATCCACGATGCCTGGGGGCGGGCGCTGAGCGGGCCGGTCTATCGATTTTACGACCGTGAATGGCTCAACGATGATTTGAGCGCCTACCTGGGGCTGGACCTTCAGGGACTCTATCCCCGCGCCCTGTTGGGTGCGCGGCGGTCTAGGTTGGCTGTACAACATGTCGTCAGCACAGACCATGCGTTACAGGAACCCTCCGATGAATCGGCCAAACTCGCGCCTCATGATTTGCCACAGACGCTCGTCGACTGGATCCGGCGCGATGGGGTCTTTTGCTTCAAGGTGAGAACGCACGTCAAAGACCCAGTTGCCGATGGTATGTGGCTGCAACAGGTGTTCAAGACGGCAGCCAGCGCCGGGATCGACCAGGAACGTATTCGTCTCACCCTAGACCCAAACGAAGCGTGCGTGCACCCTGACTTTCTGCTCGAAATGCTGGCATGGCTTGAGACCAACGCGCCGGAGACCCTGCAGGCGCTGGACTACATCGAGCAGCCCACCCACCGGGATTTGGCGCGCTATGAATTTACGATGCACAGGGTGGCTGCCCACAAGCCGGTCATCGTGGACGAGGCGCTGGGCAAGCTCGACGAGTTGCCGTTGCTTGTCCAACTTGGCTGGTCGGGGCTGGGGATCAAGACGTGCCGTGGGCAGACTCACGCGCTGCTAGCCTATTGTTGGGCGCGGCGCAACAACCTCTTTGTTACGGTGCAAGACCTCACCAACCCCGGTCTGGCTTTGGTGCATAGCGCCAATCTGGCCGCCCAGCTGCAACGCTCGATCGACTACTTCGAGACCAATGCACGGGAATTCGCTCCTCACGCACGGCCCGACGAGCAGGCCCGCCATCCGGCCTACTTTCGAGTGCGCGCCGGGCAAATCACGCTGCCTGGTGCGCCAGGGTTGGGGCTCTATTGAGGCAGCAACGGCTGCCAGTAACCGAAAGAGCCCTCACCCGTTGGGCCGCTATACTGAGTTCAGAATGAAAGCCAGACTTTTGTGCT
>JAHDWG010000308.1 GCA_023384495.1 Caldilineaceae bacterium
ATGTTCCCCGGCGCCCGGCCCCATGTCCACCACCCAGTCGGCAGAGCGAATGGTGTCTTCGTCGTGCTCCACCACCAGCACCGTGTTGCCCAGGTCGCGCATGCCCTGCAGCGTCTCGATCAAGCGCGCGTTGTCGCGCTGGTGGAGACCAATACTCGGCTCATCGAGAATGTAGAGCACCCCCATCAACTGGCTGCCGATCTGCGTCGCCAGGCGAATACGCTGCGCCTCCCCGCCCGAGAGCGTCACCGCCGTCCGGTCGAGCGTGAGATAGTCCAACCCCACGTTGACCATGAACTGGAGCCGCGCCGCGATCTCCTTGAGCACCTGATGGGCGATGGCCTGCTGCCGAGGGGTGAGGATGGAGGCTGGAGACTGAAGGCTGGAGACTGGAGACCGGCCATTGGTCGAGTGCGGCATACTCTCCGGTTTCCAATCATCGTTTTCCTGCCCCTGCAATCCCCGCACCCAGCCCAGCGCATCCTCCACGGGCAAGGTGGTCACTTGGTGGATGTTTTTGTCCAGCACCGTCACGGCCAGGGCTTCCGGCTTGAGGCGCTTGCCCTGGCAGACAGGGCACGGGCGGAGGCTCATGTACTCTTCGAGCTTGCTGCGGATATACTCGCTGCTCGTCTCTTGATACCGGCGTTGCAGGCTTGGGATCACGCCGCTGAAGCCGGTCTCATAGTGGCGCAACTCGCCGTTGCCGGTGCGGTATTCGATACGGACTTTCTCTGACTTTTTGGCTGGGCCATACAGAATGACATCGCGCTGTTTCAGGCTTAGTTCTTTCACCGGCGCATTGAAGGGGATGCCATATTGCTTGCAGACGGCGCTAAGCACCTGCCGGTAATAGCCGTCGCCCTCATTGTCATTCTGGCGCTGCCAGGGGATCACCGCGCCCTCGTTGAGGGTCAGTTCCCCATTCAAGATCAGGTCGGGGTCAAATTCCTGCAACACACCGAGGCCGGTGCAGGTAGGGCAGGCGCCGTGGGGGCTGTTAAAGCTAAAGGTGCGCGGCTCGATCTCGGGCAGGCTTGTGCCGCACCTGGCGCACGAAAAGTGTTCGCTGTAGGTGCGGTCGGTAGGATGGTCACGGTCGGTGACATCGGCGACGATCAGCACGCCACTGCCCAGCCGCAACGCCGTCTCCACCGAGTCGCTCAGGCGCTGCTGATCCATGCCTGCGCTCTCCTCATCACCCTCTGTGGGGTGACGGACAACGAGACGGTCGACCACGGCCTCGATGGTGTGCATCTTGTAGCGGTCCAGATCGGGGACTTCGGTCACCTCGTAAAGCTCGCCGTTGACGCGCACGCGCACAAAGCCCTGCTTTTGCAGCTCCTCGAAGAGCGACTTGTGATGGCCCTTGCGGTCCTTGATCACCGGCGCCAGGATCAAGAGGCGCGCGCCCTCGGGCATTTCGAGGATGCTATCAACGATCTGGGTTGCCGTCTGCTGCGTAATCGGCGCGCCACAGTTGGGGCAATGGGGCTGCCCGATCCGGGCATAGAGCAGGCGCAAATAGTCGTAGATTTCTGTGACCGTGCCTACCGTCGAGCGCGGGTTGCGACCGGCCCCCTTTTGGTCAATCGAGATCGCCGGGCTCAGCCCTTCGATCTGGTCGACATCGGGCTTCTCCATCAAGCCCAAGAACTGGCGCGCATAGGCCGACAGCGACTCCACATAACGGCGTTGCCCTTCGGCATAGATGGTGTCAAAGGCCAGGCTGCTCTTTCCGCTGCCGCTCAGCCCGGTGATAACCACGAGTTTGTCACGGGGAATTTCCAGGTTGACGTTCTTCAGGTTATGCTCACGGGCGCCACGCACCACGAGCTTATCCAGAGCCATTGCACTCTCCCCTTGCGCTGGGCAAGAACGAACGTTTGTTCTTACAACCGACCATTATACGCGAAGTTGCGCCGCAATGCAACCGTCAGGATGCACAAAATTCGCCATATCCGTTGACGGGTTTGTATACGAATTGGGCGCGCCGGTTTCACGCAGAACGATTATGATACAAATGTTGGGGCGGAATTGCCGTAGGGGATTGTCCAAACGGGGCCAAAACCGGGCAGGGGGTGGGCTACCCTATGTTTGCACTGTAAACGCAAAGACGCCAAGATGCCAAGACGCAAAGAGGAGTCTCGGCCAACAACCTGGCGTCTTTGCTCCTCTGCGTCTTGGCGTTGAGAATATCTGCAACGATAGCGTGTACTCAATGATCTTGCCGATGGCGCAGCGAAAAATGGGGATTGATGGCCCGCACCAACTCTGCATGTTCACGCGCCGCATGTTCGTCGCCCAGGGCGATGGCGATTTGGGCGGCGTGGAAATGCAGCAACGCATCTCGCGTACCGAGCCGTAGCGCCTCCTCGCTGTACGTCTGCGCCGCCGCGTAATCGCCCACGTGGTAATAGGCCCAGGCAAGCGTATCGGCGGCGAAGATGGTGGGCCGCGCCGTATAGGCGGCCTGCGCCTGCGCCAGCGCAGCGGCCGGGTCGTCGCCATACTCCACATCGAACGCCGCCAGTTCCAGATCCACGTTCATGCCGGCGGCGGCGTTGAGCTTCTGCATCGCGCGCACCAGCTCATACTGCTGCTGCGCCTGGTCGGCCTGGCCGGCCGCGGCGTAATAGTCGCCCAAGGCGACCACAAATTCGGGCAAAGGGAGCCGCCGCACCAGCCCTTCCATCTGGGCAATCGCAACTGGCAGATCGCCCTGGGCAGCCCGGACGCGCGCCAGCCCCGCCAGCGCATATGGGTAATCGGCCCGCAGATGCAACGCCTGCCGATAGGTCGTCTCGGCTTCGACCAGCCTACCACTGTTCCAGTAAAGGTGGCCCAACTGGGTCAACGTCCACAGCCACTGCTCGCTGCCGGGGACGCCCATGCTGGCGGCCTGGGTCATGGCCTCGATCGCGCTTGCTGTCTCGCCGTGCAGTTCGCGCAGATAGGAGACCCGCGTGTACGACTGGAGGTCGGGGCGCAGATCGACCATCTGCTGCAGCGCTTCCACCGCTTCGGCGTAGCGCCCCAATTCCACCAGCGCGTCGACCTTGACGCCAAGCGTCTGCGCCCGAAACGGGTTGACCGCCCAGGCGCGCTCTGCCCACTCGAGCGCGCCCGCAAAGTCGTGCAACGCCAGCGCCAAGATGCCCCGGCCCACCAGCGCATCCACGTGGGCTGGGTCTCGCTGGAGCGCCTGGAGGAAGGCTTGTTCGGCGCGTGCGTACAGGGAAACATCACCCGTTTCGCGTACATGGAGCAGCAGGCTTTGCCCCAGTTGAGCGTAGGTGTGAACATTGTCTGGGTTGCGGCCCAAACGAGCCTGCAACTGGGCGATCTCGGCGGCGGAGCCAGGCGCTGCTATCTGCACCGGTGCGGGCCGGCTATGCAGCGCCAGTTGTGTGTGCGCCAGGCGACCAACGATGGCAACGACCAGAAAGAGCGTCGCAACCAACAGCAAGAGCAACAGCCGTCGCCTCGCATTCGCAGCCGACGTCCAGGGTAATAGGATAGCCATGTCTGTCTGTTCCCCGCTTGTATCCGGTCCCTAGATTGCGTGTTGCGTAACTATGCGGCAAGTTGGCTACGCAACACGCAATTCCGTATCATGCGAACTGCACGTCCGACCCGCTAGTCTTCAGCCCCATTCTGCACCCAGTCGAGCAACAGGTTGAAGAACGGGTTGATGTGCCAATGGGCCTGACCGGAATGGGGAGGCGCCATATAGGGGAACGTGGTGGGGTAGCCGCGCCGGTCGCTCGCCCCATAGAAGGGAACGTCGTTGTAGTCGACGCCGTCGGTGAGCACCGCGCCAAGCGCTTCATTATAAGTGAAGTTGGCGTCGGTTCCGTCGAGCAGTTGGTAGACCGCGCCGGCAACCGCCAGCAACTCGATCTCGACCACATCGTCGGCCAGGCGGCGGCCATTGGGGAAGCCGCACAGGTCGCCGGCCAGCACGCCCAATCGCGCCGGTGTGGTGGGGCAAACGCCGAGCGTGTGAATGGCGGTGTTGAGGCGCAGCATCTCCGCCGGGCGCACCGTCTGCGGCTGGGTAAAGTTAGTCCCCGCCGGGATGACGGTGTTGCCCACGGTCAGGGGCTTTGACAGCTTGATGCCCGTGACAAAAATGTCAAAGATATCGCCGCGCCCGGTGCGGGGTGTGCCTGGGGTGAACTGGGTGTTGCACTTTTGGTCGCTGTCGTTGACCGGGTTGGGAACGGGCACATCATAGAGCGCGCAGAGCAGCGTCGCCAGTTCTGGGTCTTCCACACTTTTTTGCAGCAACCCATAGACATCGAGGTCGCTGCTGGGTGGGATGCTGTTGAATACATCCTTCAACCCCATGGGGATCACCACCTCATTGACGAGCGGCATACCCAGACGCGAGACCTGGGTATAGGTGATGGAGTTGAGCTGCCCACCGCTCGACGTTAATACGCGTATCTGGGAGCGACGCGTGCCCGCCCACATACCAATCACCGGTTCACCGGCGCTGGTGACGTGCGCAATCGGCGCCTCGATCACCAGACTGTGGACATTCATGCCCGAAAGCGAATCGACGGGGATGTTGTTGCCGGTGGTGTAGCCAATCGGCGCATCCTGCCCGCGCAGCGTGAGCAGATCAAACACTTGCAGATCAACCCAGAAGGCGTCATCAGTCTGGCCTGCGAAGATTTTCATGGGGCCTTGCGGCGTCGTGCGCGCCGTAACCGCCGCATCAAAATAGCTTTCATAGTTGGGTGTGGACTTCTCGCCGATATTTACCGGCGCGGCCAGCTTGTTGCCCACCAACACCGTCGGCGCGTCGTCGCCAATCTGCTCGGTAATTGTGATATACTGCTTGCGGTTCCAGTTTGCCCCATTCAGGCCGATGGGGCCGACGTTGTAGAGGAATGTGTTGGGGTTTTCCACCACAACGTTACTAGAGAGGGTGTAGGTAATATCTGGGCTGGCGTCGCCATTGTTGTCCACATAGATGTCATACAGAGCGGTCTTATCCCACTCAAAGTAGTTGGGGCCGCCCTCGGGCGCCTGAAAGGGGATCCAACTGGCGGCAAGGACCACGTTGGCCGGGTTTTCAGGCGAGATGAACATGTAGACATCGGTCGTATCAGCAAATGGATCTTTGGAGATGAGCGGTGCTTCGCGGTGGCTGGATGCGTGTGCGCTGAACTGATAGGCAATCAGCACGGCAGCCAGCAGCAGTGCAAGCGCCAGCGTCAGCGCAAGCGCCAGCGCAATACGCCGCAGCGGTGAACGTTGTATTGATGTCATTGCAGTTTCCTCCATGGTTCGGATAAAGAGCCAGCACCTGATGGGTATAACAGGGAGATGTCAAGGGGCCCCGTTGGCGTCTCTGCCTTTTTGACGTATTGAACGCGCAATCGGATGTAACTGATTCGGCGGATGGCGAAAACCTTTACAAGGAAACAGGAAAGAGCAGGAAACCATAAAAAAAGCCAATGCCGGCAATGGCATTGGCAAGGTGTGCGGATCTCTGCGCTTTGAACGGGGCCGGTTCGCAGCGTTGGGGTATGTTGTCGGGCTGTGGCGGTTAGAACCCGTCCGAATAGCGGTTGCGGGTCCGGCCAATACACCCACATATTGGGTAAGATGTAGAATTATTCGGAGAGACGGCTACGAGAGCCGCGGCGCCTGGCCCGCGCTGGGTGCGTCGGCCAACCCCAACAGAACGATGGTGGTGGGGCGTTGACTGCCGCCGGCTGGCTCGATGCTCAGGCCAATGCCCACCAGATCGTCATATTGAGGCGGCACCGACAACGCGATCGTCTGGGTGTCCACACTGGCCAGTTGAATCAGGTCGGCGGGGATAGAGTCCCCTTCGGGTGGCAAAATCCACAACTGATAGATCTGGTCTGCGGGCAGGGCAGACAACCCGCGCACCACCAATACGGCAGACTCGCCCTGACGGTAAAATGCACCACTGGCCGCCGGCGCCTCTTCAGTGCCGGCCAGCGCAATGGTCTGTTGCGGGTTGGCAAGTACGGCCATCTGTTGGTTCTGCAACTGCAACTGTTGTTGCAGCGCCAGATTGGTCTGTTGAAGTTGAGTATTCTCACCTTGGATTTGAACCAGTTGCTCTTGCAGTGAGATGACCTGATTTGCAAGTTGGGCGACCGTCGTGCGCAACTGCCAGGTGATCCCCGCCAGGAGCAAAATCGCAGCCACGGCCCCTGTCGTGGCCACCGTGCGCCAAAAGACGCCAAACCAGTTGGAAGCCGGCGGGGGCGTGCGCGGCTGTACACCCGGAATTGGGCGCAGTCCCCGCGGCGGGCGCGTGGCCGGCTGCAACGGCGGCGAGGTGGACAACAGCGGTGTCCGCTTTGCCAGCGCTTCCACGGGCGGCGCTGGCAAAATGGCCCCGTCGGCGCGCGCCTGCGCCATGAGATGCTCTTTGGTGCGGGCGGGCAACACCGCGCGCGGCGCGGCGTGCGCCAGGCTCATGGCCGCCTTCTCCATGCTCTGTACGCGCGCCTGCCATTCGGGGTGCGCCTGCAAGAACGCATCCATCGCCAGCATTTCGTCTGGCTCTAGCGCCCCCATGACATAGGCCGGCAACAGTTCCTGCGCTTCGACATCCGTCAATGAATCGGTCAATGAGCGACCCGGGCGCTGAGGGCCTGCTTCGCCCTGCCCCTCAAGACGGTCATCGCTCATGTTCATAGTTCTCCCTCAAGATAGCCTACCGCTCGCAAGATGCGCTCCAATTTTTCCATGCCGATGCGCATCCGTGTCTTGATCGTGCCGAGCGGCGTATTGGTATGTTCGGCGATCTCGCGTTGGCTCAATCCTTCAAAGTAGGCCAATTCCAGACAGATGCGTTGCTCGCTGGGGATGCTCTCCAACGCCTGCAACACCTGCTGGCGACGCCACGATTGCTCCACCTCGCTTTCGGCGCTGCTGGTATAGTGTCGGAGGGAACGTTCCAGCGTCTCGATTTCTGCCTGCGCCGCCAGCGGGCGGGCGCGTTGGTGGCGCAGAAAATCAAGCGCCTTGTTGCGCGCCACGCGATGAAGCCATGCTGCCGCCGAACCGGATCCTTCATATTGGGCAGACTTCTGCCACACCTGCCAGAAGGTCTCTTGCAAGAGCTCTTCAGCGGCGGCGGCATCGCGCACAATGCGAACGATCAGGTTGTACACAACTTGTGCATGGCGGTCGTACAGCAGCTCATAGGCCCGCAAATCCTTGCTGTGGACCAGACGCAGCAGGGCCTCATCGGGGTAATTGGCGTACGATTCAGCCATGTGGGTAGGCATTGCTGCCCCCTGCTCCTGTTTGACGTACAATGTTTGAATACGGATGTGACCACTCTTGCTCCATATAGAGCAACCGGACAAACTGGTCACCAACGCGGTAGCGGTCGGTTTGCCCGGTCAGCCGGAAACCGAGCCGGCCAAAAAAGCGCAGCGCACCCGGATTGAACTGTTCCACCTTGAGACGCGCCTTGAACATGCCGGCATCCTGAGCAAGCCATGGCTCCAGCAGACGCCATGCCTGTGTGCCGATACCGCGGCGTTGCAACGCCTCCGCCACCAAAAACAGACCCACGTAGGCCACACTCTGACCGGGCCAGTGCAGCCGGAAATCGATCAAGCCAATCAGTTCGGCGCCGGCGTCCGGGGTGTCCGCCTGAACTCGGCGCACGATTCCCATGAGGGTGCGGCCGGGTGTCGCCGCCGCGGCGCGCAGGTCGTGTTCCGCCTGGTTGGGCGACGGCCCGTCCAATCCGTATAAGGCCCAGTAGCCAGGTGTTGCTCGATAGAGCGCCTGCAGCGCCGCCCCATGCAACTCGAGCGTCAGGGGGACCAACGAAACCGGTGTGCTTGCCTTCATAGGATGCGTTCGATCTCGCCGCGAATCTGGTTGACGCGGCTCCGTGCATCCTGCAGATCAGCGCTCATGCGGTCGAGCTTTTCCCGTTCGACGCGCACAAAGCGCGTGTAAGGCGCAATCGCCTCACGCAGCCGCTGCACGCTGTCGGTGAGCTCGCCTTCGAACTGGCGCGTCATCGTGTGGGTCAGTTGCTCGCGCAGGTGGTTCACTCGCTGGCGCAGTTCACGCTTGATCTTGCCGCGCCGCGCCGGCAAAACATAGAGGCCCAGCGCCGCCACCACCCCCGCACCGAGAATGCCCGTAATGTCAAGCAGCGTCGTGTTGAGCACCGCCACCAGGATTGCGCCCAGCCCCAGCGCGCCCACCTCCACTGCCGCCGTCTGGATAATCGCGGTCTGCACCTCTTGCGCCAGTTTGAGTGACTCGGCCTCACGGTCGTAGCTATCCACCACTTCCTGCGCCTCACGCCCCACGCTGGCAAGCAGATTCTGCCGGTTGAACTCAAAGCTGCTGGTCATAGCGCCCACAATGCGGTCGGCATGTTGGGCGGCGCGCCGGTTGAGATATTCCATCACCGCTTGCCACTGGCGATAGTCTTTATCCACCAGCCAGTCGATCAACTCGTTGACGTGCCGCTCGATCTGCCGGCTTGTATCGCCCACTACCTGACGCTCGAACTCGCCGCGCAGCTTGTCGCCGTTCATCAAGTCAAAGACGCGTCCAAGGCGCATGGCCTCGTCAAAAAACTTGTCGCCCCGTTCAGCCATCTCATAGAGCACATTGTCCACATGGCTGATCTGGTATTTGAAGTCACGCCGCATGTCCGCTTCATAGGCCGTCACTTGCTCGTCGATGGTGTCCAGCGTGTGAAAGTCGCCGCGCAACAGCTCCTGACGTTCGACGATCACCCGGCTATACTTTTCGATTAGGTTTGCTGCAATGCCCACCGGGTTTTCCAGCTTCAAACGCAACCGTTCGCGGGCATCCAGTTGTTCGACCATGTAGCGTTCCAGCGGCTCAAAGTTGCTCGCCTCCCAAAGCGGGCCAGCGGGCTGGCCGTTGGTGGCCTCTTGCTTGGCCTGCAACGCCAATCGAGCGCTCACGGGGAAGATCTGCGGCTCCATGCCGAGGAGCGCGCGCCCGTTGTCGCGCACAAAGTCGAGGATCTGCTGGCGGTCAGCCGGGTCGTCGACCAGGTCGATCTTGTTGACCACGATGACGATCTTTTTCCCCCACTGGCGGATGCGCTCCAGAAAGAGCCGCTCGCTCTCGCTGAACGGGCGGTCGGCGCTGGTGACAAAAAGAACCAGGTCGCTGCGCGGCACAAAGTGTTCGGTCA
>JAHDWG010000309.1 GCA_023384495.1 Caldilineaceae bacterium
GAAGCGGCGTGGGAGATCATCGGCGCCATGACGGGCGCTACGGGCGACAAGGATGTCTACACCAGCCTTTTCACCACCTGGCTCTGTGTGAACGGCCCCTCGTCCAAGAGCATGACGGAGTGGCCGCTGTTCCAGAGCGATGTGATAGCCGCGTGCCCGGGCTACGAAGAGGTCTTCCTGGCCGACTTGTACGATTCCGACTACTATCTCTACCCGCCCAAGATTCCCACCAGCAGCTCGTATGAGGCGTTGATGGGCGCTGAATGGGAGAAGGTGCGGCTGGGGCAGAAGGGCGCACAAGAGGCGCTGGACTTTGTCCAGAACGAGGCGCAGAAAGAGCTGGACATCTGGATCCAACAGAACGCCAGCTAATGGACAAACCCTATAAAAGTCGTACAGACACACGCTGGCGCACACGAGAGTGAATGTGCGACGTTTATGGGTGATCTCTATAAGGTTGGGCGGGGTGAGAACCTGGCTTCTCACCCCGTCAAGGTTTCTTTGAAAGCAGCTTCTCAACAGGAGGCTCGGATTGGCTACCCCAATCGACTTGCGCCCCGCCTTGGGCAGCGTATCGGAACACCAGAAGGCGGCCGGGGCGCGCCTTGCCCGGGTGGTGGGCGACTTGGTGAAGTATCTGCTTTTGGTCTTCTTCGCCAGTTTCTTCGTGCTGCCTTGGGTGTGGATGATCACAACATCGCTCAAGAATCCCCAGGAGTTGGCCGTCTACCCCATTGTGTGGATCCCTGACCCCATCCGCTGGGACAATTACCTGGAGGCGTTTCGCCGCGCCGAGTTTCCGCTCTACTTGCGCAACACGCTCGTGGTGGCGCTGCCGTCGGTGATTGGCGCAGTGGTTTCGAGCGCGCTGGTGGCCTATGGCTTTGCTCGTGTGCGGTGGCCCGGCCGCGGGTTGCTCTTCAGCACGGTGCTGGCGACGTTGATCCTGCCGGGCTTTGTCACCTTCATCCCGCTCTATTTGATTTTCAAACAGCTCAACTGGATCAACACCTATTTGCCGTTGGTTGTGCCGACCTTTTTGGGCAACCCGTTCTTCATCTTTCTGCTGCGGCAATTCTTTATGAGCTTGCCTGAAGAGTTGGCCGACGCCGCCCGTGTGGATGGCGCCGCCGAGTTGCGCATCTTCACGCAGATCATCCTGCCCCTCTCGAAGCCGGCGCTGGCGGTGGTGGCGCTCTTCCAGTTCATCGGCAGTTGGAATGATTACTTTGGGCCGTTGATCTATATCAACGACAAGGCGCTCTACACCATTTCGCTGGGCATTGCCAACATGCGAGCCAGCTATGGCTTTTCCAACTTTGCCTGGATCATGGCGGCAACGTGTATGAGCGTATTGCCCATTGTCGCGCTCTTTTTCTTTGCCCAGCGAACCTTTATCGAAGGCATCGCCCTCACCGGCCTCAAAGGTTGATGCTGTTGGCGTTGTCTGCATGGCGTTTGTATCGTGACGAGACTGTCTCACTCAGTGCCCACAGAGGAGTTGTATGGCGTTGCAGACTCGAACCCCTCGCTTGACCCGCGGCGAGCGTAAGGCGCTGATCACCGGCTTGCTCTTTACCATGCCGTGGATCATCGGCTTTCTGGCTTTTCGCGTTTATCCGTTCTTTGCCTCGCTCTATTACAGCTTTACCTTCTACCCGATTCTCGACCGGCCCAAGTGGGTGGGCATTGACAATTATGTAAACCTATTTGACGACCCGCGCTTTCTCACTTCGCTCTACAACACCAGCTATTACGCGCTGGGCGCCGTGCCGCTGGCGACGCTGGTCGGCATCGCGCTTGCGATGTTGCTCAATGCCCGCGTGCGCGGCCTCTCGTTCTTTCGCACCATCTATTTTTTGCCCAGTATCACACCGGTGGTGGCCACGGCCATTGTCTGGTTATGGATGTTCGACCCCATCAATGGCGTTATCAACTATCTGCTCAGCCTGGTTGGGGTTCAGGGGCCGCCGTGGATGGGGAGCCCCACCTGGTCGAAACCGGCGCTCATCCTCATGAGCATGTGGGGTGTGGGCGGCGCGGTGGTCATCTACCTGGCCGCGCTGCAAGATGTGCCGCGTGAACTGCTGGAGGCCGCCGAGCTGGACGGCGCCAACGGCCGTCAGAAGATCTGGGCTGTGACGCTGCCCATGATCAGCCCGGTGATCCTGTTCAATGTGATCACGGGGCTGATTGGCGCCTTCCAGTTTTTCACCGAGGCCTTTATCATGACCGGCGGCACCGGCTCCCCGGCCGATTCCACGCTCATGATGTCGATCTATCTTTACCAGACTGCGTTTCAGTTTTTCAAGATTGGTTATGCTTCGGCGCAGGCCTGGATTCTCTTTCTGATTGTGATCCTCTTCACCGGAGTACTCTTCCGCATTTCGGGGCGGCTGGTCTACTACGGTGGCAAGTGAAAACAGGGAAACGATGACAACACGCTTTCAAACGGAAGACTACTTGCGGCGCCGATTGCGGGCCGGCGGTCGACGTTACGGGTTCAAGGCGACCTCAGTTGAGGAGTGGCGCATCTGGCGGCAAGACCTTCGGGGGCGGCTGCGCGAGCTGCTTGGTCTACATCGCATGACGCCAACCACCATGAACCCAGTGGTGACCGAGACGGTCGCGTGCGATGGCTACCAGCGCCAACGGGTCGAGATTGACACCGAGCCGGGCGTCACCATGCCCTTCTACGTGCTCATCCCCGACGGGCTGACCGGCCCGGTTCCCGGCGTCATTGCGGCGCACGGCCACAGCAGCGGCGGCAAACTGGCCCCGGCAGGGATGCGCGAGGCGTCGCCGGCCATTGCCCAGACCATCGATGATCATAACTACGACTATGGCGTCCAGACCGTGAAGCGGGGCTATGTGGTCTTTTGCCCCGATGCGCGCGGCTTTGGCGAGCGCCGCGAATGGCTCTACGAGAAGCCCGAGCAGTTGCTCGATTCGTCGTGCCGGCAGTTGGCGCACATGGGGCTGCCGCTGGGGTTGACCGTAGCCGGCATGTGGACGTGGGATCTCATGGTGCTGCTCGACTACATTCAGACACGGCCCGAGACGGCAGGCCGGCCTATGGGCTGCATCGGCCTGTCTGGTGGGGGGTTGCAAACGCTTTGGCTGGCCGCGCTGGATGAGCGTGTGGCCTGTGCGGTCTGTAGCGGCTATTATTATGGCGTAGAGGATTCGTTGCTGCACCTTTCGGGCAACTGCGACTGCAACTACGTGCCCCACCTGTGGGAGGCTGCCGACATGGGGGACGTGGGCGCGCTGGTCGCGCCGCGTCCGTTTCTCATCGAGGCGGCGCGCCAGGATGGGCTCAACGGCCCGCGTGGCATCGACAACGTGCTGGAGCAGGTGGCGATTACCGAGCAGGCCTACCGGCTGCTGGGGGCCGCGGATCGCCTGGCGCTGGACACATTCGACGGCGGCCATGTCTGGCGTGGGGTCGAGGCCATGCGCTGGCTGGAGAAGTGGCTGCCACCGTAGGCCAGAATGCGCTCCAGATCTCTCTGCTACACCTAGACCACAGGAAAGTACTCCAGGATTACAATCGGTTTTTGCAATAACGACTCGCCTTTCGCCTGCGGGCTGACAGGTAATTGCAAGCATTTTGCAATGCATGATAGCCGTTTTTGTGGTTATACTAAAACCACAGCAAGGGTGTCAGGTTGCGAAATGGCTGGGTGGGTCAACGTTCTCGCAACCTGAATGCGCCCTTGTCACTGGCAAGGGCGCTTTTATGTTGATTGGGTAAAGAAATTGTAAGCTGTCGCCAGGTCGTAGGGTGGATTTCAATGAGCAACTGCAAGAAAATTGTAACAATATAACTCAAACAAGTGCTTGACTGGGCGGTGTAACCTGCTGTACCCTCTGTAAGGTTGAGCCTACTTGTGAAAAAAGCAGAATTGCTGATCTGTTTAGAGATGGAGGAGTTATCCTCTCACGATGTTCTGTAAGCGGATATTGGAGCCTTGATGACGCTGAAAACCTATCTGACAATTCTCTGGCGACGCAAATGGGTGATTGGGTTGACCGTTGCCTTGACAGTTGCGGTCGCGATTGGGGGAAGCCAGTTGCTTGACCCGGTCTATGAATCCTCGACCAAGCTACAGGTGGCAACGGCAACCGGTGGTTCATTGTCCAATCTTGACTATGATTTGAACTATTCAGACCGATTGATGAATACCTATACCCACGTTGCCCAAAGCGGGCCGGTGATCCAAGCGTTGATGGAACGTTTTTCGCTGGAAAAGCCACCAAAATTTGATGTACGTATTCTGACCAATACGGAGTTGATAGAAATCAAAACCGAAGCAAACAGTCCGGAGCTAGCGTACCAACTGGTTACGGCGTTGGCAGAACAACTGATGGAAATCGATGCACAGCGGGCCCGCGCCGATATCCAAGATAAACAAGAAGTGCTTGTACAGCAGATGGGGCAATTGGAACGGGAACTGGCCGACCTGCAAGATGGCAGGACACCGAGCGGCGCTGCGGGGTTGGGCAATAGCCTGTTCAATGTCGACGAGGAGATTGCTGTAAAACGGGCGGCATACGCCGACCTATATCAACAATACCGTGATTTGGCAACTCGCGAAGTGATCCAGTATCGCCGATTGACGGTCATGGACCCGGCAACTATTCCACTCAAGCCTGAATTTCCCAACTATCCAATTTTTTGGGTCGCGGGGGTAATGTTGGGGCTGGTGGCGGGCCTTGGCTTGGCATTTCTGTTCGAGAATATGGATACCACCTTGCATTCTGTCGAACAGATTGAAGATGTGACACAGCTTGCCCCGCTGGCGGCCATACCACAGGCAAGGCGCATCCAGTGGCCGGCAATCATCATGAATAGCCACTCAGCCCAAGAGGAAGCCTTTGCCCGGCTCTATGCCACGCTGTCGCCGCGCATTCAGGAGGCGCATTCGCACGTCATTCTTGTGACGAGCGCTCAACCCGGCGAGGGGAAGTCTACTGTGGTCGCCAATTTGGGCGCGGCCATGGCCAAAGCTGGGCATAACGTGTTGGCCGTTGACTGCAATGCCTATAATCCTAGCTTGCATGAGATCTTTCAGTTGCCAAACAAGATCGGTCTGGTCAATATCCTTCATGCGCGAGGCGATTTGAGCAAGGCTGTCCAGGTGACGTTGGCCCCCAATCTGCGCGCCGTGACGCTCGGCGAGTGGGAAGGGCACCCGGCGGAGTTGTGGGCGCCGACGCGGCTCGCGCATCTTGCGCAGGAGCTTGGCGCCCGCCGGGGAATTACGCTGCTCGATGCGCCCGCATATTTGGCGGCCAATGATGCACTATTGCTTTCCTCCATTGCTGATAGCATTGTTCTGGTTGTTGGGCAGTCGGTTGCCCATGAAGAGTCTGTGCGACTGGCTCACCAATCGCTTGGGAATACGAATAAACTTGCCGGTATTGTTGTAAATCGAGCGACGCAACACAATGCCTATCAATACGATTGGAACTAACCATGCATAATATCACTTCCTCCGAAACACAGATCCGTCCGCTTTATTGGGGCGCGAGCAGACGTGATCAGGCCGACAATGCAGGCGAGCTCTATCATCGAGTGAAGCGTCTTATGGATCTGGGGATTACCATCCTGGCGCTCACGCTGCTCTGGCCTGCTCTGTTGTTGATCGCCCTGTTGATTTGGCTTGACAGCCCGGGGTCGGTGATTTTTGTACAGAAGCGCGTCGGCGCGCGACGACGTGTCAAGGGCGATGAAGTCGTGTGGGAGATAAAGCCCTTTACGATGTACAAGTTTCGCTCGATGCACCAAGACGCCGACCAGTCGCTCCATGTCGAGCACATCAAGGCTTATGTGGCAGGCGACCTTGAGGCCCACAACGACGATAGTGAGCCGAGGTTTAAGCTGGCGCATGACCCACGGATCACGCGGGTGGGCCATTGGATCCGCAAGACAAGCCTGGATGAATTGCCGCAATTATGGAACGTGCTAAAAGGGGATATGAGCCTGGTGGGTCCCCGGCCGGTGCCGGAATATGAAGTAGCGCTCTATCGCGACGAACATTACGAACGGCTTTCGGCCCTCCCCGGGCTGACCGGGCTTTGGCAAGTGGTGGGGCGGGGCGAAGTGACCTTCGAAGAGATGATCCGCCTCGACGTCGAATATGTGCGGACGCGCACCATCGGGCTTGACCTATGGATCTTGTTGAAGACGGTGCCTGCCGCCTTGCAAGGCGAGGGTGCTGCGTAGAACGTTATTCGTTCCCGAACATCCAGATGGAATCCAACTAGAGGAAAGAGTATGATGACGAACTCAATCGGAATCGCCGTCGTTGGCTGTGGTTACTGGGGGGTAAACTACGTTCGTGTCTTTAACGAATTAACCGATACTGACGTAGTGGCTATCTGTGACCAGCGGACGGCGCGTCTCGCTGAGATAGGTCAGCGGTTTCCTGGGGCGCACCAGACAGACAGTCTGGACTATATGTTACAGTTGGAAGATGTCGACGCTGTGGTCGTCTGTACAGGGGCCACCACTCACTTTGAGGTGGCGAGTCGCTGTATTGCCGCTGGCAAGCATGTGCTGATCGAAAAGCCGCTGACAACAAGAGTTGAGGATGCCGAGCGCCTGACCACCATGGCCGATGAGGCCGGCGTCACCCTCATGGTGGGGCACACCTTCTTGTATAACCCCGCCGTGGAATTGCTCAAGGAGTATCTGGGGCGGAGTGACATGGGGGAAATTTACTACTTGTACTCGTCGCGCACCAACCTTGGCCCCATTCGCCAGGATGTAAATGCTCTATGGGATCTGGCGCCTCATGACATATCGATCTTCAATTATTTATTAGACAGCACGCCGCTTTGGGTCAGCGCGGTTGGGGCAAAGGTGCTAAAGAATCGCCGCGAAGATGTGGGATTTGTCTCACTGGGCTATCCCAACAATGTGGTTGGCAATCTGCATGTCAGTTGGGCCGATCCAAACAAGGTGCGACAGCTCGTGCTCGTCGGCAGCAACAGGCGCATCGTTTTCGATGACCTTAATCCACTGGAGCGTGTTAAGATCTTTGAGAAGGGCGTGAGCCGGGTAGAGCCGGAGGCGGCGAGCTATGGCGAATTCCAATATCGGATGCGCGATGGCGATATTTCAAGCCCTCGGGTCGAGGCCAGTGAACCCTTGAAGAACCAGTGCCAGCACTTTATTAAGTGTATCGCTACTGCCCAGCGTCCTCGTACGGATGGCCGCGCCGGACTTGAGGTGGTGCAGGTGATGACCGCGATTGATCGATCCATTGCGCAAAACGGCGCGCCGGTTTCGGTTGAACAGATCGCATTGAGCAATCCAGTGATGTACCCTAGTCAGGAGCGGGTCTATGCATTCTAATGGAACGGTTCACACACGCAACGGCGCGCATGACATGCGCCAGATGGAAGTCCCTTTTGTCGATTTGGGGGCGCAGTACGCATCCATTGAAGCAGAGGTGAATCAAGCGATAGCCCGTGTGTTGCGGCGCAATGATTTTGTGTTGGGGCAGGATGTAGAGGCCTTTGAAGCGGAATTTGCCGCCTATTGTGACACCGATTACGCAATTGGGATGGACTCTGGGCTGTCGGCGCTGGAACTGTTGCTCCGCGCCTATGGCGTCGGCCCTGGCGACGAGGTGATCACCCAAGCCAATACCTTTATTGCAACCGCGCTTGCTGTCTCTGGTGTGGGCGCAACGCCGGTGCTGGTCGATATGGACCCTCACACCTATATGATCGATGTGGCGCAGATCGAGGCCGCCATCACACCGCGCACCAAGGCCATCATGCCTGTGCATCTCTATGGCCAGTTGGCGGATATGGACGCCATTATGGCGATTGCCGAACGCCATCATCTGGTCGTGATTGAAGATGCCTGCCAGGCGCACGGCGCCCGCTACAAAGGACGCCGCGCCGGCTCGTTGGGGCACGCGGCGGCCTTTAGCTTCTATCCGGCCAAAAATCTGGGCGCCTATGGGGACGGTGGGGCCGCGGTGACGAGCGACGAACAGGTGGCGCGCAAATTGCGGCTCCTACGAAACTATGGCTCGGTACAGAAATATCATCACGAGGTATGTGGGTACAATCGCAGGCTAGACACGCTTCACGCTGCCGTGTTGCGGGTGAAGCTTCGGCGTCTGGACGAGTGGAACGCGGCGCGCCGCCGCGCCGCCGCGCAGTATACCGCCTTGCTGGGCGATGCGACCGTTGTCTGCCCGCCTGAGCTTTCGCATACGGAGCCGGTCTATCATCTCTATGTCATCCGGGCGCCCGAACGCGACGCGCTCCAGGCCCATCTGCGCAGTCAGGGCATCGCGACGGTGATCCATTACCCCATTCCGATCCATTTGCAGCCGGCCTATAAACAGCTGGGCTTGCCGGCAGGCAGCTTCCCTGTTGCGGAACAGGCAGCGCAAGAGATTCTGTCGCTGCCCATGTATGCCGAATTGGAATCGCAAGCGATTGCGTATGTGGCGGAGGCAATCTGTACATTCACCCAGCCAAGCTTGGAGATCGCGCCCGTAATCTAGTGTATCCTAAACAGTGTGACTTTGCAGACCAACGGGTGGTAAGAGCACCAATCGTCATACATCGTCACATAACTATACCGAGTTCAGAATGAAAACCAGACTTTTGTGCTCCAGGCGGTTCCGTGAACCGCCGAGTCACGGACTCGGCGTGAGCATTTCAGACTCCGGTTTTCATTCTGATTTGAGTATAGGTTGTTAAATAACTACGCGGAAGCAGCAGGGTACACGGCGGGCGCCATGAATCTGTTGTGCTCTCTGGTGCTCACCCTCGGTGACCCGCCAAACCGAATCTCGACCGGGATCTTGGTCTGTGTCTAATACTCAACTATCCCCACTCAATCTTGTTAGCCGAGTCTTTGGCGACATAAGCTCAAGGTATCCGCGTGCGCGTTTGAGGTTCGGATTCTTGCAGGGGCTGGCGGCTGTGTTTAGTGGAACTTGTATTGGCGTGCTGCTTTTGGCCAGCATGTTACCCAAATACAGTTGGGCGATTCTCCTGCTGCCAGTGTTCATCTTCCCGTTCGTGGTCATGATCACTGGAAATCTTCACCGACTACTGTTGGCGCTGATTGTCATGGACATACCGCTACAACTGGATGTGAACCCAGGATATCGTGCAG
>JAHDWG010000310.1 GCA_023384495.1 Caldilineaceae bacterium
GGTCGAAGAAGGCGACGGCCATCTCCATCATGTCGCTGCCCGAGGGGATGGCAAAGGTGGCGTCGCCGTGGCAGATGAGCAGATAGCGGTCGCCCACCTGCCGGCGGATGAGGTTGGCCGTGGCCGCGATGTCGGCAGCCTCGTGCGGGCCAACGATCATGATGATGGCGTAATCGAGCCGTTCGGCCACTTCGACGTAGAGTTCAGCGTTGTGGCGGATCATGCGCTGCCGTTCGGTTGCAGTGACCGGCTCCCACGCCTCGGCGCCGCGGTAGAACTCGGCGCCCAGCAGTTCCTGCGTAAGTTGGAACTCCAGTTCAAACGTCGGCACGAGGCCGGGTAGGGGTGGTCTGCGCTCCAGGGCGTTGACCGCACGTGCTTTTGGTGTATGCTCTTCTGGCCAGGCGCACATGGGCTCATCCAATGAGTTTATGAATGTGGCGCAAAAATATGTTCAGCAGCCTGTGGCAACCCAAACCCCCTCAACCCTGTTGCAGGATCGAATCGATCTGCGCTGCATAGGCTTCGCTGTCCGGGTCACCCGTTACTAGTTCGATCTGATCTGCGCGCTGGACGCCCAGCCCCAGCTCGACCGCGCGCGCAATCTGCTCCTGGTCAAAGATCGCCCCCTGGCTCACCTGCGGCGTCGCGCCAAAGTGGCGGAGCAACGCCACGCCCACGGCATCGACGGCAATACGATCGGTCGCGGCCAGCACAACGTTGGCTGCCACCCGCGGCCCGACATGGGGCCCACCACTGACGAAGGCCTCGACGCCATCCATGACGATCAGCGCTGGATCATAGGCCAGGTTGATCTCGGCGATCAGCCGGCGCTGTTCGCTTGTGCCGTGCAACTCGTTCATGTAATCATAACGCTCACCCGGGCGCACCTTTGCAACCATCCCCACCGAGTTTTTGAGCGATAGCGTGAAGTGACCGCCAAACTGGTGCGTCTTCAGGCAGCAGGCCTGCACCACGGCGTCGGCGTCCAAGACGGGGCGGGCCATGGGGAAACCTTGCCGCCAGTGCAGATCTGGCGACTGGATCATCTCCCACTCCTTCTCCGCCAGCTCGTCGAAGACCAGGGGCGCAAAGTCCAGTTCCTTCGCCATCTCAAAGACGTCGAGTTGTTCCATCACCCGCTGAGTGTTGCCCATGCCGCTGCGGTCGGCCACTGTGATGGCGCGTGCGTCGCCGGCCCAGAGCGTCTCCACCATGGCGCGCAGCACGTCCGGGTGGGTTGAGCCGGGTGCAGGGTCGGCGCTGTTGAAGTTGGGCTTGAGCAGGACGTTCTTGCCGGCAACCACCGGCGCACCCAAGAGGGCAATGGCCTGCCGCACCCCTTCGGCGCGGTCGGTGGTCTTGACAAAGGCGACCCGGGCGCGCCCGGCGCCATTGGGTTGGCGCGCCTGAGGGGCCGGCTCGATTGCAGGCTCGATCTCACGGTCAGGCAGGCGGGCGGCGCCATCGATGGGCGCACATGCGGCCAATAGACCGGTGGCGCTGGCTAGCGCGCCCGCCGCAGCCACATTACCGAGAAACGCGCGCCTGCTGAAGGTCGCTTGTGAGTTGTATAGCATCATCATTGATCCTTTCACCGCTGCCCATAGGCCAGCCCTGTCGCATACATCGCTACAATGTTTTCCGGTGGCGTGATGACCTGGATGTTGTGGCAGGGCGCCAGGATATAGCCGCCGTCTTTGCCCAGGGTCTCGATGTTGTCGATCACCTCCTGGCGTACGTCGTCTACGCTGCCAAAGGGCAGGGTCTGCTGGTTGTCCATCCCGCCGTGGAAGAGCACCTGGTCGCCAAAATCGTGCTTGAGCGCGGCGCGCTCCATACCCTGGCAGCGCCACTGGATCGGGTTAAGCACGTCGATACCCGCCGCAATCATGGCGGGTAGGATCGGGCGGATGGCGCCGTCGCTGTGGAAAAAGGCGTAGACGCCGGCCTCGTGGGCCAGGTCGATCATGCGCTTCATGCGCGGGATGAAGAACTCCCGGATCATCGCCGCCGAGAAGAGCAACGTCTCCTGCCCGCCGAAGTCCTCGGCGATGTATGACAGCGTGACCTGGCCCGGAATCTGTTCGTAGATGCGCCGGGTGTTCTCGTAGCAGAAGTCGAAGAGTCTATCCAGGCAATAGTGGACAAGCTCTGGATTGAGCGCCAGGTCCATATACGCCTGCTCCATGCCGCGCAGGTCTTTGTAAATCAGGAAGGGCTCGGAACCGCCGCCCTGGAGCGGGTAGCGCGCCCTGGAGCGGGCCTGCTGGGGGATTTCTGAATAATCGAACCAATCCGCCGTGGGCCAGGTGTAGTTGCGCTCAATTTCTTCGATAGTGGTATAGTGCGCCAGTGGATGATAGACGCACTCGCGATAGGCGCCGGCCCCGCCGCCGTAGCTGATTTTCCGGTGCCGGCGGCCATAGATGTCGTAGCCCGGTTTGAGCCGCGGGCCAATGTACTTGAGCCGCACGCTAAAGACCCGGTCGATGTGGAGCCGATTGTACATCTGCAAGACATTGGCGCAGCCCAGATGTTTGAGCAACTTGCGCGTGGTCTCTTTAGTGCCCCAATAGTCCATGGGCAGGCGGTCTGGTTCTTTGCGCTGGAGCACGGCCAGCCAGCGCTCCCTGGGTGTCATGGTTTCTTCACGCATGGGCGTTGACCTTTATTCGATTGCGTCTGACCAGCGCAGAACAAAAGCGGAACACAGAGAACGCGGAGAAGACACAGAGCACACGGAGTCTCTCAAGATGTCTCTGTGTTCTCGGTGACTCCTCTGTGCGCTCCGTGTTCCGTTTTTTCACCTGCCCATCCTTCCTAGCCGATGCTACGAAGCGCCGTACTGGCGCACCAGCTCCAGCACCCGCCGGTATTGGTCGAGCGTGACCGTCGGCGGCACCGAGTGGTCGCTGTGATAGATGTAGCCGCCGCCGACCTTTGCCACCTCCAGCTTGGTGCGGATCTCTTCTTCGATCACACGCGGGTCGGGGTCGGCCATTTTGCGCGTGTCGATGTTGCCCATAAACGAGAGACGGTCGCCATATTCGGCTTTGAGCTCGCGCACATCCATGTTGGCCTTGGCCTCCAGCGGCTGCAGACAGTCCACACCGGCCTCGATCAGCGGCGGGATCAGCTTGTGGATGTCACCGTCGGTATGGTAGATGACCGGAATGTCCAGGCTGTGGAAGTAGTCACACAGCATCCTGTCTGATTCCAAAATACAGTTGCGATAGGTTCTGGGCGAGAAGAGTGGCCCGTTGCGATAGGCCATGTCGTTGTAGAAAAAGGCCACATCGGGCTGGTAGCCGGCGCCCACCACAAGCTTAGCCAGGCGTAAGACCAGTTCGGCCACCGTCTCCACCATCTCGCGGAACCAGGCCGGGTCGTCGAGCGTGATCATGAGCAGCTTCTCGCTCTTGATGTAGCGCTGGAGCTGGTCATAGCCGACCACAGTGGAAAAGGCGATACACTTGCCTTCGGAGCGCGCCTGTTGGTAGCGCTGGCGCAGGCTCACCCAATCCACGCGGGCGTAATCGGGCACAAAGTCCGGCAAATGGCGCGGCCTAAGGTCGTCCCAATCAGCTTTCGATTGGACGGCCCACTGGATGATCTCCGGTGTGCTGGCAAAGGTGCGAAAGTTTTTGCGCACACCGCCGTAGGGTGTGGTTTCGACCAGGTACTCATTGTCCTTGTGCAGCGTCTTCACCTCAAACATGGGCGATTGGTCGACGCCAAAAGAGACCATCTCGTAACCAAAATAATCTTCCGGCGGAATCTCAGTCGGTAAGCCCTGCTTCTGCCAGCGGCGCACCGTCTCAGCCCAGAGGCTATCGTGGACCGGCGCCCGGTCTGGCTGTTGGCGGCGCAGCGCTCTGAGGAAACGTTCTCGTGCGTCCATACACCCCCCCTGAACTAAAGCAGCACAGAGAGCACAGAGGATTCACGGAGCGCACAGAGCTGTCTCTGTGTTCTCTGCGCCTTCTCTGTGATCTCCGTGTTCCTGCTGTTTTTGTTTTCTGTCGGCGCCTTCGCACCCCATTGGCCGCAGGTTGACGCCGTGTGCCCACACCGCACGGATGGTCTTCAGGAAAAACAGATAGTTTTCCAGCGGCGCGTCGGGCGGGACGCGGTGGTCGCAAAAGCCGATGTAGCCGCCCTCCTCGACTAGTGGGGCCAGGCGGCGCACCTCCTGCTCGATGGCGGTCTGCGAGCCTTGCAGGATGTGTTTGTCAAAGCCGCCCATGATGAGCAGGTCCTTGCCGTATTGCCGCCGGTACTCCACCGGGTCAGCGCCCCAAGAGCCTATCTCGAGCGGGAACATGCAGTTGACGCCGGCATCCAGCCAGAGCGGGACCAGTTTCGCGATGTCGCCATCGCAGTCCACCCACACCACATCAACCCCATGTTTGTGCAGCAGGTCAGTGATACGCCGATAGTGGGGCACGAGATACTGTTTGAAGTGGCGCGGGCTCAGCAGCGGTCCTGCGTTGTACGCCATATCTTCCCACATGCCGCAGGCATCGAACTGGACACCCGACGCCAGGGCGCGGCGGAGCGTACCGAGGATGCAATCCGCCACGGTGGTGACCATCTCCTCGAACCAGGCCGGGTCGTCGTAGACCACGTAGGAGAGGTTCTCGACACCCATCCAGTTGCGCAGCCAGCCGTAGAGGCTGCCGCCGGGCAGGACGACGATCTGGTCGCGATTGGGATCTTGCCACCGCAGCACCCGCTCGGCCCAGTCTTTGGGGAAGCGGTTGGGGTTATCGGGGTCGAGGCGCGGCTTGTAGTGTTTCTCCCAACTAGCGCGGTCGGTGAGGAGATGGCCCTGGTGCTGGGGGATCGAACTCATAAACTTGCGGCGCAGCACGCGCACCCCATCGGCCTGTTGACGCACCTCGTGATCCCCACGGTCCTCCAGCACTTTGAGCCGAAAGGCCGGCGCCAGCCCGACGCGCACTTCCGTACTGCGCGAGAGCTCGTCGATGCCAAAATCCATGCCAAAATAGTCGATGTGGTTTGAGTTGGCGTAGCTGAAGCGAATCCTGCGCGGCAGCCCCTGTTCGTACCATACCGGAAAGGTCTCTTCCCAGAAACCAAAGTCGGTGATCGGCGCGCGATCACGCGGCTGGTAGTGCATCGTAGCCTGAAAACGTGCCCGGTTGTTCATGCGAGCGACACCTTATCGGGATGAATGAGAAACAGCGTTACACAGAGGACACCGAGAAGGCACAGAGACTTTTCTCTGTGTTCTCTGCGTCTCCTCCGTGTTCTCTGTGTAACGCTGTTGTTAATGTAGCAGTTCTTTGCAACGCTCCGCCCCGCTGGCGGCGTCTACCGCAAAGGCGTCGGCGCCGATCTGACGGGCCCAGTCCGCCGTGACTGGGGCGCCGCCGACGATCACCTTGACCTGGTCGCGCAGATTGGCTGCCTGCAAGGCGCGAATCACTTCGGCGGTGTAGGTCATGGTGGTGGTAAGCAAGGCGGACATACCCAGCAGCTCGGCATTGTGTTCTTTTACGGCGGCCACAAACTTGTCGGCGGATACATCCACCCCCAAGTCCACGACACGAAAACCAGCGCCTTCCAGAAACATTGCGGTCAGATTTTTGCCGATGTCGTGCAGGTCACCGCGCACAGTGCCGAGCACAATGGTGCCGATGGGCTGGACGCCAGTATCCACCAGTCTGGGGCGCAGGATTTCGAGTGCGCTCTTCATCGCCCGCGCCGCAACCAGCATTTCCGGCACAAAATACTCGCCACACTTGAACAACTCGCCGACTTCGCTCATCCCTGCGATCAGACCGTCATTCAGGATCGATTGGGGGCTGGCTCCGGTTTCGATCAGCTGGCCGGTGAGCGCGATGGCTGCTTTGTTGTCACCGTCGATGATCGCCGCTTTGAGGTCCTGCAAATCACTGCCCATTGTTGCCTTCTCCTGTAATTGGCGCGGATGGTCGATCAATGTTACGTAGGCTCGATGGTGGGAATTGAGGCTATCGTAGCGGCAGGGTGGGCAAAAGACGACGGCCACTTGGGGCGTTTTGGACCTGGTCAGTTGTCCAGGTGTGGTACAGTGTCCTCCGCCTGCGATCATTCCATGCCCCGAGCGGTCCACTGCCGCACAACAGGTGACATTTAATATGGTTTGGAGAGATTCTGGATGGTGAAGTGCATGCGAGGTTCTTTATTGGTGGTCGGCGTGGTCGGCGTGGTCGGCGGGAGAGAACGCCGATTATGTACTGTTACTCTACCAAACGGACGGACAACAGCAGGATTCCCAACCCGTGCAGCCGCCGGATCAGGCCGACCAGCCCGGCCTGATCCATAACGACGTCGGTGAAGGTGGTAGCCTGCATGGTATCGTTCGGGGTTGCGACCTTGATCTGTGCGTCGCCGAACCACTCTCGCCAGGAGTCGTCGGGTTGGCCGTGGATTCGAATCTCGTACGTGTTTTGCGAATTCAAACTTATACAGTGTGGCATATCCACTCCTTGACAGAACATCACGCCATTCCGAACACGAGCCCCAAAATCAAAAACAGGAAGAATACGCTTTGCCCCGAGTGAATGATGATGGGGAACCAATTACTCCGGAACCGCTTGCCAGAATACGCAGTCACTAGGTCTGCCGGCATGGTTGCCAGGATGCCCCAGGGTTGATGAAGATGGTACAAACTGAAGAGGATGCCGTTTGCCACCCAATCCCCTTTTCCAAAAACGCCTGCCATTTTGGGCAACAAAACACCGCGGAAGATGAATTCCTCGCCCAGGAATGTGTTGAAGAGCGCCGAGGTAAGGAACAACCCCAGTAAACTCCAATTTCCGAACCATTGGGCGCGGTTTTCAGGAGCGAAAACCGCTTCAAAAGAATTTCCCCCGGGATCGGCAAAAAAGGGGAAAATCTTAAGCCAGGCATCGATGAGCGGAGACCTCAAGGCTATTTCCAGGAAGGCAACCAGTAGGATCAAAGGAATGATCCACCACCATAGGGCTTTCTTTGTCTTGCCCGTGCTGGCTGAAACCGGATGATTGAGCCAAAAACGGCGGGTGATTGTGCCCAGCCGGATGTTGCCCTCTTCGCGATAGAGGATGATCATCGCCAGCACAAACTGCCAGATCAGCCCGGCTGTCAACAACTTCATGCGCAGCAGACCGGCGTCTACCGGCGAGAGACCGGCGCTCATCGCCGGGTAAGCCACCCAACCCAGCAGCCACATGGGAGCACCGGCGACCAGCCAGATGGCAAGAATTTGCCAGAGTGTGTACTGCTCTTTCCTGTAGGTCGTTGGAAGCGTTTGCAGGTTACTCGTTGGGGTGATTTCTTGTGTTGACATGAGCTTTCCCTTATTTATTGGCTGGCGGGCGATGGATGACAGCCTCACCAGCCTTGCAACGTTTGCCAACTAGGTTCTGTGGCATTTGTCCGGCGGCGTATGACCCGGCCAGGTGCGATGCACGTCTCAGGTGCAACGCACTTTGCATGTGCATCGCACCGCTGTGCAGGCTGAAATGTCAACCGAACCTAGTACCGCCACCCCAACAGGTTCCAGTAATTTAGGAAACAGACAAAAGCGACCGCTGCGACCGTCACCAGCGTGTAATAGGCGCGGCCGGCGCTGCCCCAGTAGCTGTTCTTCCAGGCCAACACCGTGTAGGCCAGCGCGCCGGCTGTCAGCACGGCAGACAAAACGCCCAGACCCAGCACGACCTTGATGATCGGCGCTGGGTCGAGCAATATGTTTGACGTGCCCCACATCACACCCCACACCATGCCGGCCAGGAAGATCAAGTTCAGAACGCAGATCGCCACCACGATCCAGTAAGCAATGCGGGTGGTGCGAGCCTCGGGTTTCCCAGCGCCGTTCTGCCTGCGGCTCCGAATCAAGCGGAACGCCGCTACAGGGATGATGGACAGGAAGATCAGGACGCAACCCAGGGCTAATGTCATGTTGAAACCGGGCGTTTCGTACCAGCCCAGCTTTAATTCAGCATACTGGGGCATGAGGTCGGTAAACATGTGGGTGATGCGCCCCCTGTCGTCCTCGCGAAACACGAGGGCGAATGGACCACCTACCTGGCGAAAGTAGAGCGGCTCCACTTCGACAAACCGCCACTGTTGCCCCATCATGGTAAAGAGCAGCGCGCCGTCGCCTGAATCGCTGATTTCTACGGCGTATCCGCCGCCGAAGAGCCCACTGATCTTGACCAGGGTGGTTGATGGGCTAATGGTGCTATAAGCACCCACGAACCGACCGGCTCGCCCGGCGAAGTCCGCCGGCGGTTGGATGGGAGCGACCGCAGAGGCGGGAAAGTAGTGGTCAAAAAACGCTCTCTGGAACCCAAAATGCTGCGTGGTCAGATCCCCACCACCCTCGCTGTTGTAGTTCACAAAGACACCCAGGTTCTGGTCGGGCAAAAGCAGCAGCACACTATGCATCGGTGGCGAATAGCCGGTATGCCCGAGCGTCCGTTGGCCGTTGTCGCTCCAATCGAAAAAGCCGTACGCGGCGCCCAGGAGGCGCGGGTCAGGCGTGTACAGCGTGCTGTGCATTTGCTCTGCCGTGGCTTCTTGCAAGATACGCGCTTCGGCAATGTTGGCATCGCTGTAGCGACCGCCCTGGAGGTGTGCGATCATAAAACGGGCCATGTCCGTGACGCTGGCCTGGTGTGCGCCGGACGGCAGTCCCGCCGGCTGAGCCGCATAATCGGGGAATGGCTGGAAGGCGCCATCGGCATACGTGTATCCCACGGATGCAGGTGGGCGCAGGGCTGGCGGTAGCGGCGACTGGGCAGTTGAATGCACCATGCCCAGTGGGTTAAAGATATGTTCCTGGATGTATTGGTCGTAGGGCTGGCCCGCTACCCGCGCCACGATGTACCCTGCCAGGATTGCATTGTAGTTCGAGTACCTGGCATACACGCCGGGCGGGTTCACCCGCGCCCACAGATGGGAGACCAGCCATTCGCGCGCTGGTACCAGATCATTGGCATCCGACACCGCACTCCCGAACCACCGGTCTTCGAACCCTGACGTATGGGTCATCAGGTGCTTGAGGGTGATCGGTTGTGGATAGGTGTCCGGGATACGGACGTCGAGATAGGTGTTGATATCCGCGTCCAGGTCCAGCTTGCCCTGCT
>JAHDWG010000311.1 GCA_023384495.1 Caldilineaceae bacterium
TGGGGTTGGTCTATGAGCGCTTTGTGCTAAACGACTTTTTGGACAGACTGCGGCGTATCCATGACATCCGGTCCGTGCTGGAAGCGCCGCTCTATGGCATGGCCGGCGTCAGCGGCATCAACGACGTGATCTTTGCCCAGAACGGGGTCGATGTGACCCTGGTGGACGACAACGCCGAACGGCTGCGCGGGGTGGCGCGCATCTGGCGTGACGATCTGCGGCTGCCGGTCAACCTCGTCTACAACCCGCCCGACCGCTGGGGAGCGTTGCCCTTTGCCGACCACAGCTTTGACCTCACCTGGTGTTGGGCCGCGCTTTGGTATATCAACAACCCTGCCGGGCTGTTGGCCGAACTAGCGCGCACGAGCCGCAGGCTGGTCTTTGTCGCCATGCCCAACAATTTGCAAGTGGGCTATTGGATGCGCAAGCTGGTCATCGACCGCGAGTTCTTTGCCACGCATGACGAAACGTGGACCGACATCGGCCTCATCCGCCGCACGCTGGAACATGCCGGCGTCGAGATCATCGACCAGGGCGTGCTTGATGTCCCCCCCTGGCCCGACACGGTGATGCCGGCCAACGAGGTGCTCAAACGGCTGGGCATCCGCAGCAAACAGCTCGAGGCGCAGTTTACCGGCGACGGCTGGCGCTGGAGCACCATGGCCTACTACCTGGGCCAGGAGCCGGAGCTCTACGACCGCGTCATCAAATATGCGTGGCTCGACCATGCGCCGCTGCCGTGGCAGCTCAAAGCCATCTGGGCGCACCATCGCTACGTGGTGGGCCGAGTATAAGCGCGATTCCCCTCTAAGGCAAGACGCCGAATCCCTGACACAGTGACGGCCACGTTCAACGTGACCGCCACCGCAGCGGATAGACCTGCCGCCATGTTCGTGGCAACGCCATTCGAACAAGCGCTAGGTGTAGCCTAGCGACACGTAGCCGGCGTTGATCAGCCAGATGTGCAGCGCCGTCGCCAGGATCAGCATGATGATGAAAAAGAGATGGTCGGCTGTGGCGCGAAACCAGAAAAGGCCGGCCCACCCACCCAAAAAGCCGCCGAGGAACGCCAGCGCATGCAGCCACGCCTCGGGCACGCGCCAGCCCTTGCGCTGCGCCTGATACTTGTCGAACCCATAGTAGCTAAAGGTGACCACGCTCGTCGCCAGTAGCCACGTCTCATAGAACGAGAGATTGGCTTCGAGCAGAATCCACCCGAAGACAAAGATCATCACCAGCGTAAAGAAGATGTGGAGCCCACAACCGGCGCCAAAGCGCATGGCCTATCCCCGTCCTTTTTGCGCCCGGTACTCATCCCACATGGCCGGCGTCGGCGGGTAGTATTTGCCCGGCGCACAGCCTTCGGCCAGAATCTTCTGCTTGATGTACGTCTCGACGCCTTCGTGCTCCTCGCAGATCGCCACGCACTCCTCGGCAAACCACGACGGAACCACCACCACGCCATCGCCATCGCCCACCAGCACATCGCCGGGCCGCACCAGCGCGCCGCCACACTGGATGTCCACATTCTCTTCGGCTGGGATCGCCCACGGGTCGTTGCCGTAGGGGGTGCGCCCGCGGGCGTAGATGATCAGCCCATACTGTTCAGCCTCCATCACCTCCAGGTCGCGGATCGAGCCATCAGTGACAATGCCGTCGGCCTTGTTCATCTTGAGTTGCAGCGCCTTGACATCGCCAAAGATGCATGGCCGCGGGTTGCCCATTATGTCGGCCACCAGCACGTCGCCGGGGCCGCAGCGCGCCATCGCGCGGTATTCCGGCCCCTCGCCAGCGCTGTGGATCTCGGCCAGCAGGTCGGGGCGCGGCGGCAGAAAGCGGAGGGTGCGCGCCCGCGCCGCCAGCCGTTTGCCTGGCGTCCACAGTTGTACGTTCTCCATAAAGGGCAGCGGAACGCCCGCATCCTTCATCACATGGTTCCAGATCGTGGCGACGGGCAGCTTCTTAAAGCGGTCGAGAATGGACTGGGGCACGTGGACAGGGGCAAACGAACGGTCGGGCATGGTCATTCTCCTGCGTAATTGGGTTGGGCGGTGTTAACTGACTTCTGTCGCGCCGACGATGCCATCTAGCGTCAAGATCAATTGGTTTAGGACATCTCGTCCCAGGATCGCTTCTGCTCCTGGCTTTGCGGCGACTGCCCGGATCCCCGGCATCCGATGAGGGCCGATCTGCACTTCAAGCAAGTAGAGATTTACGGATAAGGCATGACCTGTGATGCCATACAGTTGGCGCGTCTCGAGATAAACGGCGCCAATTTCCGTCAAAATATCGACCGGCAGGATACAGGCATCGGCGCCGGTATCGACGAGGGCGGTCAAAAGCATCTCGCCCCGCCGCCGAATGGTGACTTCAACGACAGGCGCACTGGGTTGGTAATTGCGATCGTAGGGAAAGAGATGCTCATTGTGGTCTTTGCACCAGGCGTGGTGAGCGAAAGTAGAGCGGTGGCGGCAATACGGGTTGCACCTGTCGAATCAGTACGATCTCGTCTGGGTAGTTCATTTGAATACGTTCGACGAGGCGAACCTCATCTGGATCGCAATCAACGACCCGGCCTTGGTAGATGGCCACGTATTCGCCCAAATACTTGGTGACCAGCTTGCCATGCATTTCGATATAAGCCTCTTCTTCCTTTTGCATCAGAGATTGTCGTGGGTCCTGGTAAAAAGGCGACACGGTCTCTTCAGCTTTTTGCCCCCCCCCATTCGCATCATGGACCTGCAACGAGCGGACAAAATCCAGGGATGAGAGCAGCTCCGCCAACAGGCCGGCCTTTTGGTCGTCCGCCACCTCGATTATGATCTGTCGCAAGGGTGCACCTCCGGAAACGGCAACTCGCGTGTGTTCCGCCCTATTATACCATGCTGGCTGTGATCGACCCACCAGCCAGCGCATGTAAGGGCAAGATGGCGTCTTGCTCTACGTTTTCGACCGTTTCAGAGGCTGGACAGATCAACCTTTTGATGCAAAAATAACAAAGGGAGGATGAATCATCATGCGAGAGAGTGGATTACAATTTCTTTTACCTTATATGCGCGCGTACCGCGGCCTTTTGATGTTGGGGACGCTCTATGCCTTGATTGGCGCGGGGGCGCAGGCGTTCAGCCCCACGCTGCTGGGGTGGGGCGTCGATGCGCTCACTCGGGGCGTAGACAACCGCACGCTGGCCCTCTATGCGTTGGGGCTGGTGGGGCTGGCCGCCGTGCTGGCAACCTTCCGCTATTTGTTGCGTATGCTCACGGGTGAGATCGCCGCCGGGGTCAGCTACCGGATGAGCCAGGACCTCTTTCACCGGCTGCTGCTCTTCGACCGTGAGACGCGCCAGCAATATGGCACGGGCGATCTGTTGTCGCGCGCCACCAGCGACTTTATCTACATCTGGCGCTTTTATAGCGCCGGCTTCCAGATGTCGATCCACGCCCTCTTTCTGTTGCTCATCGGCTGTGGGTTGATGGCTGTCACCAGCCCGGCCCTGGCGGGACTAGTGGTTGTGCTGCTGCTGATCAGTGTGGCCGTGCAGGTGCGCCTTGCCGGCGTGCTTGAACACTCGTTTGTGCGTGTTCAACAAGAGTTGGCGCGTCTCTCTGGTTTTGTCCAAGAACATCTCAACGCCGCCCGCATGTTGACGGCCTATGCCCAAGAGCAGCCGGTGGGCGCAGCCTTCCGCGCCGCCAACCAGCAATACGTGCAGCGCAATCTCACCTTTGTGTTGCAGTCGGGCGCCATCTCGCCTCTCTCCAGCCTGGTGGTGCGCATGGCCGCCACGGTGATTGTGTTGGTGGGTGGACTCATGATCATTGGCAGCCAGTTGACTGTCGGCCAGTATGTGCAGTTTATCGTGTACCTCGCCCTCCTCAACAGCGCCACGCGGCAGATCACCGGCGCCTACGAGCGCCTGCAACAAGGCAGCGCCGCGGCGGGGCGCATCGGCGAGGTGCTGCACCGCTGGCCGAAAATTATCGACACGCCCACTGCCAGCGCGCCCAAACTCAGTGGCCACATTCGTTTTGAAGATGTGGGCGTCTGGGCGGCAGAACAGGACCGATGGGTTCTGCGCCACATCGACCTCGATGTGCCCGCTGGCTCCACCCTGGGCATTGTCGGCCCCACCGGTTCGGGCAAGAGTATGTTGATCAGCTTGCTGGGTCGCATCCATGACCCCGACGAAGGACGCATTCTGTTGGACGGGCATGATCTGCGGTCGCTCAAGCTCTCGGCCTTGCGTGAGGCGGTGGTCTATGTGCCACAAGAATCGCTCCTCTTTAGCATGCCGCTGCGGGGCAATATCGCCCTGGGCAAACCCGATGTGCCCGACCCCACCATCTACGGCGCCATGGAGCGCGCCCGCCTCACCAACGATCTGCCGCAGCTCCCCAAGGGGCTTGACAGCATCGTGGGTGAGCGAGGCGCAACCCTCTCTGGTGGGCAAAAGCAGCGGGCGGCGCTGGCGCGGGCGTTGGTGCTCGACCCCAAGGTGCTGATCCTCGACGACGCACTGGCCAGCGTGGATATGAAGACCGCCGCCGAGATCATCGCCGGGTTGCGCCAGGGAGTCAGCCAGCGCATGTCCGCGGTGGAGCACGCCGACCAGATCATTGTGCTCGACGAAGGTCGCATTGTCGAGCGGGGCAATCACAGCGCGCTGATGGCGCTTGGCGGTCAATACACTGAAATGTACCAACGCGAAATCCAACAGGCTGCGGAGGTTCTGACCGATGGCGACCATTAAACAACCGGCTGACCACATCGCGGCCCGGCGAACCGAACGAGGCTCTGCCGAAAGCAAACCGACCGCGGTCGATGAAAACCTCAACCAAGACACCGCGCTCTTTAAGCTACTTGGGACAGCATTGGCCCCCTATTGGCGGTGGACGGCCATGGCAATGCTGCTGATGCTCGCCACTGCCGCCGCCAACGCCGTGCCCCCCTATCTGCTACAACAGGCTATCGACGGGCCGATCAGCAATGGGGATACGGCAACCCTGTGGCGTATTACGATCCTGTATGGGGCGACGGCCGTCGCCGCCTTTATCTTCACCTTTGCCTACACCTATTTTTTGCAGAACGCCGCCCAGCGCGCCCTTGCCGACATCCGCACACGCCTCTTCGACCACATCATGCGCCAGGACCACGGCTTTCTCACCCGCACCCCGACGGGAGACCTGGTGTCGCGCCTGAGCAGCGACATCGATAGCCTTAACGCAGTGCTCTCCAACAGCATCGTGGTCATTTTGGTGGAGGGGGTGACGCTGGTCATCATCGTGATCGTCATGTTTGCCACCAACTGGCGGTTGGCGTTGATTGCGCTGGCCGTCTTGCCGGTTGTGGCGATCGTGACGCGCTACTTTCGCCAGCGCATTCGCAACTCTTCCAGCGGTGAACGCACAGCCATGGCGCGCATTAGCGCCTTTATGAACGAGCACCTGCATGGTCTGACGGTGGTGCAGCTTTTTGGCCACGAGGCCGAGAGTGAGCAGGAGTTTGACGTCTACAACAGTAACTATCGCCAGGCGCTGATCGTGTTGCGTCGCTATAGCGCCGTCTTTCTGGCCTGGCAAGAGATTTTGGCAGCGGTTGCGTTGGGCCTGATCCTCTATGGTGGCGGGCAAGGTGTGCTGGCCGGCTGGGCCACCCTGGGCGTAATGGTGGCTTTTGTGCAATACACCGAGCGCGCCTTCCAGCCTGTGCTTGCCCTGTCGCAAGAGTACAACGCGATCCAAATCGCGCTGGGCGCAGCAGAACGCATCTACCGTATGTTGATCCAGCAGCCGGCGGTGCAAAGCCCGGCCAACCCCACGCCCATCGGCAAGGTGCGCGGCGAAGTCGAATTCCGCGATCTGCACTTCTTCTACAACCCAGACGAACCCGTCTTGCGGGGGGTGGACTTGCACATCCCCGCCGGCCAATCGGTGGCGATTGTGGGCGCCACGGGTGCGGGCAAATCCAGCCTGGTCAGCCTGTTGGCGCGCTACTATGACCCTGTGCAGGGGCAAGTTCTGCTCGACGGGATCGACATCCGCCAGCTGAGCCTGGACGACCTGCGTCGCGTCGTGACCGTGGTGCCGCAAGACCCGGTCTGTCTGGAGGGGACGATTCGCCACAACATTGCCCTCTATCGCGCCGATGTGAGCGATGAGCAGGTGCGCCAGGCCGCCAAACTGAGCAATGCGGCGCATTTCATTGAGCAGCTCCCCGGCAGCTATGACTACCATGTGTTGGCGGGCGGCGCCAACCTTTCGCAGGGGCAGCGCCAACTGTTGGCGTTGGCGCGCGCGCTGGCGTTAAGCCCGGACGCCGTGCTGGTGCTCGACGAGGCCACCAGCAGCATCGACACCGCCACCGAGGCCTTGATCCAAGAGGCGCTGGGACGGATTCTGCGCTCGCGCACCAGCATGGTCATTGCCCATCGCCTGAGCACCGTCCGCAACGCCGACCGTATCATTGTGATGGATCAGGGAAAGATTGTCGAAGATGGCGACCACGCCTCGCTGCTGGCGCTCGACGGTTTCTATGCTCGCCTCTGCCGCCATCAGGTCATGCCGGGGACGGTGCGCCCGCTATAGTCCATCGTCTATCGTCCATCGTCCTGTTCACCGAGCGCCTGGCACGACTGGCGGATGATCAACTCAGTGGGCAAGATTACCTCTTGCGGCGGCAGCGTCGGGTCGGCAATCCGCTGGAGCAGCAGTTCGGTGGCGCGGCGGCCCATCTCGTAGGCCGGCTGAACCGCCACGGTGAGAAACGGCTCCGCCACCCAACTGACGGGCAGATCGTCAAAGGTGACCAGCGAGAAGTCCTGCGGGACGTGTAGATTCAGTTCGCGCGCAGCCTTGAGCGCGCCAATGGCAATGAAATTGTTGCCGGCAAAAAGCGCCGTGGGCCGGGGCTGCATCGCCAACGCCTGAAGCGCCATGACATAGCCGCTGTCAACGGTATATTCCTGGTAGATGACCGTCAAGGCGTCGGGCGAAAGCCCGGCCTCGAAGAGCGCCTGGCGCGCACCCTCCACCCGTTCACGGGCGGTCGAAACGTGCTCCGGCCCAGAGAGCACTGTGATCTGCCGGTGGCCCAGGCCGAGCAGGTGGCCCATGAGCAACCGGGCGCTTTCGTAGGACGACCCGCGCACAACGTCGACATTGGCGCCGGGCGCGCTGCGGTCCATGACCACAACCTGGATGCCCTGGCGCTGGATGGCGCGCACCGGCTCTGGCGTGCTGCGCGCCGGCACCAACAGGATGCCATCGACGCGTTTGCGCAGCAGCACGGCCAGATACTCGGCCTGCTTGCGCTCGCTCTCATCAGTGTTGCAGAGAAAGACCGTAAAGCCTTCTCGGCTGGCCGCGTCTTCGACCCCGCGGGCAACAGTGGTCCAAAAGGGGTTGGTCACATCGGAAAGCACAAGGGCCAACGTGTGCGTGCGGTGTGAGCGTAGGCTGCGCGCCAGCAGATTGGGCACGTAGTTGAGTTCAGCAGCCGCAGCCTCTACGCGCTCTTTAATTTCCTGGCTGAAATAACCCGAATCATTGAGCACCCGCGAGACAGTGATCGGCGCAACGCCGGCGCGGCGGGCAACATCGCGAATGGTGACCATGGTGAAGAGTTGATTGCAAATCGATGCGCTGTCGGTTGGTATGGTAAGCGTACCATAGGTGAATCCGACCTGCAAGTTGTCCGTTGAGCGAGGGGATGAGCGGCCCTCCGGGGCTTCGCAAAAGTCGATGATGATCGTCCGACTCTGACTTCCGGGAGGTGACCAGCCAGCTTCTCTGCCCGACAGCTCTTCACCCGTCACTTCCTAGAAGCCTACGCCCGGTGTTGCGGCGCGACGCAGGACGTAGTAACATTGAGGCAAGTGCACCGCACCGCCCACACTGTACCCGCTTTTTAACCATCGCCAAACAGAATTTGAGCAGGATATACATTGTGACGATCGGTCCAATCTTTTCTTCTGTGACGCAACTCCATCGCGATGTACGGCTGATTCTGGCCGTGTCGGGGTTGATGTCGGTCAGCTTTTTTGGCATTCAAAATCTGATCAAAATTCTCTATGTGTTGCGTCTGGGTTATGGACTCGAATATGTCGGCGTCTTTAGCGCAATGGGCGCGCTCGCCTACATGGTGATGAGCCTGCCGGGCGGCGCACTGGGCAGCCGTTTTGGCGCCCAAGCCATTATGCGAGTGGGTGGCCTGGTGACCGTGTTGGGCATGGTGCTGTTGCCGTTGACCGAAATGGCCACGGGCAGGGTGCAGGCGACGATTCCCCTCGTCTCGCAGATGTTGCTGGCTGGGGGGTGGGCGCTCTTCAACGTCAACATGGCCCCCGCCCTCATGGGTTTGACCACCGCGCAGGAGCGCAACAGCGCCTATTCGCTCAACAGCGTCAGCCGGGGGATGGGGACCTTTGCCGGTGCGGTGGTCGGCGGTTTTCTGCCTGGCGTCTTTGTCGCCCTCATGGGCTATACGCTGGCTGACCCGGCGCCGTATCGTTGGTCGCTTTGGGTGGGAGCTGTCTTGGGGATAGTGGCGCTGGCCCCACTGCTATGGTTGGGGCCAATCGATATCAAGAGCAGTGCGGACGCCGGCAGCCCGGAGACACCCTTTCCTCGCCTTTGGGTTACGCTGATTGTGATCCATGTGGTGCTGGCTCACGCCGCGTTCGCCACCTGTCAATCCTTTTGCAACGCGTATATGGACACAGAACTGCGTCTGTCGCCGGCCGCGATTGGGCTGCTGACCGGCGCCGGTCAATTCACCGCCATGTTGGCCCCGCTGCTGGTGCCCACGCTGGCGCACCGTTTTAGCAACCGGTGGACGCTGACCGCAACCACATTGGGCATGGCCGCCAGCCTGGCGCCGTTGGTGCTCTTTGTCCACTGGCTGCCCGCCGGGTTGGGCCGCCTTGGCATGATGGCGCTTGAGGCCATGTGGCTGCCAGCGCTTCAGGTTTTGCAAATGGAAACGGTTACGGCGCGCTGGCGTTCCCTAGCCTATGGCATCGTCTCGATGATGATGGCGCTGGCCTTTGCCTCGGTAAGCCTGGCCGGCGGCTATATCATTGCGGCATGGGGGTATCGCACGCTCTTTCTGATGGGGGTGGTCAG
>JAHDWG010000312.1 GCA_023384495.1 Caldilineaceae bacterium
TGGCTCCAACGTGCCCAAATAGAGAATGAAGCGCGCCGGCAGACCTCGCTCGCGCCGGAACGCATTGAGGGCTTCGTCGGCCTGTGGGCGAAAGTGTTCGGCCACCCCATTGTGAATCACATGGATCTTGCGGGCGCTCACCCCAAAGAAGCGCCCAATGTCATGGGCTGTCTGCCCGCTGACGGCGATGACATGGGCCGCCCGCTGCACACTCGCCCGGCAAAGCCACGCCAGATAGTGGCGCTTGGCCGGGGGCAGGGTTTCGGGCAGGCGCAAGAAACTCAGGTCATGCACGGTGACGACGCCGGGCGTTTGGGCGCACAATGGCAGCACATTGACCAGGCCGTGCACCACATCCGCGCCTAGTTGACGCAGCCGCCGCGGCAAAACCGCCTGTTCCCAGGCAATGCGCAACCATGGATTCTGTAGATAGGCAGGCGTGCGCTCAAGCCGAACACCGCTTGTTTGAAAACTGGGATCACTTACAAACGCCGTCAGTTCATCACCGGTTCCATCGCCCGCCAGCCGGCCAAGCTCTTCGACCAAATGGCGACAGTAGTTACTGACACCCGCCCCCCGATAACTCTGCGCTGTGCTGAGCAGTTGCGCGTCCAGGGCAACCTTCATAAAACAGCCCGCTGCGTGGTTGCAAGGGCAAGCGCCCGCGCATAGGCGGCTACCGTCCGCTCGGCCACATCGGTCATGGTATAGTGCGCCAACACCCGTTCACGGCCCGCCATCGTCAAACAGCGCCGCTCCTCAGGGTAGTCATGCAGTCGTTGCAAGCGCATAGCCAGCGCGCTTGCGTCCCCTTCGGCAAAGAGCAATCCGGCGTCGCCGATCACATTCGGGATCTCGCCCGAATCGCTGCCGATGACCGCGACGCCACAGGCCATCGCCTCCACCAGCACGCGGCCAAATTGTTCCTTCCATGTGGGTGTGGCGCGGCTGGGCGCGGCGAGCACATCGAGCCCATGATAGAAACCGGGCATAGCGGTGCTGTCGACCCGGCCACGCCAATTCACCCGGTCGGCGATCCCCAGTTCATAAGCCAGTTGGATCAGCATTTGCCGTTGTTCCCCTTCGCCGGCAATCTGAAGCCGCCATTCCCCGCGCAACATCGCGCACGCTCGCAGCAACAGATCGACTCCCTTTTCGGCCAACAGCCCCCCGGCGTAACCGATGCGCAACGAGCCGCCTTCAGGTGGCGCATGCACGGGCGCAAACCACACGGGGTCGACGCCAAACTGAGGAATCACGCTGATCTCACCGCGGTAGCCTTTGCGCCGTAACACAGTCGCCGCATCCTGATTGCCTGCAATCGCCACCGGCGCACGGCGGTAATTGACCTGCTCGATCCAACTGAACGGAGGGGGATAACGCCGATAAAGATTTTGCCACGTAAAATAGAGGCCCACAGCGCCCGACCGTTGGGCCGCACGCAACCCAAGCCAGGTAGCCAGGTTGTACGGCTCTTCATCCATGTGGAGGAGGTCGGGCTTGAGTTCGGCCAGTTCGCGCGCCAGCGTTGGATAGTGGTGCAGGTGAAAGTTGCCGTTGAAACGAATCGGGATCACACGCAACGTATAGCCGTCGGTGTGCCGCGCCTGGGTCACTTGACAACCTCGACGGTCGCGCCAGGCAGGGGGTGTCAGCACGGTCAACGCCACACCGAGCCGGGCAATCTCTTCGGCCTTTCGTTGATAGGCGCCCACCACCAGCGCCTTGCTCACCATAACGACGCGCATTAGCTGCATTATAACGACGCGTGAATTGATTGTAAAATGAGTCAGCAATCGATACTCGTGGCTGGCAAAAAGGGGAAAATACCTTGTGGATAGGAGACGATAGATATATCCGATGAGTGATCAACAACTGAACGGGAGCGGGATTCACGACGGCCAGTGGTATGTGGTGGCCTTTCGGAATACATTACGGCCAGGTCACACCTTGCTTAAAACCATTGCCGACCAAGAAATTGTCTTTTGGCGCAGCCAGGACGGCGTACATGTACAGGCGGCCTCGGCTGTCTGCCCGCACTGGGGCGGCCCTCTGGGTGAAGGGGCGGTCGCTGCCGACGGCGCGCTGACCTGCCCGTGGCACGGCTGGCAATTTCACGGCGGGCGCTGCCGGCAACGCACTGGGCTAAAGCTGCCCCGTTATCTGGCATACGATGATGGATTGCTGCTCTGGGTGCGCCTGCCGTGGAATGTCGAGGATGTAAACGAGCCACCCTGCCAGGCGCGGCCCACTGGTGTGCGCTCATTTTGGTTTGATGTGCTCATTGAGTCTGATGTCTATCATGTGCAAGAAAACTACCTCGACTTTTTGCACCCGGCGGAATACCACACCACAGTCTTCAACCATTGCGTCCATCTGGGAAAAGAGGGCGATGTCAACCTGGTGGAGTTGGGCTACCGGCTGCCCTTCAGGCGCACCATGATGACGAGGACGCGGGTCTGGGCGCCGACACCCTATCAAATACGCAATGAAGTCTACGAGGGCCTGGGAGCGGGCATGGTGATCGAAAGCCATCTGACGCCGCTCGCCGCAGACCGCACCCTGATCCACGAACTCTATCATGTGCCGGCCAGGCTGGCGCCCCGTTGGATTTGGCCAGTGGCCCGCTACTTTATGCAACGGTCGGCGCGCACGATCCGAGCCGAAGACGCCCTCTTTGCACAGCGTCGCTATCTTCTCCGTTCGCGTGGGTTTGTCGATGGGCGCGGGCTTCCCGTCAACGGGCGAGTGGCGCCTTATCTCGATGAGTGGCCCGAAAGCGTCGACGCCAAAGTGGCGCAACAGAAGCTCTCACGTTTGATGGGCAAAAAAGCGCCGAGCCACTATTGATTGGGTATCACCCCCCAATTCCGCGCGCTGCGCTCTACCCTGCCGGCGTGATCACACGCACAGCCCCCGGCAATATCTCACACTGCACATGCGCCTGCCCCAGCACCTCGCCGTCGTATTGCACGGTCTGCACCGGTTCGGCGGCCACCGATACGGTGTGCGCCTTCCAGTGCTGAAGCGTCTCGCTGATCTCGTCACCCGGCGCGCGTAAGGGGGTCTGTTCGCCATTGGCCACAGCCTGCTTGAAGCCCGTAATGCTCCCCAATATGTCAAAGAGCGACCTCAGGCTCGCTTGTTGCACCACAATCACATCGAGCAGACCATCGCTAATGTTGATGTCGGGGATCAGATTGACCCCGCTCTGCCCCAAGTTGCCCGAATTGGCGATCAGACAGGTGATGCCATCGGTCTCGACAAGGGCGCCGTCTAGGGTGAGTTGGTAGTGCGACATGATGGGCTGGCTCAGGTTCTGCACCGCCGACCAAAGATACGCAAAGACGCCCAGTTTGTTCTTTAGCTCACGGTCTGCGCTCTCGACCATGGCCGCCTCAAACCCGATCCCGACGCGCAACATGAAGTGGTGGCCATTGACCATCCCCATATCCACGGCGCGGACCACGCTGGCCGGGTCACAGGCGATACGGCAGGCCGCGGCCAAGTCGCCGGGGATGCCCAATTCCACCGACATCACGTTGGCCGTCCCCCCAGGCAAGATCGCCATCGGCGTCGCCGCGCCAATCAGGCCGGCGGCCACCTCGGCCACCGTCCCGTCACCCCCATAGGCCGCCACGATGTCGGCGCCCTGCTCGGCCGCGCGCCGCGCCTGGCTTGCTGCGTCCCCCGCCTGCTTGGTGATCGAAATGTCCCAATCTATTCCACACTCTCGAAAAACCGTATTGAAAACACCAAGCACAGGCGTATCTTGCCCCGCGGCTGGGTTGACCACCACATGGATTCGTCGCTGTTCGGCCATCATGCTCCCTCTCAAAACGGTATGAAACCGCACGCCAGCGCGATAGACTTCTTTCTCTACTTCCGGTAGAATCAAGGCGAGAATCAGACGGGCCGACGACACGCAAGGTGACAGTCACTTCTGAAAGTGACTGTCACCTTGCAACGGGTTTTAACTTTGCTGCTCGACGCAAACCGATCATAACATAGGCGATATGCACGCCGAAAACAGTTGCTCTCTATCCATTCTCGATGGCGCTCTCTGAACTGCTGCGCGACCTGCGCGGCGATACAGCCTTTATGTCCAACGTCATGGCTTGGCGGACTGTTCCGGCGCGCTCAGGCCGCTTTGCGCCCATCCCAAGCGAGCTACACCCGCTGCTCCGCGCTGCGCTACACGCCCGTGGCATTGACGCGCTCTATCTACACCAAGCCCAGGCGCTCGATCTGGCCTGGCGCAACGCCGACTTCGCCGTCACGACCCCCACGGCGAGCGGGAAGACACTCTGCTACACGTTGCCCGTTCTGCACACGCTGCTGCACGAGCACAATGCGCGCGTCCTCTTTCTCTTCCCAACCAAAGCGCTGGCCCACGATCAACTCGATGAACTCAACGAGTGGCGGGCAGCTATCGGGCGTCATGTACAGTCCCCAACACACGCCAGCCTGACCTTCGCTGCCTACGACGGCGATACGCCCGAGGGTCAGCGCGCCACAATTCGCCGCAATACCCGGCTGCTCCTCACCAACCCAGACATGCTGCATGCTGGGATTTTGCCCTATCACACGGCGTGGGCTGATTTCTTTGCCGGGTTGCGCTATGTGGTCATCGACGAAATGCACACCTATCGCGGCGTCTTTGGCAGTCACGTCGCCAATGTGTTGCGCCGCCTGCAACGCATCTGCGCGCTGTACGGCGGGCGCGCCCAGTTTGTTGCAGCCAGCGCCACCATCGCCAATCCGCAGCAACTGGCCGAGCAGCTCATCGAGCGCCCGGTCACCGTGGTCAGCGAAAATGGCGCGCCGCAAGCCGAGCGACAGGTCATCCTCTACAACCCGCCGCTCTACGACGCCGAGCGAGGCTTGCGCCGCAGCAGTATGCTCGAGGCGCAAGCGCTGGCCGCACGCTGCGTGCTCGGTGGCGTACAGACCATCGTCTTTGCCCGCGCCCGGCTGACCACTGAGGTGCTGCTCACCTATCTGCGCGACCGCCTGGCCCACGACGGGGCATCTATGTGGGATCGGGAGGCTGCTTCGACCCCACAGGCCGCGATTCGCGGTTACCGCGGCGGCTATCTGCCCGCCGAACGCCGCGCCATCGAAGACGAGCTGCGCAGCGGCGCCGTGCGCGCGGTAGTGGCCACCAATGCGTTGGAGTTGGGCATCGACATCGGGCGCCTCCAGGCCGCGATCCTCTGCGGCTACCCGGGCACGATTGCCGCCACCTGGCAGCGGATTGGCCGCGCCGGGCGCGATGGCGCAACCGCAACCGGGCCCGACGACGGCGCGCTCGCCATCCTGGTCGCCACCGGCGGCGCGCTCGACCAATATGTGATCCGGCACCCAGAGTTTCTCTTCGAACGCTCGCCCGAACAGGCGTTGGTCAACCCCGACAATCTCATGATCCTGGTGGACCAGCTTCGCTGCGCCGCGTTTGAGGCGCCCTTTGCCCAGGGCGAGCGGTTTGGGGCCTCCCCCTACACAGCAGACGTGCTGCAACTGCTGGCCGAACAGGGCGATGTGCGGCGCCACAACCAGCGCTTCTTTTGGAGCGGCGAGGGCTACCCGGCGCGGCGGATTGGGCTGCGCACCAGCGGCAGCGACTCGGTGACCATCCAGGCCCAATCCGCCGGCGCAGCGCCAACGGTGATTGGGCAGCTCGATGTGGCCGGCGCCATCCGTCTGTTGCACAGTGGCGCCATCTATTTTCACGAGGGGCGCAGCTTTCACGTCGAACAACTCGACCTGGAGCAACGCGTGGCGCACGTGGCGCCGATTACGGTGGACTACTACACCGAAGCCGCCGGCGAGATGACGATTGATCTCCTCGCCGAACACGAGCAGCGGGCGGAGGCAGGGCTATCGGTGGGCCACGGTGACGTGCGCGTCCAATCCCAAATCACCGGTTTTCGCCGCATCAAACGCTACACCCACGAAAACCTGGGCGTGCAACCGCTCGACTATCCGCCGCAGATAATGGAAACCACAGCCTACTGGCTAACGATTTCGCCCGCCGCACAACGGGCGTTGGAGGCCGCCGGCCAGTGGTACGATTCGCCCAATGACTACGGGCCAAACTGGCAGGCGCAGCGGGCGCGGGTTCGGGCGCGCGACGGCTACCGGTGCAGCCATTGCAGCGCGCCCGAACCGCCCGGCCGTGAACACGATGTCCACCACCTGATACCGTTTCGCACCTTTGGCTATGTGGTGGGGTTGAATGAACACTTTCTGGTCGCCAACCAGTTGCAGAACCTCACCCTCCTCTGTCGCAGTTGCCACCGACGGCTGGAATCGACCGTGCGCGTCCACACCGGCATGGACGGGCTGGCCTATGCGCTGGGTAATTTGGCCCCGCTCCACCTCATGTGCGACCCGCAGGACATTGGCGTCCATGTAGTGCGCGCCGACGACCCGTCGCGGTCTGCGCAAGAGGCAACGCCGGTCATAGCCGCACCGGCGCGCCCCACGATATTCGTCTATGAGCAGGCGTTGGCGGGCCTGGGGTTTAGCGCCCGGCTCTACGAGCAACATAACGCCTTGTTGGCTGCTGCGCGGACGTTGGTTCAGTCATGCCCATGTACGCACGGTTGCCCGGCCTGTGTCGGCCCCGTATTGGAAAATGAGTCGGTCCAACTGCCCACCAAGCAACTGACCCTGGCGCTGCTCGCTGCACTGATCGAAGGGCCGGATGGGCTGGCCCCACACACGGCGCCGCCACAGCCTGGCGAGGTCGACTTTTATCCGGCGTCCTTCCAAATCAAGTAACCTGTGCGCAGCCAACGACGGCGCAGGTCAATGGCATAGCCGGCTTCGGCCAGCCGCTCGGCGGTCGCCACAAACCAGGTGCGTTCTCCCCAGGCGCGCCAGGCGACTGTCTCCTTTGCAGCCCGCTTCCATTCGGCAAAAAATGTGTAGATTGGCTCGCCTTCCACGACCCGGTGAATCAGGCGCTTGGGCAACACTGCCTGAAAGTCGCTGGGGTCAAACGGGGCCTGAAAGCTTGCGCTAAAGACCAGCCCTTCCGTCTGCCAGCCAGCCCCCGCGGCTTGCCCCGCTGCCCGCATGAGCCACGCCACCCAACGCCGCCCCAGCGGATCGGAGGTGCCTTCGATGAGCAGGCCACCGGGCATCATCGCTTGCGCCATCAGGGCATAGGCCGCGGCGACCTGGCTCTCGTCATATTGGCGCAGCACATTAAAGGCGCGGATCAGGCGAGCGCGTTCGCAACGGCCATCTGTGTCCGCGGCCAGCGGCAGATTAAAGCCGCCATGTCGAAAGTGGGTGCAGTCGTCGGCGTAGGGTTGGGCTGTGGCCACACGCGCCGGGTCGATCTCTACCCCCAGTACGCGCAGGTGGGGGTTGACACGTCGAAAACGCGCTGCGCTCTCCAGCGTCGTGAACGGCTCGGCCCCGTAGCCCAGGTCGACAAAGAGCGCATCGTCCCATATCCCATCCTGGCGGGCAAGGAGGGCCGGGTCGTAGCGGAGCAGAAAGTTATCGACGCGGCGCAGACGGTTGCGCCCCGTCTTGCCACGGGTGGGTTGGCCTTGGGGTTTGGTGCGGCGCGGGCGCGCCCTGGGGTGCATCATCATGGGCGCCTATGGTTGCAAAATCACACATGCGCATCACAGCATCGATTGAAAGCCTTGCTGGCGGCTTTGAGCTTGCAGGCTATAGTATACTGTGGCGGATAACCCTCGCCCAAAAGGCGGGAACCTGTGAGATGACTGTCACCTGACCATCGTCCTGCGCGTCGCCCCAAAGGTGTGTAGGTTGACGGCTATGCAACGTCGGGCTAGAATCAGACGACGACCGCGTTGCCCGGCGCCGCCGCCCATGACCCAAAGACCCAAAGATATCGACGTCTTTGGTTGCGCCGCCAGTTCGAAGAAGGTTTCATGATAAAGCGGCGCGGGCCAAACCGGAACCGGCATGAAAGGGGTGGCGTTTGTCTGATGCGCCGTTACCCGATTACCAGCTATTCACTGAATGAAATCAAGGACTGTTCGATGAACTCATTTCGCATCGAGGGGGGTCACCCTATCCAGGGGACGATCCGCCCCATTGGCAACAAGAACGCTGCGTTGCCCCTGCTTTCCGCCTGCCTGCTGACCGACGACACGATTACGCTCGACAATGTGCCTCAGATCGAAGATGTGCGCACCATGCTCAGCCTTTTGCGCGGGTTGGGCGTCGAGGTACAGGAACAGGGAAACCGTGTGACCCTCTGTGCACGCGACGCCGATAGCACAACCCCCGACCCAGAGCTGTTTGCGCAGATTCGCGGCTCTTTGACTGTGATGGGGCCGCTGCTCTCTCGCTTTCAGCACTTTGGCGTCCAGTCTTCTGCTGGGGGTGATAGCATTGGTCGCCGGCGGATTGACACCCATATCCAGGTCTTTGAGGAACTGGGGGCCAGGCTGAGCAGCAACGGCAAATTTGAACTGCGCGCCGACCATCGGCTAAAGGGCAGCGACATCCTGCTCGATGAGGCGTCGGTGACCGCCACCGAGAACGCCATCATGGCCGCTTCGCTGGCGCAAGGCGTAACCATCCTACGCAACGCCGCCTGTGAGCCGCACATTCAAGATCTCTGCCAACTTCTGACCACAATGGGTTGCCCCATTGAGGGAAGCGGAACGAACACGCTAGTGATTCACGGCCAGGAACGGCTGCACGGGGGTGAGTTTTACATTAGTCCTGATTTTGTCGAGGTGGGCAGCTTTATCGGCCTGGGCGCGATTACACCCGGCGAACTGCGCATCGCCGGGGTGATCCCCGAACACATCCGCATGATCCGCATGGTCTTTGAAAAGCGACTTGGGGTGCAGATACGGCTGGAACACGACCCCACCGCGCCGGCCACCGACGCCCACACGCTGGTGGTGGATGCCGCACAGGAGCTACACATCCGCCCGGATTTTGGGGGCGCGGTGCCCAAGATCGATGATGGCCCTTGGCCCCACTTTCCGCCGGATTTGATGAGTATTGCGTTGGTGACCGCCACCCAGGCGCAGGGCACCGTCATCGTCCACGAGAAGATGTACGAAAGCCGCTTATTCTTCGTCGACCGGCTGATCGACATG
>JAHDWG010000313.1 GCA_023384495.1 Caldilineaceae bacterium
GCGTCCCCATGGATGAACTGGGCGCCCAGACGCTGGCCCTGACGTTGCGCGTGGCGTCGGGCGAGCAGAGCGTGGGCGAGCGCGCCGGCCACGCCCAGGTGCAGGTCTGGCGCAACTGGCCGCAGACCGACACGAGCAACCTGGACGCCCTGCTCCATGCCCCGCAGCCCACCGGCGCGCCCATCCCCATTCAGGATGATGTGACCGTACCCAACGTGTCGCTGCGGCTGTGGCGGAGCAATGGGCGCCGCGCCAGCGAGCAGATCGGGCTGATCCTGCCCACCAGCCTCTGCGCCGGCCAGGTGGCGAACATGACCGCCTTCCGCCTCAACAAACGGGGCGTCGGGCAAGATCAGCAGCTTGCGCGCTTTGTGGCGCTGGCCCACACCGAGGGCTGCGGCAACAACGCCGGCCCGTCGGAAGAGATGCAGACACGCACCCTGCTCGGCTATGTCACCCACCCGCTGGTCAAACATTGTCTGCTCATGGAGCATGGCTGCGAAAAGACGCACAACGACCACTATCGCCACGCCGCGGCCGAGCTGGGCATCGATTTGGAACGGCTGGGCTGGGCCAGCATCCAACTGGATGGCGGCATCGAGAAGGTGATGGAGAAGGCCGAAGCGTGGTTCCGGCAGGAGCTGGCCGCCGACGACCCGCCGACGCAAGAGCAGGCAGGGCTCGAGGCGATGCGGCTGGGCATCCTCAGCGATGGGCCGGTGGACGAGCGGCTGGCCGGGCAACTGGCGCGCCTGACCAAGATGGTGGTCAAGGCGGGCGGGACTGTGGTGGCGCCGGAGAACACGGGTCTGCTCTCGGCCCCCGCCTATCGTGACCAGGTGCTCTCTGCGCCGGCGGTGTTGCCGTCGTTGGGCTATGGCGAACCGCTGCGCGCGGCCGGCTTCCACCTGATGGAGACACCCACCGAGCACTGGGTCGAGACGCTCACCGGCCTGGCCGCCACGGGCGTGGAGGTGATCCTGGCCGCGGTGGGGGCGCAGCCCATGCAGACCCACCCGCTTGTGCCCGTGGTGCAGGTGACAGCGGAACCGGTGGTGGCGGCGCTCTATGGCGACGATCTGGACAGCGCGCTCACCGGCGATGCGACAGGGTGGGTCGAGCAACTGTTGGATCTGCTGGTGCGCACGCTTCAGCGTGAATACACGCCCAGGCTCTATCAACAGGGTAACATCGACTTCCAATTGACACGCGGTCGCCTCGGTGTGACGCTGTGACGGAGATGAAAACACGAAAATCAGCGACACAGCGATACACACCGGGCGTGTCATGGTCGGCGGTTGCCGACAGTGAAAACCGGACTTTGCCAAGAAACTTACCGCTTCGATTGAGTCCAGTTTTCAAACAGAGCTCAAAATAACTGTGAAGGCGCTTTCTTCTTGCTATAACGGCAGCGCGATGGCCTGCCCCTCGGCCCGGCTGCGCGCCACGGCCTCAGTGAATTGCATGTATTTGACGCCATCGGCAAAGCTGGTGTGGGTGATTGTCTCTTGTCCGCGGATGGAGTTGACAAACTCCTCCTCGACGCGCCACCCCCCCACCTCATGGGCGGGGATGTCGATCTCTTGCAGCGCGGCGTCGCCCTTGCGCCCGCCAAAGAGCTTGCCGCCGCTGAAATAAAGCGTACCCTGGCTGCCAAAGAGATAGACGCCGTCGGCCCCGGCCAGGCCAGTGACGGCGGAGATGGTGAGCGTCAACTGGGCGCCGCAGGCCATGTCGGCCAGCACGGTGATGTGCTCGGGAACGCGCGCCGGCTTCATCACCCCGGTGGCCTCGTCGCGTCGCAACTTGACAAAAGTCTTGCCCAGGGCCACAACCTGGGTCGCCTCACCAACCCAGCGCAACAACGCCTCATACCAGATGCCCATCGTCATCACGTTGAAGCCGCTCAGGTCCATGTCCTGCCGCCAGTGGAGCGGGGCGTCGGGGTTGAGGAACTGGCTGCCGGCGCGTGCTTCAATGGCGAGCAGATCACCCAGATACCCCTCGGCAATCAGCCGTTTGACCGTCTTGTCCACGCGCAGGGTGAAGGGGGAGGGCACAATCTGCGCCGTCAGATGCGGCCTGGCCTGCGCCTCCTCCAGCATCTCTTCGGCCTCGGCAGCGTTCATGGCCATGCGCGCCTCGCAGAGCACGTGCTTGTCCGCCGCCAGCGCGGCCAGCGTCAACGTTTTGTGCATGTAGGGCCAGGTGCCGATGACGATGGCATTGGTGTCGTCCGCCTCGACCAGCTCCCACCAATGGTCATACACCTTGGGGATGTTGAACTCCTGTGCGACCCGTTCGGACGATGCTCGGCTGCGGTTGCAGACGCTGACCACCTCCACGCCGGCAATGGCCTGGAGCTTGGGGATATGATGCAGGCGGGTGTTGGCGCCGGCGCCGATCACGCCAACGCGGATGGATTCGTGCGTCATGCTTTCTCCTTTCGGTTGTGTCGTCCTGATTTTTGCGTAAGATGGCAAATTCACTCAATTCGTCCGCCGCCCGTGACAGGCCTTGAACTTCTTACCGCTCCCGCACGGGCAGGGGTCGTTGCGGCCCACGCTCGTCTGCCACTGGCGGGCCTGCGCCTCCTCCTGCGCCAGGATGCGCATGATGTTGGCGGGTGGGCGGCGGGCGCGCAGTTCCGCCGCCATGATGCGCATGGGGCGGTCGATGTGGTTGAAAAAGGCGCGGAAGCCCTCGCAGAGATAGTTCAACCCCGGCTCGCCGTCGGGCGTGGTGATGAAGCGGTCTTTGGGGCAACCGCCGTTGCAAACAAAGCGCACCTCGCACTCACGGCAATAGCGCGGCAGCGTGTCTCGCTTGTCGCGGCCAAACTGGATCTGCTCGGGCAGCCCCACCAGGTCCAACAGGGGGATCTCTTGAATGTTGCCAAGTTTGTATTTGGGCTCGACAAAATGATCACATGAGAAGAGATCACCGTTGTGCTCCATGGCCAGCGCATTGCCACAGGTTTCAGAGAAGATGCAGAGACCGGGCGGCTCGCCGATCCAGGCGGCCAGCGCCACATCGAAGATCTGCACAAAGATGCGCCCCACGTCGCGGCGCACCCATTCGTCAAAGATGGCGATGAGAAAGTCGCCGTACTGCTTGCCCGTGAGCGAGCGGTCGGTGGCGCGGTCCCCCTCCTGATAGCCGGTCTCGTTGTCGCGCTCGACAATGGGGATGAACTGCATGAACTGGGTCCCCACTTCGTCGCGCAAAAAGCGATAGACGGCGAGCGGGTGGCCCACATTGGCGGCATGAAGTGTGGTGAGCGTATTGTATTCGACCCCGTGTTGCTGCAGAAGCTCCAGCGCGCGCATCACCTTGCCGAAGGTGGGCTGGCCGCCCTTGTCCACACGGTAAAAGTCATGCAGCGGCTGCGGGCCGTCGATGCTCAGGCCAACGAGAAAGCCATGTTCTTTGAAAAAGCGGCACCACTCATCGTCGATGAGCGTGCCGTTGGTTTGAAAGGCGTTGAGGATGCGTGTGCCCGGTGGGGCATACTTCTGCTGATAGGCCACCGCGCGCCGGAAAAAGTCCAACCCCATAAGCGTTGGCTCGCCCCCTTGCCAGCCAAAGGTGACTTCGGGCACGCGCTGCGCCGCAATGTATTGCTTGGTGTACTCCTCCAGCAGCGCATCGGCCATGCGGAACCGGCTGCCCGGGTACATCATCTCTTTGGCCAGAAAGTAGCAATACTTGCAGTCCAGATTGCAGACGGCGCCGCGCGGCTTGAGCATGATGTGAAAGGCCGGCGGGGCTTGCGCGATGGGTGTAGGTGATTGGAGATTGGTCATTAGAAATTCATTGAGATTTGCGTTTTGAATGCAATCGCAGTGTAGATGGTGCGTGAACAAGCGGCGGCGTTGTGCGTGATCCGTCAAACGTCAGATGTCGTCGAGCGCGGTCAGTTCACCGGCGCGCTGGATGGCGTCAGCGCCAAAACGGGCGCGCAGCGTTTTGATCGCCTGCGCCAACCGTTCGGCGCGCTCGTCGGGTTTGTCCCACAGGCTGAGCTGGCGGGCGCCGCTGGAGAGCCCGCTGACGCCCACGCCGACCAGGCGCACGGGCTGGCCACGCCAGACGTTGCCGAGCAGTCGATTGGCCGCCGCGTAGAGGGGGCCGTCGTCGTCGGTGGGCTGCGCCAGGGTGACCTGTCGGGTGATGGTGGTAAAGTCGGCCCAGCGCACCTTGAGCTTGACCGTCGCCCCAAAGAGCTGCTTCTTGCGCAGCGAGCCGGCCACCTCCGCCGCCTGCGCTTGGAGCACACGGCGCAGTTCGGCGCCGTCGACCACATCGCGGGCAAAGGTCGTTTCCGAGCTGATCGACTTGGCCTCGCGCTGGGTGATGACGGGGCGCTGGTCTACCCCGCGGGCGTGTTGCGCCAGATCAGCGCCATGCTTGCCAAAGCGGCGCGCCAGGTCGGCCTCAGGCCAGCGCGCCAGATCGCCAATGGTCTGGATGCCCAATTCAGCCAGCCGGGCGGCGGTCTTGGGGCCGACACCCCAGAGCGCATCCGCAGGCAGGGGAGCGAGAAATGCGGCCTCTTGCCCGGCCGGCGCGACCGTGATCGCGTTGGGCGGCGCATCGCCGGTGGCGGCGGCCTTGCCCACGTTGTTGGCGATCTTGGCGATCAGCTTGTTCGTCGCCACCCCCAACGAACAAGGGAGCTTCAACTCTCTGTTGATGGCGGCTTGGAGCCGCTGCGCCAGCGTTTCGCCCGGCTCGGCCAGTGCGGTCACATCCAAAAATGCCTCATCGATGGAGAGTTGCTCCACCAGGGGGGTCAACGCATGAAGCCGGGCCATGACCTGACGCGACATCTCCCGATAGACCGTATGGCGGGCCGGCGCGATCAGCAGGCCCGGGCAGAGGCGCAACGCCTGGCTCATGGGCATGGCCGAATGGACGCCCCGTCGCCGCGCCGGGTACGAGCACGACGCCACCACACCCCGCTCCTCGGGCCGCCCACCCACGGCAAAGGCCTTGCCATTGAGCGACGGGTCGCGCAGCGCTTCCACAGCGCAGAAAAAGGCGTCCAGGTCAAGGTGGATGATTTTGCGGTGCATGGTCAGCAAACCAGTTACGGCGCGGCCATTCCTGTTGGCGAGTTGTCCGGACTACCATTTGCCTTGCGTTCATACTTGCGGCGGCTTGGCATAGTTTACCACGATGTTGGAACGAGCGGAAGGTTCCAAGCCCACCGTAATGGCTTCTCAAGATGGGTGCTTCTGTGTGGTGACAGTCACTTCAAAAGTGACTGTCACCTATACTGCCCTAGATCCTGGACACACCCTCTCAAGATGGTTTGGTTGACAAAGCATGCCGCTGGTGTTAAGCTGGCCGCATCAACTTGCCCGCTATTGAATGGTGGCTCATGCCTACATGAATGCCTCTTTGGGATCAACACCGGGAACAACGCCGGGGGTAACCACAACGCCGGCCCCCGACAATGCGGATACCACCCGCAGCCATTGGCTAGGCTGGGCGTTGGCGCTGGCCGCCACCCTGGCCAGCGCGATCGTGACCCCGCTGGTGCGCGGCGCGGTGGTCGGGGGCATGGACCCTATCAGCCTGTTGCTGGCGCGGCTGCTCATCGCCAGCGCGTTGCTGCTCGGCACACTGGCGCTCTTCGACCGGGTCCGCTTTCAGGTGGATCGCGGCGGCTTCTGGCGCTTGCTGGTGATCGGGCTGGTGAGCGGCGTTGAAATCTGCTGCTTCTTCTGGTCGCTCGCCTTTGTCGACGCCTCAATGTCTGCCATCATCAAGTCGACACAACCGCTGGTTGTGTTGTTGCTATTGGCATTGGGCGGGGAACGGATCACCGGGCGTCATCTGGCGCGGCTGGCGCTTGCAATGGCCGGCATCTATCTGTTGGTGGGCGCGGGCGGGTCGGTGGCCCCCTTTGGGCTGTTGCTGCTAGGGTTGTCGTTGCTGCTTTACGCATTGCAACTGGTTTTGGTGCAGTGGTGGCTTTCCAGCTATGATGCGCGCACGGTGACGCTCTATTTGACGGTGTTTACGACGCTGGTGATTGCCGGTTGGTGGCTGGCCCAGGGGGCAAACTGGTCGGAACCTGGCCCCACTGGCTGGCTGGTGATCATCATCCTCGCCGTGGTGAGCACCTACTTTGCCCGGCTGGCGCTTTTCGCCGCCATCCGGCGCATCGGCAGCGGGCAGATCGCGCTGCTCTGGCCGTTGCAGACGCTGGGCATTGTGGTGTTGTCGGTGCTCTTTCTCGATGAGCGGCTGAGCGCAGTCCAGTGGATGGGGGGCGCGCTGGTGCTGGTCAGCGCTATGCTCGCCATCGAACGCATGGACAGCACACCGTGGCGGCGACGGCTGCGAGCGCTCATGGTGAGTGTGCGAAACTAAAATCACGATGAGCGACACCCCACCCGTGGCCCAGGCGCTGGCCGCATTGCAGATTCCTCATCGCGTCTTTTATCACGCCGGCCCAGTGACTTCGCTGGAGCAGGCCGCCCGCGAGCGCGGCCAGCAGCCCGAACAGGTGGTGCGCAGCATCCTCTTTCGGCTGGGGGCGGATGCGTACGGCATGGTGCTCATGGCCGGCCCGGCGCAAATAGCCTGGCGGGCGCTGCGCGGCTACTTGGGCCAGTCTCGGCTCACCACGGCCACCGAAGCCGAGGTGCTGGCCGTGACCGGCTATCCGCTTGGGGCGGTGGCCCCCTTCGGGTTGCCCCGCCCGGTGCGCGTCCTCATCGACCGCAGCGTGCTGGCGCAGGACGAACTCTCGCTCGGCGCCGGTGTGCGCGGCGTGGCGATCATCCTGCGTACGGCGGATCTGCTGGCGGCGCTCCCCGGCGCCGAGGTGGGTGACTTTCGGGCCGGGGGAGATGCGCCTACTCCAGCCGCAGCGAGCCGGTGACGGTGAGGCGACCGCTGCCAACATCGTTGCGCCACTCTGCGCTGCATGTCATGTCAAAGACGCCGTTCTCGTTGCGCACGCCCCGCACGCCGGTGGGGTCGTTGCAGAGCAGCGTCATTGTCTCCTCGGCATCGATGGGGACCACGAAGCCACTGGGATAGTAGGTGGTCGAGCCGGTCTTGCGCAGGCGGATTTTGGCTCCGACCCAGGCGCCGTCCTGTTCGCCCGGTTCATCATTGTAGTGGACGCTGCCCTTGATCTGTGTGCCATCCTGGGTGAACTCGCCGGAACCGCTCTCGGTGTATTCAATGACATAGCCAAGCTCGCCGGTGGTGGTCGAACGGCCCTCGCCGTAGACGGAGCCACTGTGCGTATAAGTCGAGCCGGCGTCCTGATACTCGTTCTCCTCTTCCACATAGCGTAGCCGGACATTGACCACGGTGGTGCGGTCGTGGTTGGCGCGGGCGCCGCTGGGGTGTTGGGTTTGCGCCGTATCGCGCACGGTGAAGGTTCCCGTCAGCAACCCGCCACAATCGGGTGAGACGCGCACGCTGCCCATATCTGTTTTTACGGTGTGGTTTCGATCTTCCCACTCGCTGTTGGCCAACACCAGGATCAGCTCTTCCAAGTTCTGATTGGGTTCGTCGCGACAGAAAACCTCGTGGCTGCGGTCGCTCCAATCTTGGGGGGCGCGCCAGGTTCCGTCGATCTTCATAATCGCCCACAACGCGCCCGTTGGCTCGCCGGCGCCGGCAATCGGATTGTAGACGGCGATCCGCTTGAGTGAGCGCTTGGGAAAGGTAAAGCGAAAATAATACGATGTCAGCCGTGGGATGTCGATGACAAATTCTTCGGTCCCCGGTGCGCTCATTGCAAAATCTTCGATGCTTTCGGGGCCAATCGCCAGCTCATCGTTTCGTTTGTAATAATCCACCGGTTCGCGATTCCAGTTGTCCACGGCAAATTTGGGCCACATCTCTTGAAAGCCGTTGTAGAGCTGGTCGTTGATCACCGCCAGGCTGTTGGGGTTGGCAGCGGCCTCCCACACGTCCGGCAGCGTAGACGGGTCATCGATCCAATAGAAGAGCAGATAGGCCCCATACTCGTGGCCGTCGTCCACCGTCTCGAGTGGATAGAGGGTGCGGTAGAGAAAGTCACCGGCTTTGGCGTGTTCTTCATGGCGCGCCGGATAGTCGGGGTCCTCGTTGGCCGCCGGGTAGACGTAGTGCATGGCGTATTGCGCCGAGGCGTGCATGAGCCAGCGGTATTCCTCAAAGCTGTCCACCGGATAGCTGAACTGGATGATATACATGAGCGCCCGCGCAATGTAGGGGAACGAAGCATCGGCGCGCATGATGGCAAAGCCCGACGAGGCGTCGCAACAGGTGAAAGGCTGCGTGTAGCTACGGCGCACATTGGTGAGATAGATGTCGATGCGGCTGTCACCCCCACCGGCGCGACACGAAGCGCCACAATCGGGCAGCGGCTCGCGCATCAACCCGGTGAGCGCCGGCCAGATCTTCTGGTCGATGGCGCGCGCAATGGCGACAGCCCGCGCCCCATGGCTGGCCGTCGCGGTGCGATACCAGACCTTCACCTTGCCATTGGCCGTTTCGACCGTGTCCCACTCTTGCTCGGCGTTGTCGACACCGGCAGCGTTTGCCTCGGATTGAGCGAGCCAACTGCCCACGGCCGAGGGCGGCAACAGGTAGGGGCGCAGGGCATCCTGGGTGGGTTTGCTGAGCGTGTCGAACTGGGCCACCGCTTCGGCGAGCGTGGTGGAGCCGTCCAGCCCGCGGTCGTCGCCCACATACTTGGCGGGCAGCGCGGGGTCACCCACTACCGCCTGCACCCGGTGCACCAACCCTTGCTCATAGGTGAGCTGGCCGGCGATCTCGGCCTGTTTGATCAACTGGATGCTGCTCAGTTGGGGCGCTTCGTCCGGTTGGCCGGCGCCGCCTGCAACAAGGGGTAGGAAAAGCTGCGTTGCGCTTGGTTGTTGGGCATAGAGCGATGGGGACCACCACAGATAGAAGCCCAAGAATAAAAGGATGAACCCGCAGCACAAATAAGTGTGTGTGCCGCTACGCTGGCGGAATGGTGTGCTGGGCATGGCTACTTCTCCTGTCTTAACGGCAATGACCGTCGTATGGTGGTCTCTGCCAGAGCACTTGGTAGCGCCGGATTC
>JAHDWG010000314.1 GCA_023384495.1 Caldilineaceae bacterium
GGCAATCGTTCCCATTCGGCGGAGCGCCCACCCGATCCCCCGTTCATCCCCTAACTCCTGGTAGATGGCCAGACTCTCTCTGTTCAAGCTTTCTGCCTGATCATAACGGCTTTGGCGCAATGCGATGACGGCCAGGTTGTTGAGGGCCGCGCCAATCCCGATCGGGTTGTTTAACTGGCGATGGATAGCGAGCGCCTCCTCCGTAAAGGCAATCGCTTGTTCACACTCCCCTTGTATCAACGCCACGTTCCCCAAATTCATCAAAGAGTTCGCAACGCCGCGTGGATCCTCCAATTCACGTAATAGCTCTAAACTCTCAGCGTAATAGCGTTTGGCGGTCTCATACTCCCCCTGATCATAGGTCAGATTGCCAGCTCCATGAAGGGCTAACCAGCGGCTGGCCGGGGGCGCCTCTTCTCGACGGGCCAGCGCTTTTTCCAGCCAACTGCGCCCCTCGCTGAAATAGCCGCGGATGTCCCAAAACCGCCACAGGCACCCAGCCATCTCCAAACCGGGTTCTGCCCCCTCGGCAGGCGAAATGTAATAGGTGAGCGCCGCTCTCAGGTTATCGTGTTCCCTATCTAGCCGATCCAGCCAGGTAGCTATGTTGTCTCGCCATAAGTGGCGCTCCGCTTCCACTGCCAGCGCCAGATAATAGGCGGCATGTCGCCGCTGCACCACCTCCATTTCGCCACTCTCGGCCAGCCGCTCCAGCAGATATTCGCGGATCACGCGCAGCAGCCCAAACCGCGGCTCATCCGCCACCTCTGTTTGCTGTTGCAGCAGGCTGTGGTCAAGCAAAGAGGCCAGCCCCTCTACCACGTCCGGCAGCGCACCATCGGCGTTACAGACGGCCTCCACTGCATCCAACGTGCAGCCGCCCACAAAGATCGCCAACTGCCGCAACAAGGTCTGTTCTGCTGGCGTCAACAAGGCATAGCTCCAGGCCAGGGTTGCCCGCATTGTCTGTTGCCGAGCGGGTGCGTCCCGGGCACCGCCGGTGAGGAATTTCAGTGGGTATGCCAGCCGCGCCAGCATCGCCTGGGGCGAGAGCAGATGGACTCTGGCTGCCGCCAACTCGATGGCCAGCGGTAGGCCATCCAGACGGTGGCAGAGCTCGGTGATAAGGGGAGCATTCTCCTCCGTGATGACAAAGTCCATTTGTATCGCCTGGGCCCGTTCCACGAACAACTGCACAGCTGGCGAGTGAGTGATGCGTTCCGCTGCCTTACTTGGGGCCAGCGTCTGGCCTGCGCCGGGATGGAGGTTGGGCAGGGCCAGTGGAGACACAGCATAGACATGCTCGCCCCGCAGACGCAAGACCACGCGGCTGGTCGCCAGCACCTTGAGCTGCGGGGCAGCCTCGAGCAACTCGCTGAGCAGCGGCGCGGCCTGCACGACCTGCTCAAAGTTGTCCAGCACCAACAGCATCTGCCGGTCGCGTAGCGCCGCCTGGAGGCTCGCCGGCAGGGGATCTCCTTCCGTTTCGCGCACACCCACGGTCTGGGTGATGGTCGGGAGCACGAGCGCCGGGTCGTCAAGCGCTGCCAGCGGGACGAAGCAGACCCCCTCGGCAAAGTGGTCGAGCAAGTTGGCGGCCACCTGCAAGGCCAGGCGTGTTTTGCCCACGCCACCCGGCCCCGTCAAGGTGACCAGGCTCACACCCGGACGCAACAGCAAACTCTGCACAGCCATCACCTCCCACTCACGCCCGATGAGCGGGTCGCGCGGCCGTGGCAGATTTCCCGTGGTGAGGGGCAAACGCAGAGCGTGAAAGGGCGGTGGCGGCATCTGGGCCGGTCGGGTGGCGACCTGGATGGGCACGGGCACCACCTCGCCACCCGGCTCGTCTCTGGCAAAACGAAGAAAGGCGGCCTGTTCCTCAGCCGCAATGCCCAACGCCTCGGCCAGCTTTTCAGCCAACTGGCGGGAAGGGCGCAGCTCATCCGCCTCGACCTTGCGGATGGTCGAGCCGGCGTACGCTATCTGCTGTCCCAGTTGAGCCTGCGTAAGGCCGAGGCTGCGCCGGCGCCGTTTGAGCCAACGGCCAAAAGAGAGATCTGCATCCATTGCCACCCCCCCCCATTCTGAAACGGGCGCCAGGGGCCACACCCACTGATACAAGATGGAAATCGAGCCACAGATTGCGCAGATTTCACCGATTTTGACCCACGCCAGTCCGCCGCACCAGCCGAATCTGCGGTCTATTTTCAGAAGAAACGTGATGTCCTGCTGATACAGATAATGATGGAAATCGATCCGCAGAGCACGCAGATTTTGCTCCACGCCAATCCGCCGGAGTGCCCCCTGGGCCCCAGCGAATCTACGGTCTGTTTTCAGAATAGGCACATCTGCCGCTCGGGCAGTCGGAAAGCACGTCTGCTCTATTATATCACACCTATTCCCGCTTTTTCTCGCGCTTTTTCTCCCGCTCAGCGGGTTATGTTGGTGGCTCATTTGTGGTTCAATCGAAATGCCACTGTTCATCGCAAAACGAGGTTGACTGGTAAATGATAATCTTATCCAAAAGGCGGGGGTAGGTATGGTCTTCAAATTTAGAACCCTTTTGGCCTGCGCAGTCTTGATATGCATTGGCCTGCTCATGCTGGCCAATACAGGTGCATCAGTAACCAAGGCGGCTATGTCGACCGCACCGCTTATCCAGGGTTCTCCCACTTGTAGCGTCGATTGTTTCCAGGTCGAACTCTTTAGCGCCGTGGACAACGGGGACAATACGACCACCCTCACCTGGCGGATAACAGTCAATTGCTCGCCAGCGCTGAGTTACGTCGCCATTGAGGTGCCGGCCGGCGTGACCGTCACTACGCCTGCCAATAAGAGCACCTATACCTCACCCGGTGAACGCGAGTACACGGTGCAGAACCTCACCAACAACCCGTTCCGCTCCATCAAGTTCAATGTGGTTAGCGAGGGCATCCGCAATGGCGCCAGCGATCTCTTCACCTATACCATCACGGGCGCCTTCAACCCCGATGCGTCCCTGCGCATCCAGATGAAGGCGGCCACCAATACGAAAATGCTCACCTTCACACCTGGCGTCTGCCTGGCCCCGCCTACGCCGACTCCCACCGATACACCCACGCCAACAGCGACATCCACACCGACGGACACAGCAACCCCTGCCGAGACGCCGACGGACACGGCAACCCCTACGAATACACCGAGCGATGAGCCGGCGGCCACCGCCACATCGACAGCAACACCGACCGACACCCCCGAAGGCGCACCGACGGCCACTGCTACTGCGCCTTCTCAATTTTCCGAGCGCGGCGTGATCGCTGGCGAAGTGTATAACGATGCCACCGGTCTACCGCTGGCCGGCGCCACGATCCAGTTATTGAAACTCAATGGGCAGGCGCCCAACCCGGCTGTGCCGGCGGTGACCAGTGACGAGCGCGGGCGCTTCTTTCTCACCAGCGCGGCGGGTGCGGCGCAGTTGCGCATCACCAAGATCGGCTATACCTCTGCCGGGCGCAGCGTGGCGGTCGTCGCGGGTCGCCGCACCAGCCCCTTCGATATTCGCCTGACGCCGCTGGATGGCAACGGCGCCGCCATTTCGGCGTTGGTCGGCGGCACGGTCAGCAACGCTACCGGAGATACCACCCTCACGGTGCCGCCCTTTGCCCTCCCGACCAACACATCTATCTTTGTCACCCGCCTGAGCGGACAGAGCTTGGCCGACCGGCTGCCGCGCGGCTGGTCGCCCGTGGTGGCGGTGGATGTCACCCCCGGCGACCTGACCTTTGCCTCGCCGGCCATGCTCAGTGTCAGCAGTCCACCGGCCCTCGCCGCCGACGCCGCCGTCGTTGTCGCTCGTTGGAACGCACCGGCAGCGGCCTGGTACGCGCTCGGAACGGCTGCCCGCAGCGCTGGCGGCGCAACGCTCCAATTTGCGCTCACCCAGTCCGGGCACTATGCGTTGGTCCTTGCCGACACCGGCCCAAACAGCCCGCCGGCGCCCGTGGTGGGGCAGCCGCTGACGGCTGCGGCGACGGCGGCGTTGCCGGCTACCGTCCAGGCGCAGATCGAACCGTCCCCGCGCATCCTCCTGGCGCAGCCCGATGTGCGTGCCCAGGTGAGCCTTGCCGTCAATGCCGCCACCGATATGCAGAGCGGCGAACCGCTGCAACTGGCCCTGCGCGAGAGCTACACCTTTACCGGGAACGTCCATCTCTTTGCCGGGCAGATGACCCAGGACTTTACGCTCTATGCCTTTCCCGCCGGCCAGCGCCATCTCCAGGCCGCCCTGGTGGCCAGCCCCTCGCGCACCGTCTCATTCGACCGGCTGCGCACCGGCGCCATCGACCTGGCCGCCCACGCCCCCGTCACCATTGGCGAACCGGTGGGCGTGGTGCTGACGCCAGGCGGTGGCCGCGTCAGCGGGCCGGATGGCGCTGAGGTGCTGATCCCGCCGGACGCTGTGGCGGTGGACCTGCCCGTGCTGCTCTCGTCCATCCCTGCCGGCCAGTTGCCGGTTGGTGTGCCGGCCGGGGTGAGCCTGATCGCCGCGCTGCAACTGGAACTGGCCGGCGCGCCCCTCGCCCTGCCGGCGGTGCTGAGCGTGCCAGCGCCAACGGGTCTCACCGCGCAAGACCAGATCTTGGTGGCTCAGGTCATCGAAGCCAACGAGTTGAGCTATCTCGCCCTGGTGGCGACCGCACAACTGAACGACGGCACGTTGACAGCGACCATTGACCCCTTTGGCGACCAGCGCTTGACCCTGCCCGGCATCCGCAGCGAGGGCGTCTATCTCTTCCTGCGCGCCTTGAATCCCGTCGGCTTTATCAGCGGCAGCGTGGCTGACAGCCAGAATCAACTGTTGGCCGGCGCGCTGGTCACAGTCGATACCTTCCCGTTGGCGGCCCAGGCCGGCAGCGCCGGGCAGTATGCGCTGGCCGCCGCCGCGGGTGCGGCCCAGGTGACGGCGCTCGACCCCCAAACGCAAGATACCCAGAGCGGCAGCGCAATGGTGGAGGCCAATGCGCTGGTTGCGCTCGATTTTGGCATCGTGCCCACACCGCCCGCGGTTGTCTCGGTCAACCCGGCCGCCGGCAGCGCCACAGCCCCCCTCACCACAACGGTCAGCGTGGTCTTTTCGCGACCGGTGGAACGGGCCAGCGTCACGACCGGCGCGGTCACACTGTACAGCCCGGCCGGACCGGTCGATGGCACGTTGACCCTGGCGCCCGGCGACCAGATCGCCACCTTCCGCCCGCAAAACTTTTTGCGCTCCAAGACCAGCTATACCGTGACGGTGACCACGGCCATCCGCGACCGAAACGGCCGCGCCCTGGCCGCGCCCTTTGTCGCCCACTTTACCACCCTCAACCAGGAGGCGCCGCCCCCACCGCCCGCCGGAGCGCTCAGCGCCACCATTCCCAATGCCGCCGGCTTCTCGACCGTGACCGGCAGCCAGGGCACGGCGCAACCGGATTGGCTGGTCATCATCCGCAACCTGCGCACCAGTGCCCTGACGACGGTGCAGCCAGGGAACGACGGCAGCTTTAGCGCCCAGGTGGCCGCGCTCAAGAGCGACAAGCTCGAACTGGTGTTGCGCGACGAGGATGGCCGCGAAACACGCGTCCCCCTGCCACCCTTTCAAGACCCCGACGGCAGCACCGTGGTCGGGGCCGAGGGCGGTACGGTCACCGGCCAGGGCGACGTCTTTGTCGCCATCGACCCTGGCTCGCTGCCCGATGGCACGGTGGTCAAGGTGGAGCCGGTCACGGTGGACCAACTGCCGTTAGCGCCGCCGGACGGCGCCACCTATAACTTGCCCTTTGTCGGCGGGCTGAAGGTAGACCTGAGTGGAGTCACCCCGGCCCACTATGTCGATGTGGGCATCCCCGCACCCGCCGGCGCCACCCCGGATGATACTGTGTTGGTGGCGCGGGCGATGACCTTGACCCAGGCCACTACCATCACCAATGGAGCTATCGTCTGGCATTTCATCGACCGGGCACACCTGGAGAATGGCAAGTATGTCACTGCTTCGCCTCCGTTTCCCGGTGTTTTTGCCGAGAGTACGATCGCCTTCTTCCGGCCCACCGACATCATCGCGCCAGGGCCCAATAATACGCTCGAAACTGTCCCCAGCGGCGACGATGTGTTCAGCGAACGCTACACGGCTGCCGGGCCGATGCCTGTTATCGCGGCTGGACCCGACGGCGTCTTGCAGAGCCAACCCATCGACCCCACCGACGACCGCCGCCAGCCCGAGTGTATGAGCTTTATGACCCAGAAATTCAGCTTCCGGCTCAACGCCATTATCGGACCGTTCGGCATACCCTTCTTCTACCCTGCACTGGGCCAGGGTGAAGCAGTCATGGTAGCCTACTGCAACCAGCCTTTGCTGGTGCGGGTGGTGGCGCCTGACACCGGGCAGATCCTCCTGGAGACCACCCAAGTCGCGCCGCCGGGGCGCAACCAGATCGTCTCGCTCTCCCAACGGCTGAGCGATGACAACGCCGCTCCCCAAATTGTGAGCAGCGAGCTGCCCACCGACCTCTATGCCGACGCCCAGGAAGTGGTGATCACCTTCTCGGAGCCCATGGATGAGGCGTCGCTCCGGCAGCACTTCCTTGTGCGCGACAGCGGCGGCTATACCGTCACCGGCACGGTCGAGGTGCTCTTCCAAAACACCGTGGCGCAATTCCGCCCGCGGGCAGCGCTGCGCCTGGGCGAGCCGTACCGGGTCGAGCTGGATGGTGTCACCGATTTTGCCGGCAACCCTTTGAACGCAGCGCCCCTGACCTTTACCCGGGCTGCCCCGCGCTCCATTGGCGAGGTGCGCCTCAACCAGGCTATTGCCGATGCGCTCACCAAGTGTGTAAACGTCACCAGCTGTTACACGGCCGGCCAGGATGTGGCGGTTTACGGCAATACCATGTTTATTGCCAACGGCATCCGCACGCGCGATGAACAGTATTTGGACCCGCAAAATCTCCGGCGCTTGCTGGTGGTGGACACCAGCAACCCGGCGGCGCCACAGCTCATTGGCTGGCACGCCACCACCACCAACCCCAAGGCGCTGGCCCTGGTCCACGATGTGGACTTTCGCTACACCGATGGCGCCAACGCCGAGCGCCAGTTCCAGGGCGACCTGCTGGTCGTTGTCGGTGGCGGGGACAGCACCTCGCCCAGCGCGCTCAACAGCGAACTGGAACTCTACGATGTGACCGCCTGTGTGACGCGCACCCCGGCGCTGACGAATTGTCTGGACCCGTCGCTCGACCCCCTGAAGGGCCTCAAGTTCCTTTCCACTTCGGTCGGCGAAATCCAGCGGTTGGGGGTGCCCCCAGACCCCGGTGTGGTCAAAGAGATCGCAATCTTCCACCAGCCGATCACGGTCATGCGCAACGGGCAGCCCGTGCGCGATGACACAGCGGTGGCCTATGTGGTCGTCGTGCCGATTGGTCTGGAGGCCATCGACCTGACGACAGCCTTCAATACCGACAGCACGGCGCCTGACCGTTTTGGGATCGATGGCCTCTATCGCGGCGCGTTCTTTGATGTGGCGGTGCTCAAAAACAGCGTGGTCGCTGCCGAAGAGCCAGCGGGCAGCAGCCCTCGCCTGCGTCTCTTTAGCGCCAGTCTGGTGGCCGGCGAGGATATTCCGCTGCCGCGCGCCTTCCGCAACACTGCTGGCGCCGACTTCTCCTTTGATATCGACCGTGACGGCAACCGCGGCCTGGGCGAGGACCAGGACGACGACCCCCTGCGCGGGGTGGATGAGATCTTCGACCTGGCGCTGGTTGCCAGCGGTGGTCGCGTTACAGCGGATGGCCGGGGTGAACTCTATGTCATCGACGTGACGCCCCAACATATCCCCGAGCATACGCAGCCGTTGCTGAGCAGCGACCCGGCTGCTACCCACCCGCGCATCATCTCCCGCATCCCCTTGCCTGGCTCGGCCTTCGATGTCTGCGTCGATGCGGCCAGCCGGCTGGCCTATGTGGATGTGATCGGGCACGGCCTCGCCCTGGTCGACCTCACCCATCTACTGGATGTGATCCGCGGCGAGTTCTCGGGCTGGACCAAGCTGGACGCCAACCAGGACGGTCTGGACGACCGTATTCTCTCTCTTTTCCAAAATGGCAGCAACACGGCGCAGAACTTGAAAGGGTTGGCCTGTGCGAGCAAGGCCACGGCCAGCAACGGCGTCACCTATGTCAACTGGGAGAAGAACGGGCCTGAGGCCATCGGCTTCTTCCGCCTCTCCGCCACCTCGCCGGTCTTTCTCAAGACCGACATCGATGTGATCAACAAGCAGAGCTGCGAACAAAGCGCCGACATCAAGTTCTTCCTCAGCCAGCCCGCCGATGTGACGATCACGGTCGATGGCACGGTGATCGAAGTTGCCGGCAACCTCTTGCCCGGTGGCGGCAGCACGGTGGCCCGCCCGGTGCAGAATATCCGCTTCCCGGCCGGCGACTTTGCCCTGCCCATCCCACCCAACGTGGCGGCTGGGCCCGGCCAACATGCGTTTCGGATCCATGCCGTCTTCCAGCCCGGCGCGCCGCCCATCGAGCAGACCTTTGAGGGCGTGATCCAGCGCGAGATCGTCAAACATGCCGCACTCCCGCTCGGCCACACCATGGTCGAGGGGGTGGACCTGTGGGACGGCCATCTCACCCACAGCAGCCAGGACCTCAAGATCCCCGGTCGTGGCCTCTCATTGGAGCTTGTGCGCGGGTACAGCAGCACTGGCAACGACGCCAGCGGGCCGATGGGAGCCGGCTGGAACTATAACTATGATGTGCGCCTGGTGCATGACAATTGCAACCGCTACACCATCATCGGCGGGGAAGGCACCGGCAACAGCTTTACTAACCCGCACAGCGACCCGGCCAAAGCCGCCCTCTTTACCTCGCCGCTCTTCCAGGTGGCGGACGATGCGCGCTTCCTCGACCCGCAGTTTGGCTACCACTCGACCTTGATCGAAGACCCCGAGCCCGGAGGCGACTCCAAATATGACTTCTTCACCAAGGCGCATGTCCGCTATCACTTCGAGCGCGAACCACGGCTGGACGGGGAAGT
>JAHDWG010000315.1 GCA_023384495.1 Caldilineaceae bacterium
GGCGAAAGGCGCGCATCTGCGGCCCCTCAAGCTCCGTCACCGAGAGCGTCTCACCGTCGACGTGCAGCAGAATCTTACCGTCAGACGGTTCATAGAGCCGCAACATGGTGCGCCCCAGGGTCGTCTTGCCACAGCCGCTCTCGCCGACCACGCCCAGGGTTTCACCGGCTTTTACGCGCAGATTCACACCGTCCACCGCCTTCAGGCGCCCGACCGTGCGGCGGAGAAAACCATGGTGTACGGTGAAGTATTTTTTAAGGTCTTGAACTTCCAACAAAACCCCATCTTGTGCAGAAGCCACAGTTCAATCTCCTGAGAGAAATCCCCTGAAAAGTCACCGTTCATGGATAGCAGACCGTTCAAGTTTTATGGTCTTCGGAATAGAGAAAACAGCGCACCTTGTGTCCCTGGGTCACCTCGATCAGCGGTGGGCGAGCCGCATCACACACGCCGGGGATGCGCTGGTCGCAGCGGGCATAGAATGGGCAGCCACGATGCACGGCAAAGGGGCTGGGCAATGCGCCGCTCACGGGAACCAATGGCTCCAACGGGCCATCGATCTTGGGGATCGAGCGCCACAGCGCCTGGGTATAGGGGTGGAGCGGATTTTCGAACAGTTCATCGGCGCTGGCGTGCTCCATGACAAGGCCCAAATACATGACCATGACCTCGTCTGCCAACCCGCCCACCACGGCCAGATCGTGGCTGATATACATGATCGCCATGTTGAACTCGCTCTGCAAGTCGGTGAGCAGCTCGAGAATCTGCGCCTCGATGGTCACATCGAGCGCCGTGGTCGGCTCGTCGGCAATCAGCAGGCGTGGGTTGCAGGCGAGCGCCATCGCGATCATGGCGCGCTGGCGCATGCCGCCGCTAAACTGGTGCGGGTAGGCGTCGACGCGTGATTCGGCCCGTGGGATGCCGACCCGCCGCAATAACTCAATCGTTCGCTCGCGCGCCTCTTTTTTGGTGACGCCCGGAATATGAACCAGGATCGCCTCCATGATCTGGTCGCCGATGGTGTGCACCGGGCTGAACGAGGTCATCGGCTCTTGAAAGATCATGCCGATCTCTTTGCCGCGGATGCTGCGAAATTCAGAGCCCGTCAGCGGCAGTTCCGACAGGTTGACGACTCGATAGCCGGCGCCATTGTTGGGCACGTGGAGCGTGATTTTACCGCCGATCTGTTTGGCGGGCGGTGAGGGCACAATGCCCATGATCGACTGCGCCGTAACCGATTTGCCCGAGCCGCTCTCGCCGATCACGCCCAGAATGCGTCCCTGGTGGATGGTGAAACTGACACCGTCCACGGCCCGCACAACCCCTTCATGCAGATAAAAGTAGACTTGCAGGTCTTGAACATCAACCAGGACATCTTGCGAATTTTGCATGGTCATACTCATTCAATATAGCGAATCCTTCTGTTCCGTGACAGCATACACCGCCATTTCACTCTGGCGCTTTCCGCCACGGAACAACCGGATGTCGTATTCGTAGACGCACACTATGACCGACACGAGCGGTGGCAAATGGGCGATGGCAAATGGGCGATGGCAATCTTGACGGTATGTTCAAGCTCAGCGAGTCGAATAGGGGTCAGCCGCATCGCGCAGGCCGTCACCCACAAAGTTAAATAGCAACACTGCGCTAATCACAAAGAGCGCCGGGATCAGACGCCACGGCTGATGGGCAATCGCCACCAGATCTTGTGCGTCGCGCAGCAGCACCCCCCAGCTGACAGCGGGCGGCTGCATACCCAAGCCCAAAAAGCTGAGCGCCGTCTCGCCCAAGATCGACCCAGGCACGGCAAGGGTGAGCGACACGATCAGGTGGCTTGTAAAGCCGGGCATCAGGTGCCGAAAGATAATGCGCGGCTGGCTGGCCCCCGCCGCCTTGGCAGCCAGGGCATAGTCTTCTTCGCGCAGGGCCAACAACTTGCCGCGTACGACGCGCGCCAGGCCGCTCCAACCCACAATCGAAAGGATAACTGTGATGGCGAAATAGGTTTTGATCACAGGCCAGTCGCGCGGCAGTGCGGCGGAAAGCGCCATCCAAAATGGCAACTGGGGGATGGAGATCAGAAAATCGATCAAGCGCTGTATGATCTCGTCGATCACACCGCCAAAGTAGCCGGAGACGCCCCCCAAAATCACGCCGAGCACAAAGCTCAGCAAGACGCCAATCAGGCCGATTGAGAGCGAAACACGGGCGCCAAAGATCGTGCGTGTGAAGATGTCGCGCCCGAGTTCATCGGCGCCAAAAAGCAAGACCGGCGGCCCGCCTTCATCGATGCCAAAGAGATGGATATTGGTGCGCCACAAGCCCCAAAAGCGATAGTCATCGCCGCGCACAAAAAAACGGATGGGAAAGATCTGGCTTTCGTCTTCGGTAAAGCGATAGCGGAAGGTCTGTTGGTCGAGCGTGCGCACCAATCCAAAGATAAACGGTCGCTGGAAGCCCTGGTCGCTCACCCAACGGATACGCGTGGGGGGCGCGCTCTGGTAACCGTCAAAGCGTCTCGTCGTGGTATAGGGGGTTACAACCTCGGCAAACGTGGCCAGCAGATACAAAATCACCAGTAGGACCAGCGAGATCAGCGCCAACCGGTGACGCATAAACCGCCAGCGGATCAATTGCCACTGCGACGCGTAATAGAATCGCTCATCTGATGCGTCGCTCCGCTCATCAATCGATTCGATCCCCGCGTCGCGATCCAATTCGCTCAGCGGCTTTGCGCCGCGCGCCAGTTGGGCCTGTTCCTGGATACTCATTTGCTGACCCCCTCATACCGAATCCGCGGATCCGCCCACGCCAGGTAAATGTCTGACAAGAGCGTGCCAATCACCGTCAACGTGCTCAAGATCAGCACAATGCTGCCGGTGAGGTACATATCTTGCGCCAGCGTTGCGCGCAAAAGCAGCGGCCCCAAGCTGGGAATGCTGAGCACAATGGAGATAAGCACTTCGCCTGAAAAGATGGCGGGCAACAGCCAACCGATGGTGCTAAAGATGGGGTTGAAGGCCAGCCGAACCGGATACTTGAAAAGGATCCGCATCTCCGACAGCCCTTTGGCGCGCGCCGTCACCACATATTGCTTTTTTAGTTCATCCAACAGATTGTTGCGCAATACACGAATCGTGCTGCCCGTGCTGGCAAGGCCAATGATGATCAGCGGCAGGATGAGGTGCTTGAGCATGTCCACAAACTTGCCCCAACTCCAGGGCGCATCCAAATACTGGTTCGAATATAGACCCAACGCCGAAAAGTTAAAGAATCGAAAAAATGCCCAGGCCAGCAACATCGCCAGCAAAAACCCCGGCGTCGCCAACCCAATAAAGCCCAGAAACGTAGCCACATAGTCCAATAGCGAATACTGATTTGTGGCCGAATAGATGCCAATCGGAATCGCAATCAACCATGACACAATGAGGGCCATGATCGATATGCCCAGCGTCAACGGCAGCCGCTCGCGGATTATCTCATTCACCGGCTTGTTCCACTGGAATGACCACCCGAAGTCCCCCTTGGTGAGGATGCCGCGCATCCACTTGAGATAGCGCACATAGGCCGGCTGGTCGAAGCCATAGAGCCGGGTCAACCGTTCGGCCTCATCCTGCTGTAACTCAATGCCCGAGGTACGCAGGTTGTTGATGTAGAAGCTGACCCAATCGCCCGGCGGCAGTTCGATCACAAAAAATGACACCACCGAGATCAACAACAAAATGGGGACCAGCATCACGACACGGCGCACAATATAGGCTAACACGTCAATCGGCCTCCTGCTTTCTCCACAGACGTTGCCGTCACCCACTGGTAGGTGCACAACGGCTGGCTGCCGGTGTATCGCCGGCAGCCAGCCGTCTGCTACACCACCAACTTATTCAGCAAACCACAATTGTTCGCCCGCAAAGTTGGCGGCAATGGCGAAACCACCACTCGGCACGTTGCGCAGCCGCTTGCTGGCGATCATGGGATACTTCACCTGCTCGACGATGGTGATCAGCGGCAGGTTCTCGCGGCTCCAGGCGTAGCCCTCTTCCTTGAGCTGGTTATACTCATCCGAGCCAGAGACTGAGCTCCAGCGCAGTGCATCCAGCTCGTAGGCGCGCTTGGCCCAGTCGGGTGGCTCTTCGCCCTCGGCGCCTCGGGTGTTGTGCCAGATGTGCCAGAGGCGACCCGCGCGGTGGATCACGTCACCCGTCCAGCCACTGTCCCACCCCTGATCATGACTCCAGAAGACAGTCGCCTGAATCTCATTGGCGTCGGAGCGCTGGCCCCACAGTTGCGAGTCGATACGGCGCACCTGTACATTGAGGCCCACATCCTTCAGGTGTTCAGACACAAGCTGAGCCACCGGCTCCAAATCGGGCGCATGGGCGGCATGCTCCAATAGGATGGTAAAGGGGTTGCCATCCGGGCCCAGGCGGAATCCATCGGCGTCTCGCTCCTGTAAGCCAACCGCGTCGAGCAAGCTGTTGGCCTGCTCCAGGTCACGCTGCGATAGCTCATCGCCAATCGTGACCAACGGCAGCGAGGCAAAGCCATAGTAGATGCTGTCGATCATCTCCCGGCGGTCGAGCGCAAGGCTCAGCGCCTGGCGGAAGCGAATGTCCTGGGATACCTGCTGCCAAATCGGGTTGTCAAACGTCTGGTTGATGAAAAGGTTGCTCGAATCCACATGCATATCAAGCAACACCGTATTGAAACCGGCGCGGTCCTCGTTCTCTTTGTAGAGCGGCACCTTGACCAGGCCTGTGCTCTCACGCAGGAAGTCCACATCACCGGTCAGCACACGCTGGTTGACCATCTCCACATCTTCCACCTGCACCGACACCACGCGGTCGATATAGGGCAGTTGCTTGCCCTCGGTATCGACCTTCCAGTAGTACGGATTGCGGTCGAAGATCTTGACGCCGGGGGTGGTGCTCGCAATCGAAATCCAGGGGTTCAATGTGGGGTAGCCAATGCAGCGGTCAGCGGTGGTGTTCCAGTTCTGGCACCACTTTTGACCAAAAAGCTGCCACCATTCCTCGGTGAGATTCGCCTCGGCCAGCAGCGGTTGCAGGTCATCCATGGACGTAAAGTCAGGATGGAATTGCTTGAGAATGTGCGCCGGGTTGATCAGCTCGGTGTAGCCATTCCAGCCTTCAATGGTGATATTGCGCAGGAAGCCGCCATAGGGCTGCGTGAAGGTGAGACGGAAGGTATAGTCGTCGATGATCTCCAGTTCACCGGGGTCGCCATCGGGCGTATAGCCGTTGCGAAAACGAGCTTTGATGCCGGCAGGCGTCAGCTTCTCATTCTGGTAGATATTCTCCCAGGTAAAACGCACATCTTCGGTGGTGACCGGCTCACCATCGGACCACTTCATCCCTTCGCGCAGATAGAAAGTGAAGACCGTATTGTCGTCGCTCACTTCAAAGTCGCGCACGACATTGCCCTGGATATTCTGCACACCAAGGCCAGGGGCTTGCAAGAGCGGCTCGTTGAGCATGACAAAGACATCGGGCGCCCAATCCGCGACGCTGTGCGCTGTGTTGAGCGTGCCGCCATACTGGCCGGGCTGCCAGTCGGGCAGGTCTTCATTGGCGATCAGCACGCCAGGGCCAATCACCTTGGGGTCGCGGGGGAGCCGCTCGTCCAGCGGCGGCAAAGCGCCCGCCGCCACTTGCTCCGCCAGGGCAGGCGCTTCCAATCCGCCATCGGCGGCGGCGGCGGGCGCTGCGTCGGCCGCAGCGGGGGCGGCTTCTTGCTGCGCCGGTTGGGCCGGCGCAGCCTGCTCGGCCGGCGCAGCGCCGCCGCCACAGGCGGCAAGCACCAACGCCAGGATGACGAGTAGGTAGAACGGTCTCATCTTCCTCATTTGGATTTCCTCCTAACACATCAGTTGAATGGAGAACGGATGGGAAACGAACCAAGACAACTATCCAGACAATCCCACCAAGACAAGCGATGACAACACCCTGCGCCATGCGTAAGCCGGCTACAAGAATCTATCTCAAAATTGGCGTCGCTACAGGCGCTGCTTGTCGGGTATCCAGCTGCACAAGCGTTTTTGAGATAGCTTCCGTGTTTCCAGTGGGTCACGGGCGACGCGCCGGGCGTGGTCAGAACCACCAACCATATCGTGCTCTGTCTGAAACCAACCGTGTATCGGGCACAGAAACTGCCGGCTTCAAAGCAATCGCAGTCTAGACGTGGAAGTAGGGAGCCGCCGGCCATCACCAGGGAGTCTACGCCGGCGTCTCCAATCTACCATCTTGCATTGAATCGTGCAAACAACGTTCTCGACCCGCGCCCACCTGCCGCCAAGTTGGACAAACATCCCCTACACCAGGTCGACGATCATGCCCAATGCCTGTAAGGCTCGGACATCGGTCTGCGAAGCGCCGCGATCGGTGACCAGCCGGTGCACCTTGGCGGCCGGTGTGATCAACGCAGTGCGCACCACGCCCAACTTGGACGAGTCGGCCAGCAGGATTACCTCGCGCGCGGCCTCAACGGCGCGTCGCTTCACCGGGATCTGTTCGAGGTCGGCATTCGTCACCCCAGCCTCCGCTGAGACGCCACCCGCCGCGATAAAGGCCTTGTCGAAATGCATACTATAAGCTTGCATGTTGTTGATGGCAAGGATGCCGCCGAGTGTCTGCGAGGGATGGTGCAACGTTCCTCCGATCACAATCAGCGTCAGATCTTCGAACACTGCCAATCGATTGACGATATTGAGCCCATATGTCACCACCGTAAGCTGGACTTTGTCGGCCAGATGGGGCGCCATGCAGGCCGTGGTCGTGCCGCCATCAATAAAGACGGTCTCGCCGGCGGCAATCAGTTGCGCCGCTGCATGGCCAATGCGCTCTTTCTCCTTGAGGTTGGCGATCTGCCGCTCGGTAAATGGGGCCTCATCCGCCGCGCCATTAGCCCCCAGCGCCCCCCCATAAGTGCGCTGCAATAGCCCCGAATCATGGAGAAAGTTGAGGTCGCGGCGGATCGAAGCGCGGCTCACGCCAAAGTGGTCAGCCAGTTCAGCTACGCTGACGCGCGCCCGCTCATGGATTCGCTTGAGAATTTCTTGCCGTCGCTCTGCTGAGTACATGCAGTCTCAATGGTCAATGGATAGCGGATGAGAACCCATCCGAATACGGGTGGAGAGCGGGCCATCACACCTGCCAGTAGGGAGGGCCGCAGCGTGATACAGAACGATCCGGGTGGGCGCCAAGTAAGCTATGTTTGAGAATCGGCCCAACCGTAGGGATGGATGTCGCGCAATCTATGGGAAACAACACATACGGTATGGGCTGCTATTCAATTTTTGTTCGATTTGGATACCAGAGAGTATAACAGACCACGATTGCGCATGTCAAATCAAGATTGCGCAACATCAGCCAACAATGTGAAAAAACGCTTACCAATCCAGCCACTCGCGCACGAAGAACGGCGCAGAAAAGGTCAGCGCAACGCCAACAACATGCCAACAAGAGAGGACGCCCCTGGCGAGGCGTCCTCTCTTGTTGTATCGACTTCTTGTCTGTGACGTCACCCGCTGAACGGGCCGAAATCTATCCCTTGGCGCGCTTGGCGGCGCGTTGGCGCACCTCGTGGCGCAGTTCTTTCTTGCGGATACGCAGCGCCGTGGGGGTCACCTCCAGCAGGTCCCCCGGCCCCAGAAACTGGATGGCGTCATCGAGCGAAAGATTGCGCGCAGCCTGCAACATGTCGGTCGTGCCCGACGGCTTCTCGCGAAAGTTGGTCAACTGCTTGGCCTGGCAGACGTTGATCACCAGCTCTTCGGGGCGGATATGCTCGCCCACCACCTGGCCGGCATAGACCTCGTCGCCCGGCTTGATGATAAACGTCCCCCGCTGTTGGAGCTTGACCAGCGCATAGGCGCTCACCGTCCCCGTCTCAAGCGCCACCAACGAACCCTGCTCTTGAATGTCGATCTCGCCCGCATAGGGCTGATAGTCGTGAAAGAGCGTGTTGAAGATGCCCGTGCCGCGCGTGGCGGTCAAGAAGGGCTGGCGCAGCCCCAGAATGCCGCGCGTCGGCGCCAGAAATTCGGCATAGACCGTGCCATCATCGCCATACTGGATGGTCTGCAACAGCGCCCGCCGCCGGCCCAACATCTCGCTGACCGCCCCCAGATAATCCTGATGCACTTCCACAAAGAGGCGCTCAATCGGTTCGCGCACGCCCTCTTCCGTCTCCTTGAAGATCACTTCGGGCCGGCTCACGGCGAACTCGTACCCCTCGCGGCGCATGGTCTCAATCAGGATGGCCAGGTGTAGCTCACCGCGCCCCGAAACCGTCCACTCGCTGGCCAGTTCGCTGTCTTGCACGCGCAGCGCCACATTCTTCTCCAACTCCTGCATGAGGCGGGCGCGCAGTTGGCGGCTGGTCAGATATTGGCCCTCACGCCCGGCAAAGGGGCTGTCGTTGACGGCAAAGGTCATGCGCACGGTTGGCTCTTCCACCGTAATGGGCGGCAGCGGGCGCGGGTCGTTGATGTCGGCCAGCGTATCGCCGATCCCCACCGCGTCGATGCCCGAAACGGCCACAATGTTGCCGGCCCGCACCTCATCCACCGCCGTGCGTTGCAAATCGCGAAAGATAAAGACCTGCCCCACCTTCCCCGCCTTCATCTCGCCCTGGGCGCTGATGTGCATGATCGGCTGCCCGGCGCGGATCACCCCGCCGTGCAGCCGGCCCACCGCGATCTTGCCCACATAGCTGCTGTATTCCAGCGTGGTGACGAGCAACTGCGTCGGCCCTTGCTCATCCACCTGCGGCGGCGGGATGTGGTCGAGGATCGTCTCGAAGAGGGGTCGTAGATCAGGCCCCAATTCATCGGGCGCATGGCCGGCGCGCGCGTGGAGCGCGCTGGTATAAATCACCGGGAACTCGGCCTGT
>JAHDWG010000316.1:0-3237 GCA_023384495.1 Caldilineaceae bacterium
CCTACCAATCGCCTGATGACGAAGATGAAGACAAAGATGGAATCGAAGGGTTCACCATCCCATTTGAAAAAGCGGCGGCAAGCCCTCGAAGCTGGGCGCAACCGGCGATGGCCTTGCGTTCTAGCGATCGCCGCGTGCGGCTCCCCATCGTGTTGTGTCACTTCCAATACGATATGCAGAAGCGGCTGTCGTGTACGGGCGTCACTGTGCACGGCTTTACAGCGGGGGAGCCGGTGAGCCTTGTCCATCCTCATTACCGCTACCGGCGCAACGACTTTGTATCGATTGTGGCTGTGGGGCCTTGTGATGGGCTGCAACGCATCTTTGTGCCGGACGGCCATCTCGTCTTCTCTGGCGAACATGAGATTGAAGTGGGCTTTCGCACTACGTAACGAGACAGATTATGCCGATTCCACCACTGCAACTGGATGACCGCACCTTTGCCGACCTGGTCGATGAACTCCGGTCTCTGATGCCGCGCCGTGCGCCAGCGTGGACCAACCACAACGCGGCGGACCCCGGCATCATGCTTGTCGAGCTCTTTGCCTGGGCAACCGAGGCGATGATCTACCGGATCAATCGGGTCCCCCCGGTCAGCCGCGCTCGTTTTCTGGAGTTGCTGGGCGCACGCTTTCAACCGGCGCGGCCCGCCGTGGTCAGAGTGAAAGTAACGACGCAGGACCTCACCAGCCCCTATAGGTTGAAGCGCGGGACAGTGCTCTATGCCCAGACAGAGCGCCGGGCGCCCCGTGTGGCGTTCGAGACTGTGCAAGACTACTGGCTGACGCCTTCGTCCCCCGCCGTCGTCGTAACGGCCCGCCAAAGCGAGTTGGTCGAGGGGCAATTGCTCGGCCAGAGCAATGGGCAGAGCCACCAATTGCTCATGCTTGGCCAGCCCTCCATTTTGTTGCCCAGCGAGCCGTTTCCCCGGCGACCCATCGTAATGGTGGGCGATGAGCGTTGGGAATATCGAGCCACCCTGCGCGATTCAGGCCCGGACGACATACACTTCACCATCAGGCCATGGCTCAACGCGGTGGTCTTTGGCGATGGCTGTCACGGCAGACAACCGGCGGACGACGCTCCGATCCGCGTGACCTATCGCACAGAGCAACCCACCTTGCGCGTGGTCGAAAACGAACTGGTGCGTGACACCAGTCGCAAGGCGGCCCGCGTCTTTCGCCTGCGCCATCCGCTCTTTGCGTTGGATCTGCAAGAGGAGGACCCCTTCGAGCCGGCCCTCTATGTTACGAACCAGGGCCCAAAGCAGCGCTGGGCATACCGGTCGTCGTTTCTGGACCTTGGCGTGGGCGCAGCCGAATTTACCGTTGAGCCGTGGAGCAACGCCATTCGCTTGGGCGACGGTGGCGGTCACGGCCAGATCGCGCAGGGTGAGATCCGGGCCAGCTACCGTCACACGCTGGGCGCGGCGGGGAATCTACCCCGCGCCGCCACCTTCCTGCTCGACCCAAAGCTTGAAGGAACCCGACCAAGGCTCACCGTAGACCCAACATTTCGTCCGATCACGCCCGGTGTGGATCGGACAGGGTTGGACGAAGCGCGCGACATGGCGTTTACCTTGCTCAAACCACACGAGCGCGCCATCACCGGCGCAGATTTTCAGGAACTGACCGCACAGAACCACGCCGATATTGTGCGTGTGACCCCTGTCTCGGGCAGGGACCTCACCAGCGAGACGCCCGACGCCTACCGGCCTGGCCACGTCAGCGCCATCCTGACCCCGCGCGCCCGCTACGAGTTGGCGCAGCCAGTGACCCTGTTGGGCGAACCATACGCCATCAGCCCCGACGGCCAGCGTCTGGTCACCTTGGTGGAGGCGGAAGTCCCCCCTGGCAAGGTGTTACGCCTTTGGAACATGGTCGGCGGCGCGCAGGTCGAAGGCTTCTCGGTGGGCTCGGTGACGCGGGCGCACTTCAGCCCGGACAGCCGCCGCCTGGTGACGAGCAGTGAAGGCGGTCTGGCTCATCTGTGGGATGCCGAGCGTGGCGAGCTTGTGTGCAACTTTGGCAACCTTGTCGACTTTGCCTTTAGCCCCACCGGTCACCGCCTGTTCACACGCCATACCGGCCAGACGGCGACCTTGTGGGACACCGACGGCGGTCTGGTGGTCGCTTCGCTGACGGCGCCGGCTGCAGTGGAAACCGCGCTCTTCAGCCCCACCAGCGACTGGTTGGCGACGACCCACTCAGACCGCACAGTGCGCCTATGGAACACGGCGGACGGCGCGCTGAACGCCACCCTGCGCCATGCGCATGACGTGCGGCGCGTGTTCTTTGGCCCCAACGGCCAACTACTGGCAACGCTCGATGACAGCGGGACGGTCTACCTGTGGCGACAGCGGTTCGTGGCCGCCGGCGATGCGAGCCCGGCCCATCGGTGGGGCGGTGAACAGGGCGAGCCAGACGCCACCTTCCCCCACAATACGCCGGTGGTGGGGATGCAATTCAGCCCGGATGGGACAAGGCTGGTCACCTGGGGCGGCGCCGTCGAACTCTGGAGCACGCGCAGCCGGCAGAAGCTTGCATCGCTGGCGGGATCAGGCTTTGCGCAGGTGGAGCCAGCGCACGTATGTTTTGACCCCACCGGGCGTCTCCTGGCCATGGCGTCACGCCCGCAGGAGGGCGCAGAACAAGGTGCTGTCCGCCTGTGGAATGCCCGCAGCGGCGAGCCGGTCGGCGAATTGGCGCATGACGCCCCCATTCAGACCTTGCTCTTTGGCGGCGATGGAGAACGATTGATGGCGATTGATGAGGCGCATCACTTGCACCTCTGGGGGCTTGTGTTCCGTCGGGGGCAGCCGCTCGTGGTCGATGTCTCGTCGCTGCTTCTCCTCGATGAGCTTGATGAGGCGTGGCTCAATGCTGACGGCAACTGGCTGGCGACCCTCAAGGCCAACTTGCTGACCGTCTGGGGGCCGGGCCGTGGCCGGGCGCAGAGCGTTTTCTATCATCATCACACCCATGCGTCGGTGCGCTCGCTGACGCCTAATGTGGTCGAAGGCGGGCTGCTTGCCACCTGGTCTGACAGCGCCGAGGGTAGCAATCTTCAGCGCGTCGTCCGCGTCTGGCATGCTGGACATGTGGAGGACGCAGAGGCGCTCCTCGCCTCACGCGGGCTGATCACCAGCCATCACCATGTCGCCGGCGTGGGCTACACCGACGTCTGTATCACGGCGACCGTTGTGCGCAATGCCACACGAACCGACAGCAGGGGCCT
>JAHDWG010000316.1:3247-3714 GCA_023384495.1 Caldilineaceae bacterium
CACCCCCTCCAGGGCGGGCCAGAGCAAACGGGGTGGCCACTGGCGCGGCCAGTCTATGCCTCCGAGGTCTACCAGATTGTGGAAGGGGTGGAGGGCGTCGATCACGTGGCGGCATTGCACATCGCGCCTTGTGATGCCCCCGGCTGGCAGGCGAGCGGCTCGCTGGCCCGGATTGACCTCCCCGCGCACCACCTGGTCAACCTTCGAGCCGAGCCGGACCATTTTACCATTGCGCTACCGGGCGCAGAGGAATAGCCGACCATGACGACGACGTTGACAACAAGCCGGTACATTCAGTATCTGCCCGCGATCTTCCAGAAGCCACCGACCGAAGGGTCAACGGAAGTGGCGTTGGATCGGCTTCTCTTGCCCTTTGAGCAGGAGATGGCGCAGATTGAAGATCTGCTGGCGATCATCGACCGTTACTTTTCGCCTGCCCTACTCGACGCCAACGAGGCCGAAGAGTT
>JAHDWG010000316.1:3724-8889 GCA_023384495.1 Caldilineaceae bacterium
GCCCTGGTTGGCGGCCTGGGTTGCGCTCACCCTCGATGAGGAGTGGGATGAAGACAAACGTCGACGGCTCATCAGCGAGGCGGTGCAGCTCTATCGCTGGCGTGGAACCACCTATGGGCTGAAGCGTTTTTTGGAGATTTACACGGGATTGGACCCAAGCGCCATCGACATCCACGAAGGGCGCTGGCCCGGCGGCATGCAGATTGGGGTTGCCTCGCGCATTGGTCGGGTGGTGGCGCCCGGCGACGGAGGGGAAGGCGCAAGGGCCTGTCAGGGGAGCGCCGGGCTGATGCTGATGAAGCATGATTTCTATCGGGTCGAAACGGTTGCGCCGGCTGCACATCCGCCTGGCGTCGAACTGCCCGAGTTGCCTGCCGGTTCGCGGCTCCATTTGCATTTCTGCGCTGATCGGGAAGCGGGGCCTGGCTTTGTGGAGAAGGTGCAGATCGAGGCGGACGGCGTCCGACTTTGGTATCGCGTTTCTCAAGCGAAGGAGGATGCGAAGGAGCTTTTCTATGCGCGCCCGCCCGGCATGGATCGCCCCAATATCAGCCGTCACAGCGAATGGACGGACTATTGTTACACCCGCCTTGGAAACGGCAGCGCGCCGCCGCACCAGGCAACCACATACCACGGCGGCGCCTTCTTGGTGGAGACCATCGAACAACCTTACCGCTTTATCGTCGAGATCCATGAGGTGGACCAACAGCAGCCCCGCCTGGCCAAGATACAGGCAATCCTGGATCTTGAGCGACCGGCGCATACCGAATATGCGCTGAAGTTCAAGCCAGCCGTACAGCAGGCGGTCCGTCACTGGATGCAGATCGAAGTGCGGTCGAGCATCGGCCTGGACACCATGGTCAGGTAACGTCAGATACTGTCAGGTGAACGCGCAGAAAGGAACAACCATGAGCAACAACGGCGAACTAGAGCGGCTCAACTTCTTCCCTGGCTTTTTTACCACGGCTGATGACTGGACTGCCGAACAAAAATACCACCTACGAAAATGGAAGCTCCATAATCGGTCGTTTCATACACCGGGCATTGCCGATGGATTAGAGGTGACGCCCCATCCCGATGGCGGCCTTAACGTGCTGGTGACCGCAGGCGTCGCCCTGGACAAAGAGGGGAATTTGATCTACCTGCCCAAGAATACAAAGGTGTCGCTGGAGCCTCCATCCAACGTGAAGCGCGTCGCTTATGTTCTCATCGAATTTGATGAAATACTTGACGACTATGTCGCTAACATCCAGGATCCAGACTATAGCGGCCATACCCGCATGGCCGAGCGCTCGGCATTGCAGGCGACAGAGGCGGGGCCAACGGGCAAGAAAGTGGAGTTGGCTCGCATTACCCTAGAGGCCAATGCGTTGACGGTCAACCCGCAAGACATTGACCGCAGCCATGTGGACTACGCGGGTTCAATTGGGGTGGCGCCGCCGCGGCTCCCAGCCGAGTTACAGACGCGCATTTCTTCGCTTATGCGCGCCACGCGTGAAAACTTTGCCAAAGTGGCCGTTCGCTTTCCCAGCCCATCCGTAGGCGATGTGCGCACGGCGGCCCTGCAACTTCAACTGGCGGTTGCCATCTTGCAGCCAGCGCAGTTGCGCGGCTTGCTGCAGGCGATTGCCAATGTCCAACTGGATGTTCAACACGAGTTGGCGCAAGCCTATCCGCCCCTGGTATTCCAGCCTGAGTTTCGGGCTTATCAGGATGCCGTCGCCGGGTTGCTTGAGGCGTTGCGGGCGGGGCGCGAGCCAGACGTGCTGCTCAACCACGTCGAACAAGTCTCGCTGGCCGCCCTGCAACTGGCGGAGGTTACCCTGCAGCCGCCGGTTGCCGACGCCGGCCCCGACCAGACGGTGCTGACGCTTGAACCTGAGATCGAGGTGACGTTGGACGCCAGCGGTTCGCGAGCTGCGGATGGGCATCAGATCGTGCGCTATATTTGGGAGAATGTGAGCGCACGTAGGCCGCTCGTCGAGAGCGCCGACCCGGTGGTGAAGGTGACCTTGCCGCTCGGCGTTCATTTGTTGCGATTGGTGGTCGAGGACAATACAAAGTTGCGCAGCGAGCCCGACACGGTGGTGATCACCGTTGCGCCCAGCCAGATCGCCGGTCACAGCATCAACCCCAACGAGGGTCGACGCGGCGCCACGTTCGAGGCCGTCATCTTCGGCGTCAATCTGCATTACGTCTCCGCGATCAAGGTCTACGCGGGGCCGGAAGAAGACACCCGAGTCAAGGTGACGATCCAAAGCGGGGCCACCAGCGAACAACTGCCCGTGTTGGTGGCGGTCGGGGCGCACGCCGCCCTGGGGCCACGCACATTTGAGCTGGTGACGCCCTATTCGAGGCCCGTGGTGACCTTTACAGTTGTGGCGCACGAAGCGCCGGTCATCTTGGGCATTGAGCCGGCGGCGGTTGCACCGAGCCCAATTCACCCCATCCCAGTGCGCATTGAGGGTGAAGCGCTTGAGCAAGCCCGCAAAGTTACCTTCCTGCTTGATGATGTGGAGGATGCCAGCATCCATGCCATCATTCGCCGGGCCAACGCAGAGTATATGGATGTGGACCTGACCATCTCGGCCAACGCCCCGTTTGGACGGCGCCGCTTTAGCGTGACCACCCCCGCCGGCACAACCGAAAGCCCGCCGAATGTGACCTTAACCGTGCTGCCAGGCTATCTGTCTGGGGCCATCGTTGCGCTGACCGTCCTCACCGCGCTGATCCACATCTTTCTTAATTTCCCAAACCCGCTCTTTATCCTCAATGGGTTGGGCTATCTTGCGCTGCTGGCCGGCCTCTATGCGCCCTCGCGATGGCTCTTCACGGGGTTGCGCCCGATCCTGCGCTGGGTGCTGGTGTTCTATGCCTTGGTGACGATTGTTGCCTGGCTGGCCATGGGAGACCGGTCGGGATTGGCCTATGTGACCAAGGCGGTAGAGGCGCTGCTGGTGTTGCTGTTGGTCGTGGAGAGCCGGCGACGATAGCACCTTATACTGCGGTTGCTTTGAAAACCGGACTTTGCCAAGAGGTTTACTCCTTCGAGTAATTCCGGTTTTCAAACAGAGCTCAGTATAGTATCCGCCGTGTGTTGGGGCCAGAGGGAGGCAAGAGGATGGACAGTGCGCCGGAAGTAATCCACTTTATCATACAACTGTTTTGCATCGCAGCCATGGCGGCCATCGGCCTGGGCGTCACATTGGACGACATCCGGGCGCCCTTTCGCAATGTGCTGGCGCTGGTGATCATCATTGTGGTGAACAGCCTGCTGGTTCCGCTGGTGGGGATTCTGATTCTGTTGACGCCGCAAGCATTGCAGGGGAGCATCTTTGAAGGGGTAGCCGAGCAGATCGCCCCCCTGACCGGCGGGCAGGCAACTGGTTTTCTGTTGCTCTTTGTGGTGGCGGGGACGCTTTCGACCCCGGTGTTGGCGCAGGTTGCGCGCGCCGGCGAAGCCTTCGCCCGCGGCGTCACCGTGGTGCTGATCGGCGTGTCGGCGCTGACCGCCGCTGTGATTTTGCCGCTCATCGCCGGGGGCGCATGGTTCGCCAAAAATGATAACCCAGTGAGCGCCGGCTCTGTCTTTATGACGCTGCTGCTCTATCAATTGTTGCCACTGGCCGTAGGCGTGCTGATCAAGAGCCGCTATGACATCCTGGCCCGGCTGGTGCGGCCCCTGATTGTGCAACTGGCCGGGCTGGCCTTCTTGGTGGCAGTGGCCGTGTTGATGATGTCGGGGCAATCGCTGCTCCAGTTTCCAGAACGCGTCCTTGTGCCAGAAGAATCGTTCCCAAGCACGATTCTGACGACCACGGTAACACTCGACGACCGGCAAGCGCCGATGGCGCTGGCGCAGGACTTTGAATCGGCGGATAAGCCCTACCCCGAAAACGCTCAGGTGGAGGTGCTGGAAGCGGGCAAAAAGTGGGTGCTTTTCAATGCAAGCAAGACTGCTGTCATCGCACGAACTGAGCCAGCGACCACGACGCTGGAGCTCAGCTTGGCGGATGAGGGGTCTCCCCTGGCCCAGTTCGACGGCGGCGCGCAAGCGATTACCGAGTTGAACGATAGGAGGATGAACCAGGGGCTGCAAGAGAGCCTTAAGGAACATAAGGTGACGCTCGACGCCCCCCTGATTGTTGTGGTGGCAGAGAACGACAGGTGGCTGTTTGCTGAGGAGAATCAGACGTACTACATTGAGGCGGTAGATGATGTCTTCAGCATCTACAAAGAGACATCCGAACCAGCGGGCATCGTGGAAGAATTTCTGAAGGCGCTCGACGCCCTGCCCGACGTCGGGCCGGCCATCGACTTTTTGTTGTTGCTGGTCAAAGTCGTGCTGCCCTATTTGCTTTTCGTGGCCGTCGCAGCCCTGCTGATGGTGATCGGCCACTATGGCGGTGTTGCCGTGCGTAGCCTGGTGGGCGCATCCGGCCCGGCGGTTCCACGGGCGATGGCCATCACCACCGCGCTGCGCAACGTGAGCATGGCGCTCATCCTGGCCAGCCAGTACGTTGTGGAGTGGCAGGCCAGCGATCTGAGTGCGCTGACGGTGATTCTCGTCTTCCAGGTGGTGAGCCTGGCCGTGGTTGGCCGCCAGGCTGCGCAGTGGCGGGCGGAGGAGGTCGTCGTCAGTCCGGCAACGGTTGTGGCGGGGGCTGAGCGCGCGGCGCTAGAGGCCGTGCGGGTTTGAGCGAACTACACAACTCGACTATGCCAAACATGAAAGTATCCAGTAGTGTGCACAAAGCCATTGGCAGACAGGAGTGCAAGCAAACGCCTGTGCGGCAACCGGCGCAGCATCACGCGGTCGCGGCGGCTGGAATTCAGGGGACGCATGGCCCCTTGCTGCCGGGCGTCATGGCAAAGTTGGCCAAGCTGGGGACGAATGTCTCACGTATGGGCCACGCTGGCCAAATGCGCCTGCTAAGCAGCCTGCAGCGCACGCATGGCAACGCGTTTGTCCAGCGAGTTGTTCGTCAGGCGGTCGATACACCATCTCCCACCTTTGGGGCGGCAGAACTTTGCGTCCAACGGCAGACTCGACCCACCCCAACGCCGCTGCCAGCCACAGTGCCTACACCCAGCCCCACAGACTTCCGTATCGACCGCGTCGGCGCCTCGACAACTGAGCGCATCTTCTTTGCGCGCAACGCCGA
>JAHDWG010000317.1 GCA_023384495.1 Caldilineaceae bacterium
CAGCGAATCTGAAATGGGCGGTATGCCGGGATCTCGCCCAACAGAGATTTGGCGAGAAGGCGCGCCTGGAGTTCCAGACAGCGCCGGTAGCTTGCCTTGTAGCCAAAGACAGGGTGCTGAATCTCGGTGTTGAGGCGCGCTTCAAATTGCTGCAAAAAGAGTTTGCGGCCCGCTGGCGTCAACTGGTAGACGCCTAGTTGCGCGTCAAAATGCTTGGGTTGTAGAATCTGTTTGTTCACCACCGTCAGCACGACCGAATCGACAATCGGGGTGCGCATCTCTTCCATCAAATCGAGCGCCAGCGCAGGTTTGCCATACCCCTGGCTGTGCAAATAGCCGATGTAGGGGTCAAACCCGACGATTTGCACCGCGCTGAGAACCTGGTTCATCAGCAAGGTATAGCCAAAGCTCAACAACGAATTGACCGGGTCGGTGGGTGGTCGCCGGTGACGACCGGTAAACCCTAGATCTTGTTTGAGCAGAGAGCGAAAGCCCCGAAAGAACGCGGCCGCGCCGGCGCCTTCCAGCCCCTGCAACGCACCCAAGGCCGACTGAAGCTGCGGCCGCGCTGGGTCAAGAGGGCCCTCTTCTTCGACCTCCAGGCGATCCACTTCGCGGATCAGGTTGCCCAGCGTCTCCGCCGCGCCGGCTACCACGTCGGCCAGGTCTTGCTCTTGCAAGGAACGATGGCTGCGTAAGAGTAGCGTACGCTCGTTGTGCAGCTTGCCGCGCACAAAACGGGCCGCCAGCGCCACACGCCGCGGATACGCCTCATGGCTGCGGAATTGGGCCGCCCGCACAAACACATTTTTGCTCACCGATGGCGTCAGCCGCCCCTGAAAGCGCCCCCCGTAGTCGCAGAAACAGATATCAGCGTTCTGCTGGAGTAGCGCCAGCAGCGCCGGTGTCGTCACGGTGCTATCCCCCAATACCACCACCTGGTCGACCTTCAAAAGGGGGATGCGCACCGTCCGCTCGGCAGCGCCGGTTTCTTTGTTGGCTGGGATCTTTACGGCCAGCGTGTCGCCATCTTTGCGGACAACGCTACGTGGTTCGGTGAGATAGAGTGTGGTCATACTTGGGCTGTTCCTCCGGGTCAGGGCGATAGAGAGCGAGCGTCACAACCGATTGGCTGAACCCCGCCCATCAGTGCGCCCCTGCTTCATTATTTCAACAATCAGTAGACCGCAACGGTTTTGACGATTCAGGGTCTTGACTGCAATTGTGCCGTTTCATCGGGCAGACAGATATCGATGAGGCTGCAACCCTGGCAGCGTTTACGGTGTTCGGTGTGCGGGGGAATCTCCCCGCGCGCCAGCAGATGGGCCATCTCGGTGATCAGCTGGCCGGTCCGCAGGCGCAATTGGGGGGTAAAGTGGACATCAACCCGCCGGCGGCTGCCAAAATAAAAGATGGCGCCCTGTTCAATCGACTTGCCGGTCATCTCTTCCAGGCAGAGCGCCTGGGCGCAGAGTTGCGCCTCATCGTTATGCCATTTGCCCTGGCGGCCCTGTTTGTACTCGACCGGCGCCAGTCGCCCATCCGCATATTCCTCCAGCAGATCACAAAAACCGGTGACACGCAGCGCATGGCTATAGACATAGACACGGCGATGGACCGTGACGCCGGGCGCCGTCGTTTCATAGCCGGGTGTGTGGGCGCGCTCATGGTTGAGCACGCCACGCAGCACGTGCGCATTCTCAACCATCTCGCCCTGGACATACATGTACCAGAAGCGGCGCGGGCAATAGGCGAACTGGTTGATGTAGGAGAGGGGGAGGTAGTCGTCATTCATAGCACTCTCACCTGGCCCAACCCATGCGTGGTCTTGTAGCCAATGCCGGTGTAGAAGGCGAAACGGAGCAGTCGATTCAGGTGGGCGACGTTGCCGGTGTCGCGGCTGTCGAGCAGGCGATATTCGAGCTTGCCCAACCCGCCCACGTAGCGTTGCTTTTGGAAGGCAAAGGGTTGCGTCTCCCAGCGCCAGATGCGGCCCACGACCACATTGCGCTCGACCCACTCTTCGAACGCGCGCCCCCACGATTCGCCGGTCATGCGATCCCAGCGGGTGCGCAGGCCGGCGACGGCCATGCGCGGCTGGGGGAAGATCTCCACGCGGCGCGCGCCGTTGTCGGCCTCGCCCCAGCGGATGGCGGTGGGGCTTTCGAACTGGAGCACCCAGCGGTCGGGGGTGTCCGCTTGTGCTCGCAGTTCGTCCACCGTGGTGTAGCCGACCCAAGGATGGCTGCCTGGGGCGCCAAAGACCTGGCTGATGGCGAAGTGGAGATCGCCCAGGCGAATCGTGGGCCGGCTGGAGGTGAGCAAGTGCTGCATAAAGAGGGCAAAGAGGCGGTCGTTGAGCAACCCCAGCCGCAGCCAGCCCTCCTGCCCCTGGCTGACATGGATCCGCCCATCTTGTGGACTTTGCCAGTAGCCGTCGCGCTCTGCGCGCTCACTAAAGTAGAGGGGCGACAGGCTAAAGGCGCTGCGGTTTTGGGCGTCGTGCATCTGTTGCGAGAGCACGGGGTCGACGGCCTGCACCGCGGCATAGAAGGCGGCATGGGCCAGTTCGCCCACCGTGCCGGGCAGCGCGCCAGCCTCTTGCGCGATGAGTTGGATGACAAGGGCGTGGAGGGATTGGGTCATTGGGTTTTGATTCCTTATCGACTTTCATGACAAAATGTGCCATACTTTGTGCTCTGGAAGCGCGCCCAAGTATCGATTTACTTGCAAAGGTGCTAGCCCATGATGACGAATGAGCAGCGTATCCATGCCTATGAAGTCGATACAGACTTCCTAGAAGTAAGCGGTATGGAATCTATTGAAATGTTGTACAATCGCAGTGAAATCGCCAAGATCGAACACGAGCTTTCCGCCAGTCAAAAGCAACGACTGGCGCAAGCGGATCGACGGTTGCTCCGCGATGCGCACCTGTTTTACGCGGCGATCCAAAGCATCGCCAATCTTCGCAGTTGGCGCAAACAAGACCAAACGCCCCCGGAACAGTGGTGGTGGTATGTCGACGTGCTAACCGAGGCCCCGGTTGTCCCGGCCGCGCTGCCCGCGGCCCAACCTGAGCCAGTGTGATGATCCTCCGCCTTATCAACTTTCCGGAAAGCCATACGCCCACCTCACCGAGGTGCAACTGCCACTTACCAGATGGTGGCGCCGGCTGGGTGTGAACGAGTCTGGTATGCGGTTCATCGTCGTGCGATTGTGTACAGGATTGACAGCAACTCGCTCATGTATGTATATTATGTACACATGAATCTGTGTATCCATAAAATTGGCTCACTTACACGACCAAGGCGAGACCGCCAATGAATTCGCAACCGCAGAGCAAGAGTGCTGCACGCAAGCCAAAGCCGATCAAACGAATCGGTGCGCGGGAGGCTCGCAATCATTTTGCCGACCTGATCGGAGCGGTTTACTACAGTGGCGAGCCGGTCGTGATTGAGCGTTCCGGTAAGCCCATGGCCGTGCTCGTCTCCATCGAGCAGTATGAACGCTCTTTGCTAACATCAACCGACCAGACCGCGGATGCGACTCGTACGCTCTTTGGCTCCTTTCCCGAATTGGCTGCCCTTGCCGAGGTCGATTTCGACCAAGCCAAACAGGAATGGTCCCACAGCATCGACAAGCAATTCCATCTCATCCGGGACGGTGACTAGCCTTGGCGCGCTATGTGGCAGATACTCACGCCCTGGTCTGGTATTTGACTGGATCTGCCAATCTCTCGTCTGGCGCACGCCAGGTCTTTGATGATGCGCTCGGCGGCGCTCACGAAGTGCTCGTTTCTGTCATCGTCTTGGCCGAACTGGTGATGATGGCCGAGAAACAACGCATCGTTTTCAACCTGACCCGCATCATCGAGTAGCTGCGTTCGGCGCCAACTTACCACCTGGTTGATTTGACACCCCACACCGTGCTGCGCATCCACTCTTTGGCCCAATTGCCCGATATCCACGACCGGCTGATCGTCGCCACGGCGCTGGAAGCCGGCGCGACCATCATCACGCGGGACCAAAGCATCACCCGCGCCCGCCTGACGCCAGTGCTCTGGTAGCTGTGGCGCCTCTCCTTAACCACCTACCGCAAAGCGATAGGCCAACCCCGCTGGGATGCACCGCCCATCGGCCAGCCGGTAGTGCGGGCCGTGGTGATGAGATCGTAGATGGGCGGGAGAATTTGTAAGACGCATCGTTCTGGCGTAAACTAATTGCGGCATTGTAAGACATCAGGCGAGACGTTTTACAGCTAAGCGCGATAAGATACATTCTATTCATCACAGCGGAATTGCGTTATGATTGCCATCGCAGCCCAGGTGAGCGACAAATATCAGGTTGTCATCCCACGAGAGGTGCGCCAAAAGCTGAATTTGCAGCCGCGCGACACGCTCCTCTTTCTCATCGATGGCGATACGGTCATCGTTCGCCCGCGCCCCGCCAGTTTCACCGAAGCCCTGCGCGGGCTCCACCGGGAGGTGTGGGCGGGCGTCGATGTGGACGAATGGCTCAAAGAGGAACGGGATGCATGGGAGTAGGAACTCTACCTGACTCATTTCCCAAACCTGACGAACCTTCCGCCGGACAATACCATTGCCCGGCAAGCCGCTCTTGTGCGTGCGCAAACTGGTCTAAAACTACCGGACGCGCTTCAGATCGCAACGGGGCTGCAGGCCGGCGCTCAAGCCATCCTCGGCAACGACATGGGCTGGCGCAACAAGACCGACCCCCTCCAGTTGCTGCTGCTGGACGACTTTCTGTAAGCTTACCCTCCAAAGCGATAGGCCAACCCCGCCGGGATGCACCGCCCATCGGCCAGCCGGTAGTGCGGGCCAGTGAGCCAGGCGTGGTCGAGCAGGGAGACGGGCGGCATGGTAAGCATTCAGAGAAATAGTGCTGTTTCTGTTTGCCGCTGGTGCAAAGCAAAAGACCAACGTATCAACGGCGCGATCAGCAAAGCATTCGTGCCAAGTACAGCCGCGTAGTTCACCTCCCGATTACCCAGTTGAACGTAGAGATCGCGACTATAGATTCCCCGCGGTTGCAATACTCGCAAGAGTGGCCCAATCAATGCAGCTGGCGTCAGGTGGACAGTAAGAAACTTTGCTTCCAGAGCAGCGCGCAATCGATCAGGCAAAGGATCTTCCGCCCGCAGGAGGATACCCTGCAACGCGACGGGTTCGCCCGCCACAAAAGCACGCTCGAATGTAACGTCATCCCACTCCGTGTGAAAGAGTTTGGGTGGACGCCGCCAGTGCAGGGTGACACGTTGCCGCTGTTCGCGATGGCCGTGCAGATAGATGCAGAGTGCATCCGATGGCGGCTGTTCATCGGTGCGCTGCGTAAAGGCCTCCACTGTTAACGACTCGTAGACATAGTTTTCCACTATGTGGATCAAGTCGTACTCGCTCACAATGGCGCTGGATAGCAACTGGTGTGGGTCATACACCCATGCTACCGGTCCGTTGAAGTTGTCGCGAAAGCTGAAGTGCGCGCGGGTGATCGCATGTTGCATCTCACACCAGAGCCGGAAACTTTTGCGTAACTCCTTTTGATCGACCAACTGGCTAAAATTTTCCCGCACATCCTCAGCGCTGATCGATTGTTGCATCGACCATCCGAGAAACTCGGCCATCAACTGGCTGTTGTCGGGCAGTTTGGACTCATGCGGTTGTTTCAACCAGCGCTCCAACTTCCCATAGCGGGACCAACAGCCGAGCATGCCGCGGTAACTCCATTTGGTACCCGGGGCAAAGATGCTCTTCACCGCATCAAAGACTCGTTCCAAAACTGCCTCATCGCTGCGCGCAAACATCTCACGCGCCTTGAATAGGGGATAGGCATTTTCCATCATGCCACCAGCGTGCAGATAGCCGGCAAAGTCGTCACGCGGAAGAATGCTTGACTGCGTCTGGAGGAAGTGGGCAAATTCACGGCGAGTGAGTTCGCGATCTTGCAACGGTGCAAAAGAAGCGACCGCTTCTTCATCGATCAGGGCAATGGCCCGCGCCGGGGTGTCGGTCTCGCTTTTACCCAACACGCGGCCTGCCCGCCCCATCCGTTGGATAAATTCATCGCGGAAACGCGCATCATAGAGCACAAAGTCAAGATTCTGGCGCGCCTTTTCGTGTTTGAGAAAATTGTAGCCGATGTCTACGGTAGGCGTCGCCAGGATCAAGCGCTTGAACTGGTCTTTGCGCCGTTCTTCCACGGGTTGAGCGCCAGTGATGCGCCCCATATCGCTCTGAGGGATCGTGTGGCGCAGCGCCGCATATGCCTGATTCACTCGCCAGAGCGCACCAGAAATCAACGCCCCATCCTGCCCCTCACGCAGCCAAGTACGAATGGCTGCTCCAGCGGTCTGCGCAAAATCGTTGACCGTTCCGGCCTGAATCGTCAGGCGGAGCGACGCAAGCACAGGCGTTTGCGCCAATGTCGCCGCTTCCGGAGGTTCGTTCTCGGGCGCAACATGCACCCAGCCGCCACTACCAACAATCAAATCAAGATAACCGGTAGTTCTTTCATCGGGCGTGGCCGAAAGCAGACAGAATTGGCGTTCGGGCAGCCCATCTGTACCCGCGGCAAAGTACCCAAATTCACGCGATAAAATCATAAAGAGCAGGAAGTTGGCAAGCTGCTTGGTGTTGTAGTAGTGGAACTCATCGATCACAACGTAGCGAAAGCGCGTGACAAACGTCTGGAAGAGATTGCGCTGGTCAGCAGAAGTAAACTGCCAATAAAAGGCGTAATAGAAGAGATCGGGATTTGTGACCAGGATCAGGCTCAGTTTACGTTGGTCAGACGGGTCGATGCCCAGTTGTTTGTGAAACTCCAGCGGGTTGCGCAAGAGACGGGTAAGCCGCTCGCCCTGCCGATCCACCACATCCGGATCAGCCAGTTGGCGCAGCAACCGGGCGTTCACTTCCAGCACGCGGTAGGGCAGGTCATGCTCCGCCACAAAATCTCGGATGTCATTGACATGCTGGTGCAAGAGTTCATTGGTCGGCGCAATAAAGAGCACATGCGATTCTGCATCTTTGGGCAGATGAAAGAGCTGCAACAGACTGGCCCGTGTCTTGCCTGTGCCGGTATTATACGTGTTCATCACCAGCGGAGCATGGCGCAACGCCTCCACCGTCCGCCATTGGTGATAGAGCAGATCAGACCGCATGTTGTAAGGATCAACCGGTGCAATTTTCTCGCTTTGAGCGAGCAGGGTCAGTTCAACGGTCATGGGTCATTGCCTCCACACCAAACCGCATCCCCACAGGCAGGATCGTCTTTGCCTGGTCTGCAAGCTGATAGAATTCGCCACTGGTCAACGCATTGCGCACTAGCGGCACCGGATGAATGTTGAGCAGATCAAAGGTATGCAGCAGGGTGGGAGGCGCGAGATCGACCGGGTTGAGCAGTTGAGGAATGGCGCGCTGCTGGTCCTGGATTTGCTGAAACGGCATCGGTTGCACCTCCAGGCGTGCTTTGCTCATCCATTTCCCCAGTCGAAGATAGCGCGGGAGCTTCGGCGTCTCCTGTTGGCAAACCAGATAAAAGCGCGCCTGATTGCCAATCCCCAGCATCTTGATGCGTCCGATTTGGGGGCGGTTGCTCGTCCCCACTGCCCGTCGTTGCCCGGTTGCGCGATTGACCAAATACCATTTGGAGCCAGGCTCGGCATCCCAACCGTCGGGCTTGACGATCAGGGCATTGTTGCCCATGGCAAACCAATAGCTATCAGGCTGGGCGTTGAACTGTTCGATCACAAACCGTGGATCGTTCAACAGCATGGCCGGTGTCACGTAGATGCCAGCCGTGTTGAGCGCGGCCAGATGCTCTGCATAATGGATGGCCCCCGCATTATAGTAAGGTGACACCGCCAAACCCAGTGCGTAACAGAGCGCGTAATTGCCGATCACCGGTTCGGTTTGGTAGAAATTACCCACTTCCCTGCTAGAAAAAAAGGTGTTTTCCAGCAGCGTCAAATCACATTGGAGGATCTGCATTATTCCCCCTCATTTTTTATACATGGCCTGCACGTCCGCCAGCAGTGTTTTCAACTGTGTTTCGTCGGCATAGAGTTGTTGCACCTCGGCCAGGAACGCTGCCAGGTCCGCTGCCGCCATGACATTCACCCGACCGTAGACTTGGGGTTGCAAGGCAGCGATGGCGTTGTGTAGCGCGGTTTGCACTGCCCCATCGCCCAACGGGAATTCGGGCTCGTTACCGTTGCTATGCAGGTTGTCCCACGTCTTTTGGGTCAGTTCAAGATTGCTAAAGAGCTCGCAGTCGCTAAAAACACATGCCACGACTTCATTGTGAATTTTGCCCACCCGGCTCGAGATCGCTCCGTAGCGGCTGCTGCGCAGGATGTTGCCCAGTACGTAGACCAGTTCGCCGGCAGTCATATCCTTGAGCGTTTCGATGTCGATAAAGTGCGTTTCTGGACGCACATATTCGTCCGTGCCAATGCTGCTAGATGGCTCTTTGGTCTCTGGGTGGCGCATGGTGCCATCCTCAAATGGTGCATTGAACTGCCGCTTGCCAACTACTTGGGTGGCCGGGAGAATGGTGAAGGCGTCATCGGTGATTACGCGCGATTTCTGGGCACCGCCGCCACCGACGGCATAGCCGTAGATCATCGAATCGATGCTGTCCGGCTCTGGTTCACCTTCATTCAACCCGGCATCCGGGGCCAACAATTCCAGACGGCGCAACAGTTCACGCCCGGTGCGACGCTCCACAGCCGTCTGTTTGCGCTTGCTGATCACGACCCGGGGGATCACCGGTGTTGCATCGGCCACCCCGGCGTGGACATATTCGCGGTTCAACGGTTCACCACTGCCCTCGGTGCGGAAGATGGCTTCGCCTTCCACCTTGCGCAACAG
>JAHDWG010000318.1 GCA_023384495.1 Caldilineaceae bacterium
TGTGCTCATGGCCAAGGCCTTTGTCCCCGCCATGGTCGAAGCGGGGTGGGGGCGGTACATTGGCATCAACACCGAGTGCTCCATGCAGCTTTTCAAGCGGCAGTCGGCCTATGGGGGCGCCAAACGCAACATGGACGGCGTGCTGCGCGTGCTGGCCAAAGAGGTGGGCGAACACCAGATTACCGTCAACCAGGTGGCGCCGGGGTGGACCATCTCGGATCGCGACCGTGAGCGGGGCAGCGAGCGCAACGAGCGTTACGAGAGCACCGTCCCCCTGGCCCGACGCGGTACGGATCAGGAGATCGCCAACGTGGTGGCCTTTCTGGCTTCCGACCTGGCGAGCTTTATCACCGGCGCCTACATCCCCGTCTGCGGTGGCAACGTGATGCCGACGATCTGAACTGCGTGCTGATTGAAGGCGATGGATTTGTTGCCGGCGAAACCGTCGCCTTCAGTCAAGCACGAACACAGGCTGGATAGAGAGTGCGGCCAGAGGAAATGTGTTCCAGGAATGCAACTATCATCCAGGCCCCCAGATAGGCGTAAGTAAATAGTAAGTTGTGAACAAATCTATGTAAGCACTTGTCAGCCAAATGTCAGAATCGACCACCTCTGTGAGGGCGGATTGCGTTTATGATTGTTGCGTAGCCGTTGGCGGCCATCACCGCCTGACGGTCGCAATCATGTATCTATTCGCCTTTCGTGATTCGTGGCTCGCGACGCGGTTGCATCGCCCGCTCTCACCGAGGTGCTCATGCCGAATTCAACGATTCGCACCGTCTTCGTCATTCCAGATGAACAATTTCGTATCAATTTGTATGCTGAGCTACGCCGCCACAATTTCTTGTTTTGCGGTGAGGCAGCCACAGCCGGCACAGGGCTGTCGCTGGTTCATCGCGAGCGCCCCAACCTGGCGCTCATCGATTTCTCACTGCCCAACAAGCAGGCGGTCTCTCTGTGCCAAGAGGTCCAGCGGCTTGACCCCTCCATCCAAAACATTCTAATTGTGGATGAGGATGACCAGCTTCCTCCCGCATTGATGCAATACGGCGTTGCCGGCGTCGTCAAACGCACGTTTCCACACAAGGCATGGCCCGGCGTATTGGCCTATATTCACGCCGGCGGCGCAGCCTTTAGTCGGCGCGCGCTTGAGCAGAATATTACAGGCAGTCGCAACGCGCTTGTCACAGCGCGACATAAAGGTTTCCCCGATCCCGTCAATGGCAACGCAGCGCCCGGCCCCACTGTCATCACGATTGGCGCTCTACAACTTGACCTATCTCGACGCCGGGTTCTCCTCAACAACCGCCGCGTACACCTCACGCCACGCGAATATGCGCTTTTGGCCTGCCTGGCGCGACATCTCGACCATGTGGTGACCGTGGATCAGCTGCTCAACGAGGTGTGGGGGTATGGCGCTGATCACGGCGAGCCCGCCCAGGTGCGCATGTATATTGCCCGTTTGCGTCGAAAGTTGAACCCCAACGAGCCCGACACAGCGCCCATTTTCACCGAACGTGGCGTGGGATACCGGCTCACCGACCGCGTGGCCGACTCCGCCGCCTATTGCATGCTCCCCTCGCTTCTACATGTTCTTTCAATAGAAAAGGCCGCCACTAGCTTTTTGAACCAGTTCGTCTCGGCGCTTCGGTTGCGACCGATGGGCAGCTCGCAGCAGGGACATCGGGTTGCATCCCCGGCCACAAGCCGGGTGGAACAGATGCTTGCCACCATCAAAGCGAGCATCAACGACTGGTTGCACCACCCCCAGATCGAGGCAATCGAAGAAAACGTCGTTGCGTTCGTCGATGGAGCGGCGCTGGTCGGGCAGGTCGTAGGCCCACACCTTGAAACGGCCCTGCTTGCGTCCCTCACCCTCGCCTCTTTTTTGCATCTGTTTTGAACCAATTCTGCTGGCTCGTTGACAGAAACAACTTGAATTCAGCTACTGTCGCTGACATTCTCTTAAACCAAAGCACGCTTTCTTTTGCAGATTTGATGCGGATTCTATACGCAAATGATGCCATTTTCTGGAGGCCTTTGGTTATGATGAATGTACTTCCACATACCCACAATCGTCCATTCCTCGTTTCATTGCACCAGTGAATTAGGAGGTCGAAATCTTATGGAAATACTGTCCTCGTCCCGGCGGCAACGCTGGCGACAACGCCTTCTGTCTACAATGCTCATTCTGGCCATCATCGGGCTCCCGTCGATGACGGCGCCACCCGTCGTCATGGCGCAGGGAGCGACCTTTCAAACCGGAGAGGTCGATGATTCCAACAATCCTTTCTTGACCTTTCCCTTCGAGCTTGAAGAGGAGGGTGGCCCCGGTGGACCACCACCCGTACTTCCTTTGGATGCGTCGATGACCGCCAATTTCTCCAATATCACAGTCATTCCCGGTGGCGGCGTCATTGGTGGTGACGTGCTCGAGTTTGACGTGACCATCGCAAACACTTCACCGGGTGGATCGGGCATCGTATTAAGCGCCTTCGCCTTCCAGTCCAAATTCAGTGAGTCACCAGCCCTGGGCAGCCGTATCGGTGACAAACTGTTCTACGCCACGGTCGTGCCCGGCCCTAACTCGACTCCCGGTCAAATGGGGACCGTGAAAAAGAACGGCACCTCCAACGGCCTCTTCACCGGCAAATGGAAGGGCATCTGCATCAACAGCAGCACTGATTTTATCCCTGAATTTAACTCGGGGTTGGAAGACGAGTCGCTGGAATGCGCGGGCAACCGAGCCGACACCAACTTCGATGGCGAGCCTGAACTGCTCACCGGCGCCAACATGCTCGGCCTGCGCCCCGGCGAGAGCCAGACCATCCGCCTGCGCCTCGACAGCGGCACCACCGACGGCGCGCTGCACGTGGTGAAAGAAGACACACTCACCGGCGCCGTACAGGGCATCCCGGTGATCGGGCCGAACGGCGTCACCTACTACGATGTGCAGATGGCGACCACGGGCACGGTGCTCGAAGTGGTGGAGTTTGGCGACAATAAGGTGTTGCGTCAGGCCGACGGCGCCTTTGACCCAACCTTTGCGCCGCTGGCAGATGGGCTGTCGTTCAACAAGCAACGATATTTAACCCTGCCCCGCCGCAACTTCGCCTTCACCGACATTATCGGGCGTAACCATACGTGCGCGACCTATGGCCTCCCGTGCAGCGGCAGCCCGCTGCTAGGCTTTCTGGGCACGGGCGATCTGGCGCCGGGTGTGCAGAACTTTGCTGCCATCCTGCGCGGCTTTGGCGAGTTCTATGATGCAGATGGCGATTTCGTGCCTGACGAAAACCCACTCTACCCCGGAACCGGCGAGACCCGCCCAAACTTCCCCTACAATGTGTTGTGTGAAAATTGCGGCGGCGTTCCCTATGTGCCCATCGCCGAGTTCTACGTGGACAACGGCGGCGGCGAATTGACACGGCAGATCGTTGCTGGAACCTACGGTGACCCGGTGACCGATCCTTATCTCGCCACAATTGATTCATTGACGGCCACAGAGATCAAGCAGGAGATCATCCCCGAGCCCGATCCAGGCGGCCCGTGTCTATCGGCCGGGCGGAAGCCGGCCTGCACGCCGCTCGGCGGCAAAGCCACTGGCGTCTTCCGCGACCTGACCGTCGTGCCCGGCGCCGGCATCAACGGTGGCGACGCCATCGAGTTTACCATCGACATCACCAACAACTCACCCCCGAATGTCTATCTGACCGCCTTCAACTACCAGACCAAAGAGCGCGGCCTGGCCGACATTGGCACACTTGATGGTTTCACGCAGGATCGCCGCGACATCCGGGTCGATTCGAGCTTAGCTCCGTGCGCAAATCTGAATCAGGGCGCTTGCTACAATCCCACCTTGGGCATTGGTCACTTCCCCAATGTCATTGGCAACGGGCTGCTCTTTGGCCAGATGGTGTGGACCAATGCTAACGCCGGCCGCGAACCTGACCCGGTTGACAGCGACCAGGTCTACGTCAACCCGGCCACCGGCATCAATCCGACCCCCTTCCGGCTCGAATCAGTCAAGAAGAACGGACCCTTCTCGCCCATCCTCAAGGGCAATGAGAACTTTATCTGTGTCAAGAGTGGTCTGTTTGACCTTGACCCTGACTCTGACGCAGCTTGCGCCGGCCAACCCGCCATCCTGATTGACCCGGACGGCGATCCCATCCCGAGCAACATCGACACCTCCAACCCGGCCAATCCAACTGGGCGTCTAGGGCTGCCGCCTGGCCAGAGCCAATCGGTGCGCATCCGCATGGAATTTGGCGACTTCCGCGGCGCGCTCTTGAAGATTATTGCCGGCACGCTCAACGCCGGCACCACCGACCCCACCTTTGCCGCCACCCAGGGTCTGGCGCGCTTCTTCGACTGCTCGGACCAGCGCGAACTGGAATTCTGCCATCCCCACCTGGTGGGCGCAAATATCGGCTACTTGCCCAGCACCAACGCGACCTGGCTGACGCCGACCACGCTGGAACAGATTGAGTACGTCATCATCAACCAGCCCGGCGACGCGCCGACGGTGATGAACTTCCAGCAGAACTTTGGTGTCATCCTGGCCATGGCCGGCTTTGTGCCTTCGGCTGAATTTTATGCGCCAGACCCCAACCCCGAACTGATCGGCACTCCCTATGAGGGTGTGCTGATCCGCCAACAGGTGCTCGGCCAGTACACGGTCAGCGCCCCGTTGCCTGCCCCCGCGGTTGCGCCGCTCATCACCTCGGCGGCGGTGACATTGGGTGACGAGAGTTCGGCCTATAGCTACCAGGTGACGTCCACCGGCAGCCCGGCGCCAACCTATAGCCTGACGACCTTCCCAGCCGGGATGACGATCAATAGCAGCACTGGCTTGATCAGTTGGCCTTCGCCCACTGGGGGCGCGCATGATGTGGAAGTGGCGGCAACCAACAGCGCCGGAACCGACACACAGAGTTTCCAGGTGAACATTGCCTCGACGCCGCCCCTGAGCCAACCACCGGTCATTACTTCGTCGCCCACGACATCAGGGGGCGAAGGCTCGGCGTACAGCTACCAAGTCACAGCAACCGGCAACCCGGCGCCCACCTTTAGCCTGACGACCTTCCCAGCCGGGATGACCATCGACGCCAACAGTGGTCTCATCAGTTGGCCAAGCCCGGCTGCCGGCAGCCACCCGGTGACGGTGCTGGCGACCAACGGCGCCGCGCCCGACGCAACCCAATCCTTTACGGTAGACATTAGCAGCTCGCCGCCGCCACCACCGCCGCCAGTCGCCGTGCTTGACGACTTCAACCGCAAGGATGGCAGCCTCGGTTCCAAGAACTGGGCCGGCCCCGGCTTGAAGTCCGGCTACAAGATCGTCAGCCAGCAGGTGGATGTGCTCAAGGGGGGAGCACTCTTCTGGAAGAAGAAGTTTGGCATCAACCAATACGCCGCCGTCACGCTGGTGAACATCGATCCGCTGGGCAGCCATGGGCTGATCTTGAAGGCCCAGGGGCGCGGAGCGGGGACAGCCGCCCTTCACGTTCGATACATGCCGCAACTCAACAGCATCATCGTCGAGTCCAAGGCGCCCAAGAAGAAGGTTGCCATTGTCGGCGCCTTCCCGGCCACCATGAGCAACGGCGACCAGTTGAGCGCGCTGGCCACGTCCGACGGGCGTGTCGAAGTCTTTGTCAATGGCGTCTCCAAGGGCAAGACGGGGATCAACCCCTACTTTGTCAACCGCAAGGGCGGCGTTGGCCTCTGGTTCCACAAGGCCAGCGACGCCTGGTTCGACAACTTTGACGGTGGCGACGCCGGCATTATGGCCGCCGGCATGGAAGCCGAAGAGTTCCTCGATGACGCCGACTTCGAAGACTTCGAGGATGCGTGGTACAACGACATCGAAGAAGAAGCCATTCTGGATCGCCAGCTCTTCTTGCCCTTTGTCAGCCGGTAGGTAAATTCACAAGGCTCAGGCAGGGGCGTGCGCCCGTGCGCTCCTACCTGAGAGCCTCGGTGGCAGGCTAAACACGCCTTCACTGATACGCCTCGAACAATTGCAGACAGGGGGGCAAGGGTGACAGAGTCCTGTCTACCTTTGCCCCCACCCCGCTTTCTGGAGACAACTAGCATGATTCAACAGAAAATGCCTGTCTTTCGCGAGATGGTGACGAACGAACACCCCACAGAAGAAGCCCTTCACGCGGATGAGTTGCACCCCAATCGCTGGTTTGGCATCCTGCCGCTGTCGATAGGGTTTGCAATCGTGCTGCTGGGGTCGCTTGTCTATGCGGCTGGGCCATGGGCGGTGGCAGCCAACACCCGGCTTTTGAACCTGCTCATCATGAGCGGCTTTGTCAAGTATCACGATAGGCAAGCGGGTTTCATCGAGGGATTGGCGCATCACGATTACTATGTAAAGGCGCAGGACCCCATTGCCTGGCCCCTGATCTTTATCATTGTTGGCCTCTATCTCCTCATCGCAGGTTTGAAGGCCGTCCAGTTTCACACGCTGGCTGAGGCCTATGGCATCGCCGGCTCGCTCGGTCGCCACGCACGCGCCTATTTCTACGGCCTCACTTATCGCGATTTCACGCCCCTCAACACAGGCGATGCGGCGACGGCGGCCGCCATGCAGGCTGAGGGGGCCTCGCTCAACCGGACACGCGCCGTACTCTTTGCGCTGGGCGTCTTTTTTCTTTTTGAAGTCGCCGTCTTTGCGCTGTTGGATCTCTTCTTCCTCGGCTGGGCCGCCTGGTTCTTCCAGCTCTTCTGCTCGTTGGTCATTGTAGGGACGCTCTACTGGTGGACGCGGCCCGGCGTGACCCCGCATGACGCAGAAAATCATGTGCGCTATGGTTCGGCGGTGGCGGCTCATTTCCAGCAGCTCACCCACCAGCCGCTGCGGCTGGTCTATCTCTGTGTGCTGTCGCTGGCCGCCTTTGGGCTACGCGACCTGGCCGCCTACCTGACGGCCATGGCCTTTTCCACCCAGAACGTGTTGCTGAACATCGACCCATCACTGATCCTCATGGGTGTGATTGGCGGTTATGTCGCCAGCCACATTCGCTTGACGCCGGGCGGGATCGGCCAATTCGAGTGGGGTTTCGCCACGGCGCTCTTTATTGGCGGCGTCGGTCTGCCCGAAGCGGCCACAGTGGCGCTGTTGGTGAGCTTTTTCCGTTATGTGGCTATGGGTCTGCTCGCCCTGGCGACCATGCTCTGGTTCAACACCCGGACGAGCTTCCGCGGTGTACTGGGCACGCTCATTAGCCCGACCTGGCAGCGCCCGGTGATGACATCACCCCATGATCTCGATGCAGCCCCGCTCACGCCGGCCCGCCCGCTGCCGGCAGCCGGTTTGCTCTGGATGCGTGCGCTGGTGGTGGCCTGGGTTGCGCTGGGCGTCTTCTTTGTCGACCGCCTCACGCTGCTCTTGGCTGACCTGTGGCTGCTGCAAAGTCTGCAACTGGCAACTGTATTTTGGACCAACTTCACCATAGGCGCGTTGCTCTTTGGCGCCGGCGCACTGTTTTTTGGCGTCGCGGTAGCTGGGCCGGCTTTTCTGCATCCGGTGGGGCCGGCGTTTCGACGCGTATTTCTGTCGGTGGGCGGGTTGCTTGGATTGTTGGCGGGCTATCTACTTGCCGGCCACTACCACACCCTGTTGCCGCTCTTCACCCACGAGCCCTTCGGCGAATTGGACCCCGTTTTTGGCCGCGATATTAGCTTCCACGTCTTTGTGTTGCCGGCATACTGGCTGCTCTGGCGCACCGCATTCTGGGCAGCGGGGGTTGCGCTTGTCTCGTCAACCATCTGCGCCCACCTGACGCGCAACGAACAGGATGCAGAGATCCAACTGAATGGCCTTCTGCGCTGGCTCGGCGCCGTAGCCACGCCGGCCACTCGTGGCGCGCTGCTGCTCACCGGCGCAGTGGCTGCGATTGGCGTCTGGCTGTCCCGTTACGAGTTGCTAACAGCCGAAAATTACGACGCCAGCGTCTTCAATGGTGCGGCATATCTCGATGTCAACGGTCTCTTCTCCACACTCAACGAGATTCACCTGACTGCGCTGATTATCGCGGGCGTGACTGTGGTCGCCGTCTCCCTGTTGCGCCTGCTGTACGCGGCGCGTAGCCAGAGCTGGCAAACCGAGTGGCGTGGCGCATCAAGGCGGTATGCCACCATCGGGGCCGCGCTGATTGCGTTTGACTTTCTCTTTGCCGGCGCGGTGGCCGTGCGCGACGCCACCGCAGTGGCGCCCAACCAGCCGGTAATCCAATTGCCGTATATCGAGCGCCACATTGATGCTACCCGCAAAGCCTATGGTCTCAACCAGATTGAGCAGATCGACTTCGTACCCAATGGGATTGACGCGCCACTTCCCTCAACAGAACGGCTGCTAAATAGCGCGTCCCTACGCAATGCGCCGCTCTGGCCCACGTTTGTCAGCTACTTGGAACGGCTAGTCGATCCGCAACATGCCCAGCGTGTCTTGCAGACGGGCGGCGACAACATGGTCTATGGGCCAACGCTGGAGAACTTCCGCCAGCAGCAGAAATTGCGCACCTATTACAACTTCTTGGGCATCACACCTATGCGCTTCACCATAGACGGTGAGCCGCGGGTCTTTGCGGCGGCAGTGCGCGAGCTTCCGATCTTGGAGCCTCAGCCGTGGCTCGCCTGGTGGGGACAACGCTTTATGCTCTTTACACACGGCCATGGCGTCGTGATGGCCCCGGTGGGGGAAATTGACTCGCAGGGTGGCCCAGTATTCGCCTCGGCAGACATCCCCGTGCGCGCCGCGCACCCGGCGCTGGCGCTGGCGAACCAGCAGATCTACTATGGCGCGGGTAACGCCAGTATGGCCGTGAGCAATGTGCGCGACATGGCCGAACTTGATTACCCCAC
>JAHDWG010000319.1 GCA_023384495.1 Caldilineaceae bacterium
TCGAAAACGAGTAGGGTCCAAAGCCCTCGAGGGTTCAAATCCCTCCCTCTCCGCCTCACACTTTGTTGGCGAGCACGATTGTTTATCAAGTTATGATGAAGGGCCGCGGTGAATTCACTGCGGCCCTTTTGGTTGCATCACCCAACAGAACAAGTGATTTGCGTTGCGCGGGTTGCTGTGGTATTGGAGAGCGATGACAATCGAAGCGTGGTCACCCCCAGCCAAAGATTGGGTACGCCGCAGCCTGCTACACCGGCAAACGATGGCGGCCCTGGCTGGGCTTGCCGGTTTGGCCTGGGCGCTGGCGACAGTGCCGTGGGTTCCGCTATTGGCCGCGTTGGGTGGCGTGGCCTCGCTCATCCTCCTGTTGCGCCGGCCCTGGCTCATCTGGCCGGTGATCGGCGCAGTGTTGCCGGTGTCAAGTGGACTCAAACAGGGGCCCGTCAGCGTCACCGATCTGCTGCTGGCTGCTGCGATCGCGCTCTGGTTTGTGGATGGCGCGCGCCGAGGCTCGCTCCGATTGGCGCCCTCACCCTGGTTGGGGTGGTTGGCGCTCTACATTGGTGCGCTCTATCTTTCAATGTTACAGGCGGCAGATTTGGGCGAAGCAGCCGTCGAGGTGATAAAATGGACGCAACTCGCGCTTGTCGTGGTGTTGGTGCAGGCCATGATGCCGCCGGCGCACCGTCAATGGCTGGTGGCGGCGCTGCTCGTGGCCGGCATGGGGCAGGCGTTGTTGGGGCTATACCAGTTTGTCTATCGCATCGGCCCGGATTGGTTTATCGTGCTGGGGCGGTTTATGCGGGCCAGCGGCAGCTTTGCACAGCCAAACCCTTTTGGCGGCTATTTAGGGCTCACGCTGCCGGTTGCCGTTAGCCTGGCGCTTTGGGCCTGGCGAGATCTGGTTCGGCGTCCGTGGGTGGGGCCAGGCGCCCTGCTGTGGGCAGGCTTCTACACAGTAGCTGCGCTGCTCATGGGGGCTGGGTTGATCGCCAGTTGGAGCCGCGGCGCCTGGGTGGGAGCCACGGTCGCCATCCCGGTGGTTTTGTTCGTTCGCAGCCGCCGCGCCGCGGTGTTAGGGCTGGCGCTATTGTTGTTTGCAATAGGCGCAACTCTGGTCGGCGCGTTCTCGCCCCGGCTGCTGCCAAGCGCCCTCACCGAGCGGGTGCGTGACTTGCCCACCTTTTTGGGGCTGACCGACGTGCTGAGCCAGCCGGTAACTGACGAAAACTTTGCGGTGGTCGAACGGGTGGCGCACTGGGTGGCGGCGCTACGTATGTGGGAGATGGCGCCGTGGTTGGGGGTGGGGCCAGGCAACTACTCGGTGGTCTACCCGCAGGTGCGTCTGCCGCTTTGGGAAGAGCCGCTTGGCCATGCGCACAACATTTATTTGCACGTGTTGGGCGAGAATGGCTTGATTGGGCTGGCAGCGTTTTTGGCCCTTTGGGTCGCTGCGTTTGGCTGGGCGCTGGCGCGATGGGGCCACGCCGCGCAACATGGGCAAACGTGGAGTGCAGCCCTGGCCCTCGGTGTGGTCGGTGTGTTGACCCACTTGACCGTTCATAATCTCTTTGACAACCTTTTTGTCCAGGGAATGCACCTTCAGATTGCCCTCTGGCTTGCCATCTTGCACCTGCCACGTTGTCAATCTGCTCCAATTTGGTCGACAGAGGAAGGATAAGGACCGACATTGGTTTTGTTCACACAGGCACTGGCATTTGCCCGCTCCAATCGCAAAGAAGTCAAACGCTTTGCCAAATTCGCCACCGTTGGCGCAGCCGGGGCGTTCACCCATTTCTCGCTTGTCAACATCCTTGTTCAACTTGTGGGGCTGAGCGAGCGCGCCTCGAATCCCTTTGGCTTTGCTGCGGCCGTCATGCAAAACTTCATGCTCAATCGCCGGTGGACCTTTCCTGAGAGCCGGCAGCGACATGCCGGGCGGCAGCTCGCCCAGTTTGTTATTGTGAGCCTGATCGGCTTGAGCATCAACCAACTGGTCTTTATGATCGTGCATCAACTGCTCGAGCCCAGTTGGATTCGGCTCGTTGGCCAGGAGCGACTAGGCCACGCGCTTAGCTATAATTTCGCGCTGGCGGTGGCCATCGGGGTCGTCCTTTTCTGGAATTTCGCTGCCAACCGCTTGTGGACCTATCGCGGCCTCTCCCGCCACGCACCAAAGTAGGGCGGCATGGCCCACATCGTCATCGACTACACCCCGGCCATTCGCCAACACGCCGGCATTGGGCGCATTGTGCGGGGCCAGGTTCAGGCGTTGGTCGCGCTCAACCCTGGCCATGAATTGCGCCTCTTTGTAGCAGGCCCGGTGACCGAGGCCGACCGCCGCAACGCCCCCCTACCCCTCTACGCAACGCCAATCAGCGAGCGTAACCTGGTGCGTCTCTGGCATCGCCTCCATAGCCGCTGGCCGCGCGTCGAATGGTTTACCGGGCAGACGCCCGACCTTTTCCACGCCACCGACTTTGTGTTGGCGCCCACGCGGGCGCGGCGCACGCTGGTCACTGTCCATGACCTGGCCTTTCTCTTTTACCCCGAGGCGGCCATGCCAAGCCTGCACCGCTATCTCAACGTCGTCGTGCCGCGCAGTGTACGCCGAGCCAGCCATATCCTCGCCGACAGCCACAACACGGCGCACGATCTGCACAAAGAGTGGCGCACGCCACCGGCGCGCATCACGGTGGTGCAAGGCGGGGTAGATCACAACCACTTTCGCCCCGTCACCGACCCGGCTCAACTGGACGCCGTACGAGCCAAGTATGGGATTGGCGACCGGCCCTTTATCTTGGGGCTGAGCAGCCTGCAGCCGCGCAAAAATTTCGTGCGCCTGATTGAAGCCTACGACCAGGCGCGCAAGGTGGGCGATCTGCCTCACCGGCTGGTGATCGGCGGCGGCAAGGGCTGGCTGTACGACGCCATCTTTGCCAAGCTTCACGGGTTGGGGCTGGAAGAGGACGTGCTGTTGCCCGGTTTCGTGGCCGAGGCGGATCTGCCGGCCCTCTATAGCGCCGCCGACTTTTTTACCTATCCTTCACTATACGAAGGATTTGGGCTACCCATCCTCGAAGCGCAGGCATGTGGCGCACCCGTGCTCACCGCCGACAACTCGTGTCTGCCCGAAGCCGGCGGCGACGCCGCACTCTATGTGCAGGCGGAAGAGACGCGGAGTATCGCCGATGGCATCCTCCGCCTGACGCAAGATGCAGAGTTGCGCCAACAGTTGCGCCAGGCCGGCCTTCTGCACGCAGCGCAGTTTAGCTGGGAACGCAGCGCCCGCCAACTTCTGGCGGCCTATGAAAAGGTGCTACATGGATAACCTACCCGCCCCACCGCGCACCGTAGCCGAGAGCGCGTTGACCTTGACACAATTTATGCAGCCCGAACACTCCAACAGCCTGGGCAATGTCCACGGTGGCGTGATCCTCAAGCTCTGCGACGAGTGCGGCGGCATCGTCGCCAGCCGCCATGCGCGGCGCCCCGCAGTGACGGTGACGGTGGACAGCGTCACCTTTCACCAGCCGGTGCTGTTGGGCCGGCTTCTCTTGGTGCATGGGCGGATCACCTGGGTGGGCCGCACGAGCGTCGAAGTTGAACTGCGCGTCGAGGCCGAGAATCTGCTCACCGGAGAGCGTACGCACACGAACAGCGCCTATTTTGTCTATGTGGCGCTGGACGAGGCGCGCCGCCCCACGCCGGTGCCGGCGCTCGCCCTACAAGACAATGACGAGCAGCGCCGCTTTGCAGAAGGCCGTCGCCGGCAAGAAGCGCGGCTGGCGCGTCAGGGCCGATAGCTTTGTCCCAGAACGAGCCATCGTCCATCGTCTGTCATCTATCAGCTATCAGCCCTCACCGGGGAGGCATCCTTTGTTGTTCCGCAATTGGCTCTTTCTCATTGCCGGGCTGCTCACGTTGGCCGGCTATTGGGGACCGTGGGTGGATCATCGCGCGGCGGGGATGGTGATCACCGGGCTGGATCTAGGGGAACTGGTCAAGTTTCTGCCCACCGTGCGCAGCGGGGCCGTGACGGTCTGGCGTGAGGGCTTCTACTGGCCGCTTGTGGCGGTCAGCCTGGGCCAGAGCCTGGTCGCCTTTCGCATCCTGTTCCGCTACCCCTGGCTGGGGCGGGCGGCCATGTTGGCGGTGGCCGTCGTGGCGGCGCTCAACCTCTTGCCGCCGGCGTGGACGCCCGCGCGCATGATGACGCCAGAATTCTACCTACAGAGCGGGGGCATTGCGCTCTGTCTGGCCGCAGTGGCCGTTAGCCCGGTGTTGGCGCTGCTGCCTCACCGCATCACCGCGGCAACAATCACATTGCTTTGCGGGTTGGCGATCTGGTTCCCTGTGCGCGATTTTCTGCGCGTGCTGCCTGACATCGCCGCGCTCTACAACCATTCAGGGCGTCTGGGTTGGGGGTTCTTTGTCATGGTGGGCGGGTTGATCTTGTTCGTGCGCATGGCGTGGACAGGGCTCGATGGTCAAGCGAGGAAAGTGCGTGGGTAACGACGTGACGATTCGACTGGGCGCCATGAATGACCCTCGGCGCAGGCTGGTGGGTGAAATCGAGTGGATTGGCGCAAACGGCTTTGACTTTCTCGACCTGCGCCTGGAAGCGCCGGCGGCAGCCGTTGAGAGCACCGACTGGCGGGCAATCCGTGGCGCGCTGCATGACCACAATGTGGGCGTCATCTGCCGGGCCGCGCCAGATATACCGGTCGAGCACGCATCTCCATTGGTGCGGCAGGGGGCGTTGGATGAGATGCGGCGTGCGCTTGACGCGGCGGGGTTGGTGGGGGCGAGCCTTTGCACCACCCGCTTCCGCGCCTGGCCCGCCCACCTCAGCGAGGCTGCCGGCTATGAGTATTACCGGCAGCTCTATGAAATTTTGATCAAGCACGGCGAGGCGCAGGGCGTGGCGGTTGCGCTGGAAAACCGCCCACAAAACGCGCATCAGCTCAAATGGTTCCGCGAAATCTTTCACCGGTTGCCGGGGCTAAAACTCTGCTACAATGTGGCCCACGGCCACGTGCAGACGGTGCAAAGCATGACGCGCGAATATCTCTTTGCGCTGGCCGACCGGCTTGCGCACGTGCGCATTAGCGACAACGATGGCCGCGACGCCACCTATCTCCCCTTTGGCGCCCCCATCGCCAGCGGGCTAGACTTGCGGCGCGAGTTGCAGACGCTGCGCAGCTTCCGCTATGCCGGTTCGCTCACGCTGGAAATATTGGGCGAACGCCGCTGGCTGCTGGGGTGTGCGCAGATGGTGCGCGAGCAGTGGCCGCTGGCGGCGTAGGCCTCGTCACTCGGTGGGCGCTTCTTGCTCCTCCAGCGACGGCGGCTCGCCGTCCGCCAGCGCTTCACCTTCCGGCAACAACGTGTCGTCGGGCAATGCTTCCACATCGGGCTGCAACTCCGCCGGAACGCTCGGTGTGGCCCCCACAGGCAAAGGCGGGCAGCGCGCCGCATCCTGGCGATTGGTGTCGATCATGGCCGGCGCGTTCCAGACCCCTTCCACCACACTGCGCACGTGCGCCGGGTCGGCGATGCGCAAGACCGACGCGCCCTCGGCTGTGGTGTAGCCCTGCAAGTCGCGCAGGGTAAGCCCACCGGCGCGCACATTGGCGGGGTCGAGCGTGGATGCGTAATCGGCCAGGTCGAGCATCTCAAACAGATCCAGATCGGTTGAAAAGGCATTCTGGAAGGCGGCCAAAAGGGCGGGCGCGCGCGGGAGCAGGTCCGTGTTCATCACCTGGTTGCGCAACGCCCAGAGAAACTGGCGTTGGCGATTACTACGCCCAATGTCGCTCTCTCGGTAGCGCAGGCGGACAAACCAATAGGCTGCCTCACCATCCAGCTTCACCTCACCGGCAGGCAACACAAAATAGTCCCAGGCATTAGTGGTCAGGTTGAAGATCGGCTCGTAGAAGGGGCAGTCGAGCTCCACCGTCACGCCGCCCACGGCATCCACGATATCGACAAAGCCGTCCATTTGCAGCCGCATCCAGTGTTGCGTGCTAATTCCCAACGTGGCGCTGAGCACTTCAGAAATCAGGGCAGGGCCGCCGCCATCCCCGTTGCGCTGTTCGCCCAGATAATCGACCTGGTTGATCCGGCCCCAGCCGTAGCCAGGGATCTGCACATAGAGGTCACGCGGGATGCTAAAAACCGCGGCGCGATTGAGGGCGCGGTCAATCCCCAGAATGATCACCGTATCGGTGCGCCAGCTTGTCCACCCGGGGCGGCGGTCGGTTCCGAGCAGCAGATAATTTTCGGTTTCGGCCCAGTTGAACGCCGGGCCGGTGGGTGTTTCGACGCGCGCCTGAAACAAAGGGGCAGGGGCCACCGCAACCCGAGGCGGCAAGACCGGCGCAGGCTGGACGGGTGGTTTCAGAAAGTGGGGACCAAAGGGGGGTGCTGGGGGCCGACGGCTCTCGGCGTGGGCAGGAACGAACAAGGGGGCGGCCACCACAGGCTGTATGTCAGCGATGAACAATGACAGGATGAGTAACAGCGTCAACTGGCGAACAATAGCCATAATCCACTCCCAAAGAAACGAGATCACAACGACGCCGCGCATTGAAATGCAAACACCGTGACACGGGCGTCAACCGCTGCGCCAGCCCATGCCGCCTTGGTTGGGCGCCATGCGACGGCTCAATAACAGGTTCGCTGGCCATCCTGGGCGCCGGCAATCTCAGTCGCTGTCATGGGCGAGCGCTCAAAGATCCGTTGGACGGCGTGCGTGATTGCGGGCCAGTCGGCGACAAAGACCGACATGCCTCGCCGCCATCCGGGCTGCATATAGTCTGGCGGCGTCAGGATCAGGCGATAGACGCGGTCTGGATCCAGCCCCAACGCAAACCGGATCAGACGGACGGCCGTCACCAGATCGATGTCCGTTTCCACGGCATCGGCAACCGCGGCATAGATGGCCGGGATGCGCGGCAGCAGATTCTTATTCGCAATCGATTGACGCACGGCCCAAATCACCTGTTGTTGACGGCGCGCTCGGTCAAGATCGCTGGTCGTGTAACGACTGCGCACATACTTGAGGGCAAGGGCGCCGTCCATGGTGTATTGGCCCGGGGTGAGATAGAGGCCGGCCATGCTGTCTGCGTAGGTACAATCCACTTCCACATCGATGCCGCCGATTGCGTCGATGATCTTACTAAACGAAGCAAAATCAAAACGGACAAAGGCGTCGATGCGCACCCCCATGCGCTCGGCAAGAATAGAAGACAGCAGCTTTGGGCCGCCGCCGTTTGGCTCATCCTGCTCACCGAGATAATCCACCACGTTGATTCGGTTGGCCTGGTGATTGGGAATTTCATCCAAAAAGAGGTCACGCGGGATCGAGATGACGCCCACGCGCTGCTGTGCGAGGTCAATCGCCACGATCATCATGACATCCGTGCGCCAATTAGGCTCATTGGGGCGTTGGTCGCTGCCCAACAAGAGCAAGTTCAGCGTTCGCTCTAGAGGGGGGCGGATATCGGGCGTGGCTGTGATGGTGGGTGTCGCTGTCGGCGTGGGCGGAACGGGGGTGGGTGTCGCCGGCGGGTCGGCGGCGGCGGCCAACGCGGCTGCGCTGTTGCCGCCCGCCGCGTCCGCGCCGGAGCCACAGGCGGCCAGCAACAGCATGAGGGTGAACGCAAGCAACATGCGTTGTGCGCGTGGGTGAAAAGTCAAGTCAAGCCGCTTCACAGGTCGTTCCTTCTCGGTCAGAAGGGATGCGCAGCCGGCGCAGGGCCGCAAAGAGCGCTGCGCTTGCCGGATAATGCCAGGTATGCCCCTGCCAAAATTCGCCGAGGCCGGGGTGGCCAGAGCGTTCATAACGCAGCGCCTGATGCACCATTTCAAGCTTGTCGGCGTCGCCCACAACGCGCGCTTCGGGCGTCGTGGCCTCTGCATAGAGACGCCAGCCATTCACGTACGCTTCGCCACCGTCGATCTGGCCAAACAGTTGCCCCAGCACCCTCGCTTCGGCGTCATGTTTCACCGGGCGGCCCAGCACATCGGTCGCCCGCGCCGGCAGATCAGTCACCACACACTCGGCCAGGTCATGCACGAGCGCGATCCAGACTACCTGCGCCCGGTCAAGGGGCTGCGCCAGCCCCTGGGCTGCCCAGTCGGCATTGATGACGTCGGCCAACAGCGACGCCACCAGGGCGGTCGCAAGCGTATGTTCGGCAATCGACTCGGGGGCAGCGACGCCAGCCAGGAGCCAGCCGGTTCGTGGCAACTGCTTCAGGGCATTCAGTTGGTCGAACAGCGCTGGCAACGCTTCAATGGACACGGGTTCGCTCGTGATTGTAGTCGTGTCAGGATTTGCTGGCCGAATCGAGATTGTGCGTTATTGTGACCGAATCTGGGTTGCGCTAGGCCGAAACGCTAAGCCATCAATTGGATTTGGGCACGCAACGACTTCAGCCGGTCGGCCACTTCAGTCCGCCCAGCGTCGCGCATGTCGGTCTCGAGCACCTTGAGCGATGCAATAAACTCGCGATTGAGCCTGGGCCGGTTGTCTTGGAGCAGCTTGGTGAGGGCGGCTTTATCGGGCGCGCTCAGCAGCTCATTGACCAGCCGCATCTCATCGGGCAGGCTCTCTTGGATCATAGCGACGGCCTGGTCATAGACCTGCTGCAACCGCCGCGCCGCGGCGTGCGAGTTCTTGCGCTGGGCGGTCTGGATATTGGCGGCGAGCACGGCGAGAAAACTCTCATCGATATAGTCGGCCATCTCGCGCAGTGCGACGGCAGTATCCGGCGCCTGGAGCACTTGCTGCAACACCTGTTGCACCTGCTGCACCATGGCCTGTTGCGATTGCGCCTGCTGTTCCTGCACAGCGACAATCATGTTGCGCA
>JAHDWG010000320.1 GCA_023384495.1 Caldilineaceae bacterium
CGACCAGTTGGTAGTCGCCTGGATCGTCAAAACCGTTGCGGTCTACTGAGTATAGTATCGCACAATCGAGAGCGGGTGGTATACCACATTCTCATTGGTATGCCACCCGCTTTTGTATTGGTCTGTCGCAACTTGGTCGTAGAGCAAATGGCGATCCCGGCAATCTGTCAGCCATTTGCAAATGAGAACGCGCTCCTTTGATGGTATGATGGGGGACGTCAGCAGATGACATACACCAAAGGATTCGAGCGAACAGCCCCGGCAGAAGAGCTATCGCCGGGGTGGCTTAGGCCCCATCCAAACAACGGCTGCGGACCGGACCAACACACCTGCTAGTCATGTGAACGGCAGCCCTATTCGGATAGGCTATAGACGAGAAGGCGTTGCACAAATGATGTTGACCAAACAGAAAAGGTCTCGAAGTCGGTGGAGTCACAGAGTTTTCATGTTGCTGCTCGTGTTCGTGGCGCAAGCCGCCGCCGCCATCCAGCCCGCCGCCGCGCAGGATGCGCCAAGCCCATCGACGCCATCACCTGTGCGCGTTGTGGCGATACAACACGGCGCCGATGTGCAGGTGGCCTGGCCCCAAGGGGCGGATGCCGAACGCATGCTCGCCGAAATGCCCACTGTCGTCTTTCAAGGGTATCAGCTGCCCATGCAGTTGCTCACCGTGCGCCACGATGGCGCCGATGCGCCGCACATTGCCATCCAACAGGTCACGTCGACCATGTGGGCTGGGGCGCTCACCCCAGCGGCCCCTTTATCCCCCCCGATGTTGCCTGAGCCCCTGACCGAGGATGGCGCGCTGGTGTTCCCCCTATCGTACGATGCGCCGGCGCTCCCGACCACGCCCGTGTTTGTGTTGCGCGCCGGCATGCTCCACGGGCAGCGCACGGCGGTGATTGCCGTCAGCCCGCTCTTTCAAGCTGACGGCCAGGCGCGCCTCGTCACCAACCTGGCGGCCACCATCGCCAACGCGACCCTCTTGACCGGCCCCCCTTCGACCTGGACTGACATTGTGGGCGCATCCGCCGTGCGGCCCGCCACCGCCGACAACGCCCTGCTGCCCACAAACCCGCTGGCCGCTCGATCCGCCTTCAAAGTGATCGTCAGCCAGCCCGGTGTGCAACGCGTAAGCGGAGAGGCCCTGGCCGCCGCCGGCCTCAACCTAGCGGCGACCGACCCAGCGACGCTCCAGTTGCGCGATCGCGGCGCGCCCGTCCCCCTAGAGATTGACGGCCTTGTCGATGGGCGCCTGACCGCTACATCGACCGTCCGCTTTGTCGCGCACAGCGCCGGCGACCGCTGGAATCTCAACAGCGTCTATTGGCTCACGACCGAAGCCGCCGGCGGCGCCCGGATGACGACGCGCAACGTTGCGCCGGCCAGCGCTCCCCCCCGCGTTACGGTGATCGAAGAGGGCGTCTGGCTAGAAAATCGCATCTATGATTCCTTCCAGCCTGGCGTGGATGGCGATCATTGGTTCCATCGCAGCCTGCGCAGCGATGCATCGGGCGCGGCCACTGTGGCCACTGTGGCCATCAACAACGGCTTGCCGCCTGCTACGGGCGCCTCCATCTATACACTGACCATGAGCGCCCGCGCGCCCGCCACCTTCACCGTTACCGTACAGATGGGCGACAGCCATGAAACCGTGCAATGGGCAGCATCGCCACCCAACGGCCAATCCATCGACTGGGTGCAGCCGCTGGTCAATTCGGCCCCGGTGGCAAACCTGCAAATTGCCCTGACCGATGTCGCCAGCGGGTTTGCCAATGCGTCGCTCTGGCTGGACCGCATTCTCTGGTCGCAGCCGGCCACGCTTAACCTGAATCAGCGTGGCGCATGGTTCCGCGGCGTCGGAGGCGACTGGCGCTATCAGTGGCAGGCAGCCCCGCATGATGGGCAAGGGCGCTACCGACTGTATGATGTCACCGACCCGCTGGCGCCGGTTGCACTGGTAGGGGCTACATCCGCAGGGTTTGAAGATGGCCCTGCGGCGCACGCCTATCTGCTGGCCGGCCCCGGCGTGGAACATGAACCCGCTGTGGAGGCGCACAAGCGCGTCGTCTTTACCGGCGATGAGGGGGCTGAAGCCATTTACATTGCGCCCGCACAATTCATCCCCGCGCTGGAACCGCTCTTGGCCCACCGGCGCGCGCAGGGCTACTCGGCCACCGCCGTGGATGTACAACAGATCTACGATGCGTGGAGCTACGGTTACGTGTCGGCCGAGGCCATCCGCACCTTCTTGCGCTTTGCTCGTAGCCATTGGCCACAGCCGCCGATCTCGGTTGTCATGGTGGGCGACGGCACGTGGGATCCGCACAACTACGAAAACCGCGATCACTACACCAACTTTGTCCCCCCCTATGTGGCCCGGGTTGACCCCTGGCTGGGGGAAGCCGCCTGTGAGAATTGCTACGCCCAACTCGACGGCGATGACCCGCTCACGGGGGATCAGCTGACCGGCGGGCCGGGCGCGTTCTTCGCAGCCGACATCTGGATCGGACGCTTCCCTGTCAAGTCGGTGGCGGAACTGGACCAAGTGGTCGCCAAACTTCTCCGCTACGAGACTGATACATCGCCAGGCGCATGGCGCAATGTAAGCCTCTTTCTGGCCGACAACTACATCCGGCGCATCGATGACGAGGGAAACGCCGTGCGCGACCCCGTTGGTGATTTTGCCCGCATGAGCGATCTCGTGATTCGCCGCGCGCTCTGCGCCCAGGTGGGCGCCCTCCCCGGGTGTGATTTTACCGGGCAAAACAGCGAACTCTATGTGCCGCCATCCGCGCTGCACGAGCAGATCATGCAACTCCTGGCCCATGCATCCTTACGCATCGTACGCCACTACTATGATCCCCATCCCGAAAAGAGCGAACCCGCCGGCGTGCAGCCCTGGCGCATCCCCGACGCGCGGGCGGCCAAAGAGGGCGCGCTGGCAGCCATGAGCCAGGGCGCCGGGGTGGTGGTCTATGCCGGCCACGCCAACCACTGGCAGTGGGGCACGTTGGACTCGTGGTCGCCCGCACAGCCGGGCGAGGTGCTGCCCGGCTTCCTCAACCTATTTGAGCCTGACGGGCTAGCCAATCGCGACCGGCTCTCCATCGTGCTATCGATGACGTGCTATACAGCCCAATTCCACAAGCCGGCCAATTCGGGCACCACGCTGGATGAACGGATGTTTTTGGCAAACGGTGGCGCCGTGGCGGTGTGGGGGTCGTCGGGTTTGAGCGTCGTGCATGGGCACGACGCCCTACAACGGGGCTTCTTTGAGGCGCTTTGGCGCGTTCCCCATGACATGGACAAGCCCGTCGGCGCGTTGCTCGAAGCCGGATATCTGGAACTGCTCACCACCAATGCCTGCTGTCAGGATGCAGCACAGACCTTTCTGCTGTTGGGCGACCCGCTGACGCCCGCCCGCGTCCTGCCGCTGGATCTGGTGCATCTGCCCCTTGTCAGCAACTGAGGCGACTGAAGTGTTTGCCGCCGGGGTCCCCGCCGGCGCGCGCTACTCCCCGCCGTAGTTGACGTTCCACAACACAACCTGCTACACTCGGGCTATCGTCCCGCGGCAAATCGGCCGTAATTGCGCCATGAACCGAGACTACCCTGCCATCCAGCGTGTGCTGGTCATCACCTTCGTTCTCAACCTGCTGGCGGCAATCGCCAAGCTGGGCGTCGGCCTTTGGTCGGGCGCGCTGAGCCTGATCGCCGACGGGCTTGACACGCTCTTCGATGGCCTTTCCAACGTAATTGGGCTGATCGCCGTGCGCATGAGCAGCCAGCCGCCCGATGAGGAGCACCCCTACGGCCACCGCAAGTTTGAGACGCTGGCGGCGCTCTTCATTGCCGGCGCGCTCTTTATCACCGCGTGGGAACTGGCGAAGGGGGCCATCGACCGCCTCTTTGACCCGCCGCCGTTGGCGATCAATATGTGGAGCATCGGCGCGCTCCTCTTTGGGGGAGCGATTCAAGCGGCCACCGGTCTCTGGGAACGCCACAAGGCGCGGCAACTGGGCAGCGAAGTGCTGCTTGCCGACGCCCGCCACACCCTGGCCAGCATCGGCGTCAGCGCGGCCGTTCTCGTTGGCCTGGGGCTGGTCTGGCTCGGCTTTCCATGGGTTGACCCATTGGTGGCGCTGCTGATCGCCGGGATCATTGCCAAGATCGGCGTCGACACGGTGCGCGAGAATATCCCCGCGCTGGTAGACCGGGCGCCGCTCGACGCAGGGCAGATCGGCGCCATTGTAGCGGCCGTGCGCGGGGTCGAGAGCTACCACCGCATCCGCAGCCGCGGGCCCATCGACATGGTCGCCATTGACCTACATGTGCGGGTGGCGCCCAATCTGTCGGTACAGGAGGCCAACGCGATTGCCGACGAAGTGCGCCGTCGCCTGCTCACCGAGCCCGGCGTCGACGATGTGACCGTCCACACCGAGGCGCAGCGCGGGCCAGACACCGCCCCCGACCTCTACGCCGCCACACGCCTGGCCGCCCAGGAGTTGGGCGTCACGCTCCACGAATGGTGGGTGCAGATGACCGATCACGACCTGAGCATGAACCTGCACGTCGGCGTGGATCCAAACCTGACGCTGGCCGATGCACACCACCTGGTGGACCAACTGGAGGCCATGGTGCTGGAACGGCTGCCCGAGGTGAAGTCGGTGCATACCCACCTGGAGCCGGCCAATGCGGAGATTCTGCCCAGCGCGCGGGTGAGCAGCGGCCTGCACCAGCGCGTGGCCGGCGCGGTCGAGCAGGCCGTGGACGGCATCCCCAATCTGCATGACCCGCATGATCTGCGTGTGCGCCAGGTGGAGGGCAAGCTTTTTATCACCGTGGAGGTGATGGTCGATGGCGAACTGTCGCTCAGCGATGCGCACGATCTGAGCACCCAACTACAGGATGCGATCCGCGCCACCGTGCCCAACGTGGGCGAAGCGCTCGTCCATCTGGAGCCGGCGCACTGAGGGTCGATCCGAATCGCTCTGCGGCCAACGCCGTTCGCAGATGTAATTGTCGGACCCGCAACCGTTCTTCGGATGGGTTCAAAACCTGGCCGGCGCCGCAACCGCGCCGCAACATCCATCTGCCATAATCGCGTCGCGAGGAATCCGTGGATGATGGCGCACTTGCCGTTGTCCACTGTCACCCGAAGGAGAGATCGAAATGCCCACGCAAATCAACCATGTCACTGTGATCGGTGCGGGCACGATGGGCGCGGCCATCGCCGGCCATCTTGCCAATGCCAGCACGCCGGTGACGCTGCTCGACATCGCACCCACCGAGTTGACCGCACAGGAGGCCGCCGCCGGCCTGACGTTGGAACACCCCAAGGTGCGCAACCGCATTGTGCAGGCCGGCTTTGAGCGCATGGTCAAGGCGCGGCCGGCCAACCTCTACAGCGCTGAAGTGGCTGCTCGCATCGAGCTGGGCAACCTGGCCGACGACTTTGAACGGGCCGTGGCCAAGAGCGACTGGATCATCGAGGTGATCGTGGAGAAGGCCGAGCCCAAACAGCAACTGATGGCGCGACTAGAGGCCGCCGCGCCGGCGCACGCCATCATCAGCTCCAACACGTCGGGCATTCCCATCCACATTATCAGCGAAGGGCGCAGCGCCGCGTTCAAAAAGCGCTTCATGGGGACCCACTTTTTCAACCCGCCGCGCTATCTGCACCTGCTCGAAGTGATCCCGACCGCTGACACCGACCCGGCGCTGGTGGCGAAGATCAAGGCGTTTGCCGAACATATGCTGGGCAAGGGGGTGGTGCTCTGCAAAGACACGCCCAACTTCATCGCCAACCGCATGTTCACCTTTATCGAGAGTGACCTCATGGAGTTCGCCATCGAAAACGGCTATACCGTCGAACAGGTGGATGCGCTCACCGGCTCGCTGATCGGGCGCCCCAATTCGGCCACCTTCCGCCTGCACGACATTGTGGGCATCGACGTGGCCGCGCTGGTGACGCAGAACCTGCACCCCATGATCCCCCACGATGAGGAGCGCGATGTGCTGCTCAGCCCCAACATGACCGCCGTCTTCCAGGCATTGTTAGATAATAACTTGCCCGGCCAAAAGGTGGGTCAGGGCTTCTATAAGACCGTGGTGGACGAAAAGGGCAACAAACAATTCTGGGGTCTTGACCTGCAAGCGGCCGCTGAGGGGGGCGTCATCGACTATGTGGCACCGCAGAAGCCACGCTGGGCCAGCGTGGGCGTCGCCCGCAACCTCCCCCTGCCCGACCGCCTGCGCGAGTTGTCCAACGCCGAGGATGCCGCCGGCGAGTTGATCTGGCGCACGTTGGCGCGCACCATGGCCTACGCCTCGCGCCGTGTGCCGGAGATCGCCGACAGCCTGGCCGATATCGACGACGCCATGCGCTGGGGCTTTGGCTGGGAACTGGGCCCCTTTGAGACGTGGGACGTGCTGGGGGTGGCTGAGACGACGGCGCGCATGGCCGCCGAGGGCATCGCCGTTGCGCCGTGGGTGGAGGAGATGCTCCGGGCCGGTTTCGCCTCGTTCTACCGCGACGAAGGGGGCATTCGCCAGGTCTATCAGCCGCAGACGAAGCAATATGCGCCGCTGGCGCGCGGCCCGCTCGACCTGACCATCCGCGACCTCAGACGCAGCCGGCCCGTGGTGGCCGAGAACGACTCGGCTACGCTGCATGACATGGGCGACGGGGTGCTGCTGCTCGAGTTCCACAGCAAGATGAATGCGCTGGATACGGGCATCTTCGAGTTGGCGCAGAACGCGGTCGAGCGGCTGCACGGCGACGCAACCGGCCTGGTGATTGGCAACGAGGGGCAACACTTCAGCGTCGGCGCCAATCTCTTTATCCTGGGGACGCTGGCCCAGGCCCGCCAGTGGCAGGAACTGGAGCAGGTGATGAAGCAGGGGCAAGACATCTTGATGGCGCTGCGGCGCGCGCCCAAGCCAGTGGTGGCGGCGCCCTTCCAGCGCGTCTTGGGGGGCGGCGTTGAGGTCTGCCTGGCCGCCGACCGTATGGCAGCCCACGCCGAGAGCTACATGGGGCTGGTGGAGTTTGGCGTCGGCATTGTCCCCGGGTGGGGCGGCTGCAAGGAGATGGTGCGCCGCCAGGTGACCCCGGCGCTCTTCGACGGCGCCGCCATCCGCCCGACGGTCAACCCTACGCCGTTCTTGCGCCAGGTTTTTGAGACACTCGGCTTTGCCAAAGTCTCCACATCGGCGCTGGAGGCGCGCGGGCTGGGCTTCCTGCTGCCCGAAGACCGCATCGTGATGAACCGGGATCATCTGCTGGCCGTGGCCAAACAGACGGTGCTCCACTTGGGCGAGGCCGGCTATGCCGCGCCGGTGACGACGGGCAACGTCTATGCTGCGGGCCGGGACATGCTCGCCAGCATGAAGATCGAGGTCTATTCGCTCAAAGAGGGGGGCTTTATCAGCGCGCACGACGCCAAGGTTGCCAACAAACTGGCCTCTGTGCTCTGCGGCGGCGACCTGAGCGCCCCCACCATGATGGACGAGCAATACTTCCTCGACCTGGAGCGCGAGGCCAACCTCAGCCTGGCGGGCGAGGAGAAGACCCAGGCGCGCATCTGGCGCATCCTGGAAACGGGCAAGCCGCTGCGCAACTAAACTGCGGTTGCGACGCCGGGCGGTTGGTCGAGCCCCTTCTTTGCGTCTCTGCATCTTTGCGTTCAAAGTGCAAACATAGAGAGGATCATGTGATACAATAGAGGGATGACCACGCAAAACACGATGGCGGTGGGGGGCGAGCCGGCCTTTTGGGCCCGGTTGCCGCGCCCGATCGTGGGCCTCGCGCCCATGGATGGGGTCGGCGATCACCCGTTCCGCCATATTCAGAAAAAATATGGCGACCCCGACCTGGTCTACACCGAATTTACCAATGTGGAGGCGCTCTGTCATGGCGATATGCAGTCGCTGCTCAACCTCCTCTATGACGAGAGCCAGCGCCCCATCATCGCCCAGATCTATGGGCGCACGCCGGCGCTCTTCCGCCAGATCGCCATCCTGCTCTGCGAGCTGGGCTTTGACGGCATCGACCTCAACATGGGCTGCCCCTCCAAGAGCGTGGCCAACGGCGGCTGCGGCGCCGGGCTGATCCGCACGCCTGACCTGGCGCAGACGCTCATCCGCGAGACGCGCGCCGGGGTGGAGGCGTGGCGCAATGGCGCAACCCTGGCCGACTGCCGCGACCTGTCCCCGCGCATCGCCGTCCACGCGCTGGCCTGGCGCGAGCGGCTCCCCGCGGCCTATCAGGCGCGGCGCCCGATCCCGGTCAGCGTGAAGACGCGCATTGGCTACGAGTCGCCCGCGGTGGAGGCGTGGATCCCCCGCCTGCTGGAGATGGCGCCGGCGGCGATCACGCTGCACGGGCGCACGTTGCGCCAGGCCTACCGCGGGCAGGCCGACTGGGAGGCTATCGGCCGCGCCGCCGAGCTGGCGCACACCACCGATACGCTGCTGCTGGGCAATGGCGATGTGGCCAGCCTGGCCGATGCGCGCTGGCGGGCGGACACCTACGGTGTGGACGGCGTGCTGATTGGCCGGGCCAGTTGGGGCAACCCGTTTGTCTTCCGTGACGATGACGACGGCGAAAATACCAATCCCGCCGCAACGGAAGAGACGGCGGAACTGCGGCGTGCACAGCGGGCCCAGATCGCGCTGGAGCACGCCCAGTTCTATGAGCAGACGTTGGGGCGCTTCCCGCGCTATTACTTCCTGCCCATGCGCAAACATCTGGGCTGGTATATCAAGGATGTCTTCCACGCCCGCCAACTGCGCGCCCGGCTGATGCAGAGCGAAAGCGCCGAAGAGGTGGCGGCATTGTTATTCCCTTAACGAAATCGTTGCGGCAGTCT
>JAHDWG010000321.1 GCA_023384495.1 Caldilineaceae bacterium
AACCCTGATTTTCATCAAATTGGGGCTTGACAATTATGAGAGAATCTCTGGGCCCCTCGGTGTTCTGGTATGATGGATGCACAGCGCCGAACTCTGTGCATCTCTGTGTTCCTGCTGTACGCCGCTATTTTCATCGTTCGGGGGGACCGCTGAATTTTCGCCGGTTGACAACCCAAAGTGAACATGCTACAATTCAAACGAACAAACAAACCTGTTCGTTCGTTCCCTGGGTTTTGATGCAAAACTCGTTGTCGACCGTACCGACCATGACCGTACCGACCATGACCGTACCGACCATGGAAGACGTGGCGCGGCAGGCTGGTGTTTCCAAAAGCACGGTTTCGCTGGCGCTCAACGATAAGCCGGGCATTTCGGCAGAACTGAAGCAGACGGTGCTTCAGGCCGCCGCCGATTTGGGCTATCGCCTGGCCAGGAACCGCCTGTCGGCGCGTTCGGCCCCATCGCGTACGGTTGCCGTCGTCCACTCGGAGCCCGACCAGCCGCCCGGTGGGACGCTGGAGCCGACCGGTCTCTTTTTGCGCTATCTGGACGGGATCGGCGCCTTTGCCCAGGCGGCCGGGCTGAATTTGACGGTCATCGCCGACTACCGCGACGGTGACACCGATGGGCTGGCGTTTCAGTTGTTGCATGGGCAAGAGGCGGCGTTTGACGGCCTGATTCTCATGGGGTGGAGCGCCCGCCAGGGGAATCAGCTTGTGCAGCAGGCGCTGCAGCGCGGGCTGCCGGCGGTTGCGCTCAGCCGCTACTGGCCCGAGCTGCCCATCAGCACGGTAGGCCCCAACTATCACCAACAGGTCTATCTCGCGCTCGACCATCTGGTGCAGCTGGGGCATCGACGCATTGCCTTTCTGGCGCGTGAAAATGGCCGCCGGTATGAGTGGTTTGGGTTGCGCCTCACTGCCTATGAGGCCATCATGCGTCAACTCACCGGCGGCGTCGATGAGGAACTGATCCAGTTGGGGCCAACTGGCCAGGGCGCTGTCGCCACACTCATGCGCCGTTGCCCCGATGTGACGGCCATCTTTGCCATCAACGATGACTTTGCCATCGAAGTGGCCCAGGGTCTGCGCGAGCTGGGGCTTGATGTTCCTCATGATGTGTCGGTGGTGGGTCAAGACAACATGGCGAGTTTGCTTCAGTCCGAACTGGACCTGACCACGGTGGGCTTCTCGCATTTCGACGTGGGCTATTTGGCCGCCGGGTTGCTCCATCAGCAGATGGAAACCACTGCGCTCTCCCACGGCAACCTGTGGGTGCGCAGCTATCTCGTCGAGGGCAACTCTTGCGCCCCTCCCCGGCGCGCAGGCAAGCCTGCTCGCATCGAGCAATGAGGCCCCGCAGGCGTTTACCCAGTTGTCTTCGGACTTACGCAAGCCTTGACTGAGGGTGTGTTCGTTGACAAGTTGTCTCCCCTGATCACCAGTTGCGCTGCGTACGTCCTGTGTCTATCGCTTGTTTTGTATCGCGTTGTTCAACACCGAAAAAGGCCCAAAGGAGGCAGACCTATGGTAAGTCGGCGTACATTCCTCACCCTGGCGGCCGGGTCCATGGCCGCGACTGTTGTTGCCGCCTGCGCCGCGCCGGTGGCTGCGCCTTCTGGCGGCGCGCCTGCCGAACCCGCACAAGATGTGACGACCATCGTCTATTGGGCGTTACAGGGCGAGAATGGCGACAACAACCTGGTGCGCGGTGTGATCGACCCCTTCCATGAGCAACGATCCGACGTGCGGGTCGACATGCAAGAGGTGCCGTGGGATGGCTACTACGAGAAGTACCAAACGCTCTCGGCGGCGGGTCAGGCGCCCGATATTGCCTTTGTCAGCGCGGCCTGGATCCAAGACTTTGCCCGGCTGGGCATCGCGCTCAACCTCGACCCCTTTATCGAGAAGACCGGCGCCTTTGGCCCCGAAGCCGAAGAGGATCTGTTCCTCAGCACGTTGGATGGCTTGCGCTACCCCAAGGGCGGCTCGCTCTACGCTGTTCCGTACGAGTGGGTCACCATCTGCTTCTACTACAATAAAGACATCTTCGATGCGGCGGGCGAACCCTACCCCAGCGTCGACTGGACCTACGACAATGTGCTGGAGGCGGCGCAGCGCCTCACGACGCGCGATGGCGATACCGTCGAGCAGTTCGGCTTCATCTCGCATTGGGACTACTCGATCCTTGATTCGGTGCTCCATGCCAACGGCGGCAACATCCTGAGCGAGGATTATTCAGGGGCGGTGCTGGATTCGCCGCAGAACATTGAAACAGTGCAATGGATGGTGGATTTGATCCAGCAACATGGCGTCGCCCCGCTGCCTGCCGAGTTTACCGAGGGTGGACCGTATGAATCACTGGAACGAATTTCTGTTGCCGGTGATCTATCTGACCGACCCCAAAAAGTTGACGCTGACGGTGGGGCTTTCCACCTTCCGCCAGCAATACAGCACGCTCTACCACTACCTCATGGCCGGCACGCTGCTCAGCATCATCCCCATCTTTGCCCTGTTTGTGCTGCTGCAACAATACTTTGTTCGGGGCATTGTCATGTCGGGTCTGAAGGGGTAAATTTCCCGAACATAAAGCGCAGCAACCGTAGGCCCCGCTTCCAGTGTCACAAGCGGCGGGGCGGGAGAACCTGTCCGGCTGGAAGCCTGACTACCGCAAGGGTGACTCTTGTGGTCGCACCGTGTTGAACATCGACTGGAACTTACGAAGGTGTCAAGAAGCATGTCGGACTTACAAAATGATCGAGTAAAACCATACGCAGGCATCGAACACGCGCAGCGCATAGGGCTTGGCGTTGAACAATGCGCCGAGCGGGTGAGTCGCTTTGGCTATGCGGCCAAACAACTGATGTTTGCCCAGGCCGGCAAAATGTCGTCGGTCGCCAACTGGGAATTCAAAGCCATGGTGGGCCGCGGGCTGTGGGAATGCGCGCAGCACTGGGGGCAGTGGCGGGCGCGGATCGGCGAGATGCGCGGGCACGAGCACCTGATCGACCGCCACGCCGAGGGGCCGCTCTACGACCTCTTTCAAGAGTTGCTGCACAGCAACGGTGACGCCGAGTTCGCCACCGGCCTCTATGGTGTGATTCTGCCGGCCTACCGGGCTGCCTTGCTCCGCTACACCGGCGAGACCAATCCACTGGTCGACCAGCCCACCGTGCGCCTGATCCGCCATATGGTGCTCGACCTGGACGACCACCTGGCCTTTGGGGAGACCGCCCTGGCCGCCATCGAGCCGGCGCACAGGGCGACGGCGGCTGCCTGGCAAGCCCACCTGGAACAATATCTGGCGGCGGCTGGGGGCATCGACGGGACGAGCGAGCGGCTGCCGTCGTTTCAATTGCCGCCACCGCGCAGCCAGGGTGATTTTCGCATTCCCGGTGATTATGCGCGCGATGCCCGCTTCGCCACAACCTTGCCCAAAATCAATCCCTTTGATAACGAGAAAGTTCACGAGCCGTTGCTCTCGAAGATGTGGGTGCGTTCGCAAGAGATGACGGCGGCGGAACTCTGCGCCACAGTTCTCTTTGAGTGGGACGACCTGCCCTACGAAGGCTGCCTCGATCTGGCCCGCCACTGTTGGGACGAGACGCGCCACGGCCTCTTTGGTCAGGCCGCGCTCGAAGCCGAGGGGATCCCGCTCGAAACGTTGCCCAGTTGGGTGGGTTACGCCAAACACACCATGCCCGCGTCCCCGCCCAAACGCTATTCACACCTGGCCATCGCCACCGAGGCCGGCCTCATGCGCCACCCTGGCGGCAAGCGCGGCGAGTGGGAATGGTGCAAAGACGAGGCGAAGCACCCGCTGATGACCACCTATCAGGATTTTGACTGGGCCGATGAGGTCAACCATGTCGCGTATGGGCGCGAATGGTTGATCCGCTATTATTGCAAAGGGGATCGCGCCAAGGCGCAGGCCATGGCCGATGAAACGGTGGCCGAGCGGCTGGCCTATTATGCGCAGTTCGCCACGCCAGCTGACGCCCGCTGATACAGACCGGTGCGGGGGCGCCGGATCGCGGGAGGCAGGATGGCTGTGGGGCCGCACCCCCGTGCTGCATTACGGCGCAACCTCGAATAAGCAAAGGGTGACAAGGCGCGCTTGCCCTGTCACCCTTTCACTCTATCTCCCCCTCAACGATAAGCCCGGCTTCCCCTTTACGGGTTGCCTACCACCGGCAGGAAGAGCCGTTGCATCGCGGGTTGCGGCGAGTCGGTGTCGACCACGATCAGCCGCACCTTGACCACCTGCGGGCTGTCCGCAGCGCCGGCTGCCGTGAAGGTGACCTGCCCGTTGTATTCCCCCGGCGCCAGCTCGCCCGGCGCTGCCGAGATCGTCACCTCGGTGGGGGCTTCACCACTGGCGGCCGAGAGTTGGATCCACGCAGCGTCGGCAGTCGCGCTCCAGTTCAGGGCGCCGGGGCCGCCATTGGTCACCCAGAAGCTCTGCGGCGTACTCGTCACCCCATTGGCATAATGCCGGAAGCCTACCTGCGTTGCGCCCACCTGAAGCACGGGGCCATTGGGGCTGGCGTCGGCCACCAGCGGGTCGCGGCTGGCCTCCAGCTCGGCGCCATCATCCATACCGTCGCCGTCGGTGTCGGCCACCAGCGGATTGGTTCCTCGTTTGTACTCTTCGAGGTTGCTCAGGCCATCGTCGTCGGGGTCGTTGGCCGCATCATATTCGTCGATGGGATTGAAGCCAAAGCTCTGCTCCCACGCATTGGGCATGCCGTCGCGGTCAAAGTCGGCCAGCACCGTCACGGTTACGCTCTGCGTTGCGCTGAGGCCATCGGCGGTCACCTTGAGGTCAAAGACCTGGACGCCCACTTCGTTCAGTGTCTGCGTCATGCCGCGCGTGGCGGCGAGGGGCGCGCCGTTCTTGCTCCACTCGAATGCGCCTTGGTCGAAGCCGTCGCCCGTGAGCGAGCCGCCCTCAAAGTTGACCATGCTGCCCTCGGTCACCACGACGCCTTCAGCGGGCGAATAGATAAAGGCAAAGGGCGCCTGGGCGGTCAGCACAAAGGGCGCTGACATGGCTTCCGCCGTGTTAAACCCATCGCTCGCCCGCAGCCGCAACCGGCCCGCGCCACTGGCCGGCACAAAGCCCGGTGTCCACTCATAGCCCGCGCCGGCAAGCTTGTTGGCGATCAGATACCAGCTCTGACCATTGTCGGGCGTATAGTCGAGCGCAAACTGGAGCGGGTCGCCGTCGGCGTCGGTGGCCTGCCAGCTTACCGAGAGTGCATCGGCCGCGTTGAAGCTGCCGCCATTCGGCGTCACAAAGCTCACGGTCGGCGCATTGGCGCTCACCTCTTTCGCCCACAGCACCATGCCATCATGCTGGATGGCCACCGTCTTGACGCCGGCAGGGAAGGGCAGGCGCAGGTTGAAGCGGGCCTCTTGGGCCTGCAACGAATCGCCGTGGGTGTGCTCTGTGGCCAGGCTAAACGGATGGTCATAGAGAATTTGCCCGTCTGCCCCCAACATGAGCACATGCTGCTCGCCACCGGGCGTCGAGAGCACCGCGCCTTCCGTACCCAAGATCGATGACATGGTGACAGTCACATTGTTGTTCTGGTCGATCTTGCCGTTGAGCCGCAAGGTTTGGTCCGCATTGGCGAGCATGGCCTGCGCCGCCTGCATCTTGAGCCCGTTGTCGCGGATCCACTTGAGCGTGTGGCGATAGTCCACCGGCTCCAAGAAGGTGTTGCGGTCGCGCTGCCGTGGCGCATACGACATCGCCGATTTGGGCGTCGCGTCCGTGTTGCACGCCGAATCCTTCGAGATGGGCATGGGGAACTCGAATGGATTGTTCTCATCGATCCGCACCACGCGCTTGCGCGAGCCGGTCTGGTCGACCAGCGCCCGCCGGAAGGTGAGCGCCGGGTCGCAATCGGCCACATCGCTCCACTCGCCCTCGTCGTAGCGCGAGTGGTGGGTGTTGTCGTCATCATGGTTGGCGGCGTCGGTATCGACCCAGCGCAGGGCGTGGATGCCCTCTTGCAGGTAGACTGGCGCCAGCGAATTTTCAAAGTTGGTCGAGACAGCGCTGTTGCGGTCGCAGTCGTGGAATGGGTTGTAGCACGAAACGGTCGCCTTGCCGCCGTAGCTGCCATCCTGATAGAGGCTGGCGTCCACGATCCCCATCGCCTGGTCCATCCATGGGTGACAGTCATTGTCCGAGGCGTTGCCGCCATCGCAGCGCCGGTCGTTGAGATCTTCGCGAATGTCGTCCACCGCATCCTTGATGTCGCCAAAGTTGTCGTCCGGCTCACCGTCGTCCTCATCGTCGGGGTCGCCGAGCCAGTAGTAGTCGACCTTCACCGGGCTCCAGTGGAATTCCCACATCCACTGCCGTTTGCCCAGACGCAACCCCTCGGCGTCGCTCTGCGGATAGACGCGCGCCACATCCTCGATGCCGGCGCGGGCGTTCGACCAAAACGCAGCCTGCATATCAGCGCCCCATGTCTTGGGCACAACCGGCACGTTCAGGAAGTGACGCTGGTCGCCGATGTCGATGAAGTTGAACTGACTGGGCGCCAGATCGACTGTCAACACCTCAATCGGGCCGTTCTGGAGCGTGATCTTGACGCCGTTGAATTGCGCAAATGGGAAGATCGACGGTGTGTAGCCCCCGCGCAGCGTGTTGAATTCGGCAATGAAGTTGACGCCCGTGTCCATGCGGATCGGCGGCGGCGCATTGGGCACGATCAAGCCGGTGGCCGCCGGGAACATGGCGCGCCCACCGATTTGCGTGCTGCCGTCTTTCTTCTTCCACTCCAACAGCCCCTTGTCGAGCTTGACCTGGCACGAATCGGGGTAGGTGGTGCGCAAGAAGAGCTGCACCAACGTCCGCTTGCCCCAGATCATCTGCTCGCCCTGCACGCCCTGCTGTATCGCCGTGGCGGTGACAAATGGCGTCGCGATGGTGATCCCAGGCGAGCTGGTTGCGCTCTTGCCGTTGAGCAGCCGTACCTTGACCACACCGGTGGTGTCGCTGGGGCGGATATACTGGCGGATGAGCGTTGGGTCTTGCGCATCGGCCAGCCGTTCCGGGCCGTTGCCGATGGTCACATAGGCAGCCGCGCTGCCCACGCCAAAGAAGCCGCGCCCGTGAATCTCCAACAGCGTCCCCGGCCCGGCGCAAGTGGCGCTAATGCCGGTGATCACGGGCACAATCTGGAACTCCTGGGCGCTCTCGACGCTCAGGTTGTGCGCCTTGACCATGATTTTGCCGCTCTTGGCGAGCAGGGGAACTTCCACCACCATCGACGTGACGGTAACCGAGATCACCTTGGCCGTCACCCCCCAACAACAGAAGGTGACCTGGTTGTATTGCGGCCCGCGGTCGTCGAAGTGGTTGCCGGTAATCACAATCTGGTCGAGCGGCGCGCCCTCAAGCGGCGAAATCGACGTGATCACCGGTGGGAAATCACCGATGGGGCCATCGATCACACCGCGCACCGCAACCTTTTCGCCCGCCGATGTCCAGACCAATCGGTCGTCGGCCGCGATGTGGCGCACCCGGTCGGCGCCGAGGAAGCTGCCCGTCACCTTGAGGTTGAGCCACGCGTCGGTTTCCAACTTGGCCAGCCCCGCATTCGTACCGGCCCACACAATGCCAGCAGGGTCGACGGCCAGGCTCAACACCTCGCCCCCCGGCAGCCCGTTGGCGGCGTCATAAATGGCCCACTGCCCATCGCTTGGGTTCCAGCGGGCGGCGCCGGCGGGCGTGCCCACCCAGATCGCGCCCGATGGCTCGGTGGCCAGCGCATGGATGGCGTCGGCGGGGAGACCGTCGGCGGTGGTCTGGGTCGACCACGCACCCTGGCCGGCGGCCTTGGGGTCGAAAATGCTGACACCGTTGGCCGCCGAGCCAATCCAGATGCGCCCGGCGCCATCGAGTGTCAGGCTGGTCAGATCATCGCCTGCCAGCCCCGAATCGGCGCTGGTAAAGACAAGCCAGTAGTTGCTGCCGCGCAGCGCCAGGCCATTGCTCGTCGCCACCCAGAGGCGGCCATCGTGGTCGATGAGCAAGGCGCGCAGGTCGTTGCTGGGCAGACCATCGGCCTCCGTCTGGAGGGTAAAGGTATTGACGCCATCGTAGGTGAAGAGGCCGCTGCCGCCGGTGGCGATGTAGAGCAGTCCATCCACCCCGCTCACCATGCTCGTCACCGGTGAGCCGTTGTCGGGGATGGCGCGATAGCTCCATGCGTCATTCTCGTAGCGGGCGAGGCCCAGGTTGCTGCCCGCCCAAACGCGCTCGGCTTCGACCATCAGCGCGCCGGGGCGAGCGTTGGCGGCGGGGTTGCCGACCTCAGTGGGCGTATACGCAACCCAGTTGGGCGAGTAGACGCTCAGGGCGGTGGCGTTGCGCTGCCCAAACCAGACCGCTTCGCCCACAGCATGGACGCGGTTGATCTGCCCATCGCCCAGCGGCGCATCGTTGGCGCGGAAGATGAGCCAGGCCCCCTGATCGTAGCTGGCGACGCCGCCCGAACTGCTGCCCCCGGCGCTGTGAAAGCTCATCCAGACGCGGCCGGCGAGGTCCACGCTCATGTCGGTGACCAGATTGCTGGGCAGACCGGGCGTCGCCGCATCAAAGCGTTGCCACGTGGTCAAAATGGCGCCCACGGTCATCTTGCAGACGCCGAGGGGAACCCAGACGCCGGCGTCGGGCGCGTCGACCGCGTCGGCGCCGGCGGGGGCATCAACGGCGGCGGCGGCGATGGCCGGCACATTTTCTTCGACAACCAGCCAGAGCGCGTTCGTGCGGTCCACCACCATACGGGTGGCGCGGCCAAAGAAACAGCCTGTATCGCCGTTGACTTGGGTCA
>JAHDWG010000322.1 GCA_023384495.1 Caldilineaceae bacterium
AGTCACGGGATCTTGATTGCGCCAGTCGCCTTGTTTTTGGCCGTTCAGCGATTGCGGAACGACCCAACTGTGCCCAAGCCTGAGCCGGGCGGCGCCGGCAGCCTGCTCTTTTTGGCCGCCGCGCTGGCGATCTATCTCTTTTTTGTGGGCAATCGCGCCTACTATCTGGCCGCATTCGCCATGGTCTTGCTCATCGCCGGGCTGGTTTGGTCGTTGGCCGGCTTGGGCGTCTTGCGCAAGCTGCTCTTCCCAATTGGCTATCTCGTGCTCATGGCTCCCCTGCCCTTTATCGACCGCGTCACTTTGCCCCTGGCCCTCTTCACTGGTGTGTGCGCCGGTGGGCTTGTCCGCCTCTTTGGGTTGGATGTTACGATTGTGGGCAATGCGGTCACGTTGCCCAATGCTGAAATGGTGATCGGCGCCCAGTGCAGCGGCATCAACTCGTTGATTGCCCTGACCGCGCTCATGACGCTGGCCGCCTATTTGCTCGACGGGCCATGGTGGGGGCGACTCACCCTGATCGCCCTGACCGCACCCCTCGCGATCCTGGGCAACATCCTGCGCGTCGCCTCGCTGCTCTTTGTGGCCCGCGCCTATGGGGCGGAGGCCGCCTTCACCTTCTATCACGATTACTCCGGCATCTTCTTCTTTCTGGGGGTGATGCTGCTCATGTTCCCCCTTACCCGGTTGTTGCGCACACACAACTTTCGCATGGACGTAATCTGAACGGCTTACTGCGGTTGCTTTGGAAACCGGACTTTGTGAAGATGGTTGCTCCTTCGAGTAGTTCCGGTTTTCAAACAGAGCCCAGTATAGTTTCCTGCTGACATCTGCTCAATCTCCCTCTTGGTTGGACGGGCCAACCGACCCGTGGTATACTTTGTGTACAACACGCGCCCGTAGCTCAGTGGATAGAGCATTGGTCTTCGGAACCAAGAGTCGGGGGTTCGAATCCCTCCGGGCGTGCTAAGAGGGCCAATGAATCGTTTCAGGTCTAGGGTGAAACCGACAGGGATGACGGTGGATGAAGGATTACTACGACACCCTCGAAGTTCCCCTCACGGCAACGCCTGAGGAGATCAAAGCCAAATATCGGCAACTGGTCCGCATCTATCATCCTGACCGCTTCACCAATCAAGCCGACAAACAATACGCCGAAGAAAAACTAAAGGCGCTCAACACCGCCTATGCCGCGCTGATCACACCGCAGCCCATCCCCGCGCCCTCATTCCACACCACCGTCCCGCCTACGCCTATCATGGAGCCGGCCACGCTTGATTTTGGCGCGCTTCCTCCGCACCGCCGCAAACGCGCAAGCCTGCTCGTCGACAACCAGGGTGGGGATGTGCAGAATGTCTCGTTTACCTACAGCACGGCTGAACAGCCCGAACCGGCCTGGTTCACCGTTACCAAGGCCCATCAGGTGCGTTCAAGCCAGCCGTTGCCGCTTACGCTGGATGTAGTGGTGAACAGCGCATCGTTGATCCCCGGCCAGCGTTACGAAGGGTGGGTTGGGGTCAATATGGATGGCGCTACCGCCCGCACAACGGTGCGGCTCGCTGTGGAGGAGGCGGCCCCTCCCTACATCGCCGTAGCGCGATTTGTGATTGGCCTGCTGCTCGTGTTGTTGCTTATTGCCATTGCGGTGACTGTCCCATTGCTCGCCTCGTTTCGGGGCGCCCCACAGTCAATCGCAGTTGAGCGGACGCCCCCACTGGTTAGCCACCAGCTTGTTCAGCCCGATGCGCCCAGTGGCGGGGCTGAAATCCACATATTCACTCGCTGACCAGCGGCGCGTTACGCGTCGCCAAGACCCTGGCGCACCACATGCTCGCGCAGCAACTCAGCGTCCCGACCAGCATTGCGCTCGGTAGCAGCGCCGGGTGAGCAAATAGGATCAGAATGCGCGCCATAGTGTTCTTTTTCAAAGCGACTTTGCAATCCGACAGATGGCATAAGCGCCAATCGTCAAACAACTGGGCTGCAAAAAAGTAATAGGATTGGGTTCACAAGCGTTCACTGCAAGGATGATGGGGGGCGCCGGGGCGCGATGGGAAGATCGCCCCTGTGACCCGAACGATGCAGGGCTAAACGCCCAGGATGTGTGTCACAATCGTTGCCCCGCTGCCGCCAATGTTTTGCGCCATGCCGATGCGTGGGTTCGCCACCTGGTTGGCGCCGGCTGCCCCCGTCAATTGCTGCGCCAACTCGACGATCTGGTAGACGCCGGTGGCGCCCACCGGGTGGCCACGGCTCTTAAGCCCGCCCATGGTGCTGATGGGCAGCCGGCCATGAATGCCGATCTGGTCCTCTTGCGCCATGCGCCAGCCTTCACCGCGCCGCGCAAAGCCGCACGCCTCCAGGCTCAACGCGCTCATGATGGTAAAGGCGTCGTGTAGCTCGAAGAGATCGATGTCATCGGTGGTGACGCCCGCCTGCCGGTATGCCTTCTCGCTGCTGATCTCCGCCGCCTGCAAAAAGAGCGGGTCGCGGCGGTCGTGGACTGCAATCGTGTCATTGGCGCTGGCGCTGGCGAGGATCTGCACCGCGCCCCGGTGATGGCCGCGTGTAAATTCGTGCGCTCGCTCGGTGGGTGCGAGCACCAACGCCGCCGCGCCGTCGCAGACAGGGCTGCTGTCCATCATGTTGATGGGGGTGGCGATCAGCGGCGCTTTGAGATAGTCATCGCGGTTAATGGCTTCTTGAAACATGGCATTGGGGTTGTGGGCCCCGTTGCGGTGGGCGTTGATGCTGAAGCCGGCAAAAGCATCCAGCGGCACATCATATTCGTACATGTAGCGCTGCATAAGCAGTGCGTTGAGGCCGACAAAGCTGACGCCGTGCAGCGCTTCATATTCGGCGTCGGCGGCGGTGGCGAGGCCGGCGGTGGTGTCTTTGCCCACCGTGTCGGTCATCTTCTCGACGCCGGCGACGATGACCACATCGTGAAAGCCGCTGGCAACGGCCATCGCGCCTATGCGCAGCGCGGCGCCGCCGCTGGCGCACGCCGCCTCGATCTTGGCCGCCTCAATGCCGCGCAGCCCACAGAAATCGGCCACCAGCGTCGCCAGGTGTTCCTGGTCGAGCAGGTTGCCGCTGAGCATGTTGCCCAAAAAGAGCGCATCGGCGCGCTCGACGCTGGCTTCCGCCATGGCTGCGGCGATCGCCCGGTAGGCAATCTGCCGCGCCGACTGATTCCACAGCTCGCCCACCGGCGACTGCCCAATGCCGACAATGGATACACTACGCATAAAGGATTGGCTCCTGCATTCCCGCACGATTCCACGCCGCAGCGCGCACAACGTTCTGCGCACTGCGATTTACTTCAAGATTGTTACTTCAAGATATAGTATGTCGCTTTTTTACTGCCAATCCGTATCAAAATATTCTTTTCGACCAAATCCGCCAGATCTCGGCGGATGGTTTCGGCGCTGACGTCGGGCGCGAGTTCCTGGTATTCGCTGTTGGTGATGCGTTCGTGGGCCTGAACATAGGTCAGCGCCCGTTCCTGACGCTCGTTGAGGAAGTGGTGGCCCCAGCGCTGCTGTTCGGGACGCGGGCTGACGAGCGCATCGCCTGCCGAATAGAGCGTCACCCGGAAGCCGGCGGTTGTCTCTTCAAAGAGGGGCGCCGGCAGGCCGGCTTCCTGCATGGCGGCGATCATGCGGTCGACGCCGTAGCCGAGCCGCTCGATGTAGCCCAGGTCGCTCAGCACGGCCACAATCGCCTCGTTCCGGCTGTACCGCTCATCTTTGAGATTGTCCAGCGTCACATGGCCGGGCAGCCGCCCCGGGCTGTAGACCTCCAGCCGGTCTTGGAACATGAGGAGCCGGATCCCTTCGCCGCGCACGCTGTAATCACGGTGGGCCACGGCGTTGACGATGGCCTCGCGCACGACTGGCAGCGGGTATTCGGCGCTCTCTTCGCGGGCCAGGCCGTTGATCTTCATGCCGCGGCGCATGTTGCTGACCACAAAGGCTTCGGCCTGGCGGATCTGTTCAGGGAGCACGCCGCCCAGGTCTTGGCGCACAAATTCGTCCCCCATGCCCGCGCCGGCATAGCGCACGCAGATCACCTCAGCGCTGCGCAGAAAGCGCTGCGGATTGCGGCCAAAGAGCAAGATGCCTGCCACCGTCGGCGTCGGCGCACCCTGGCCCTTGTGGGTGACGCAGCCGCGCGCCAGCAGCGCCTGAACTGGCGCCTCATCGGGGGCGACGGCGATGCGGTCGAGATAACGCTCGACCAGCGCCGGGTCGAGATCGGCTGTGGTGGCTCCTTCCACCGCTGTGCTTTCAAAGCCGGCGTCGCCCCGTTCGAGTAAGAGCCGGCGTAGCTCGGGTGTGGTCAGTGGCCGGTTCTGCGCGGCGGTGCGGGTGAGGTAGGCCCCTTGCAGGCTGTAGAGGTGGGGCAGCCCTGGCGGCGCTTGCACCACCACCACATCCCCGCGCGGGGTGTTGGTTACTTGCGGGGTGGGCAAGATGAGGGGCGGATTGGTGAGCAACATCGCTTCGATCGCGGCCTCGCGCAGCGCCATCGCGTCGCTCTGCTTCTGCGGCGCGCCTTTGGCCGTAACGCCCAACAACAGAAGGCCGCCATTGGCATTGGCCATGGCCGCCAGCGTCTCGGCAATCGCGCGCGCGTTTGCAGTCGCAGGCAAAAAGGCCACCTGGTCGGTTGGGCCTTGCTCCAAATAGGTCGCCAACTCTTCTTCTGAGAGCGCGGTGTGGTGGCGACGGTGGATCATGGCGGCAGGTTGGAACCTTATGGGCTAGAGGTGCGGAGAGTGCGGCGGCGCTGCAGATGGGTGCGGCCAAGCCACAGGGCAACGAGGAACAGCCCAATCCCGCTGATGATAAACCACGCCACGGAAGATTCGTCCTGGTGGCGGCGTGTGCCCAGACGGCGCTGCGCTTGGTGCTGCCGATGTGTCTGCTCGAGCGCGCGATGAAGCTCTTGGCGAAATTGCCGGGTGGGCTGCACATGCGGCATGGCCTGCGCCACCTCCGATGCAACGGCGGTGAGCGGCGCCAGCTCTGGCGCCAGCACGGCAATCGCCACCTGCAGATCGGGCGCCACCTGTACGGTGACCGTTTGTGTGTGGGGCGGCTGCGATGCCTGCGCGGTTGTCTGCCGGGCAAGGCGGTGATAGTGGCCCTCGAGCAGATCGGCGGCGGTCAGAAAGCGACCGCTGCCCATATCGATCTTGCGGGTAGCCAGGCGTCCATCCGCACGGTCGCGCAGCCAGTTCCAGGCGGGCCATTGCATAGGTTACTCGCTTCTCTGGTGACCAGAAGGCATGACCGGCTCGCTGGCATCAGGCGGCGCTTCGGCGGGCGTGGGGGTCGGCCCGTCTGACTGCCCCCACCCGATGCTTTCCAAGTCTTTACGTAATGCCGCCAGGGTGCGAAAGTAGAGTGACTTGATGGCGCCTTCGCTTTTGTCCATCATTTGGCCGATTTCCAGATTCGAAAGCCGGCTGCTGAACTTGTAGAGCAGGAGGTCGCGGCGTTCGGCGGGCAGGCGGTTGATGGCGCCCCACAGCGCCTCGTGGGTTTCGGCCTGCTCCACATGCGCTTCGGGTGTATCGCCCTCGTGGCTGTGTGACCAGAGCCGATCCAGCGAAAGGAAGCGCCGCCGGCCGCGGTCGCGATGCCAGTTGGCCACCAGGTTGTGCGCAATGCGGAAGAGCCAGGCCGAAAAGGGCAGCCCGCGGTCTTCATAGGTATCGAGCTTGTCCAGCGCCCGATAGAAGGTGCGCGCGGTCAGGTCTTCTGTCTCCTGTACATTGCCCACGCGATGATAGATATAGGCGTAGATCCGCTCCACATATCGTTCATAGAGCACGCCAAAAGCCGCCGGGTCGTGACGCGCTTGCGCCACCAACGTCGCCTCGTCGCCGTGGGGGGACCCATCGGCAGCGTCGCCGCTATTCTCTGCGGTTTGCACAGGGGACGCATGCGAATCCACCCCCGTCACATGGGAAAACGACCCTGGCGCTTCAATCACCAACCTGCTGTCCAACGTTTTCACCCTCGCTTGCGTATCGATGCTTCCTATGCCAAACCCCACTGTTCACTTTGACGCCTATCCAAAGCGAACAACCGGATCTTGTATAATCAACCCGTACAGCGCCAACCCGTACAGCGCCAACCCAATCAATCGCACACGCAACAGCGCCCGTAACCATCTGCCGTAACGTCCATAGTATATACGCAGGTTCCAGCTTCAAGCAACTTTTTAATAAATGCACAACTCGACAACGTCAAGTTCGGTATGTTATAGTATGCCCAATCCAATGTACGCAATTCAACGTACGCGATATCAACAATGTGCGATTAACAATGGGCGCCATGCAATTGTCGAGGAGGCCACCGTGCGGGTCAGTTGTATCCAGGAACATCTAGCCAAGGGACTCTCCATTGTCAGCCGGGCAGTCTCAACGCGGAGCACGATGCCGGTGCTGGGCAACATTTTGCTCGAGGCCAAAGACAATCAACTGCGACTGGCCGCCACCAATCGCGAGATCGGCATCAACTGTTGGATCGCCGCCCGCGTCGAAGATGAAGGGGCGATCACCGTGCCGGCGCGCTTGCTCAGCGAATTTGTCAACAGTTTGCCCCCCGAACGCATCGATATGGAGCTGTCGGTGCGCACGCAGACGCTTCACCTGACCTGCGCCCGCTACAACGCCAACATGAAGGGCATCGACGCCTTTGACTTTCCGTTGATCCCCACCGCGGGCAATGGGGAGGATCACACCGGCGATGGCGTTGCAGTTATCGACGGCATGCGGCTGGAGCTAGAAGTCTCCGGCCTGCGCAAGATGATCGACCAGGTCATCTTCGCCGCCTCGTCTGACGAAAGTCGCCCCACCTTGACAGGGGTGGAAGTCAAGTTTCAGGCCGACCGGTTGATGATGGCCGCCACCGACGGCTACCGCCTGAGCATCCGCAGCACGCAGATCAGTCAGGGGTTGGCCGAAGAGCCGCTCACGGTGATCGTGCCGGCCAAGAGCCTGGGCGAACTGGCGCGCATCAGCGCCGACGCCGATGAGAACCGCCCCGTGCAGGTGATTGTGACACAGGCGCGCAACCAGATTCTTTTTCAACTCTGGGGTAAGGGCGAAGAGGGCCGCGGCGCATTCCAACGCGTGGAACTGGTGAGCGAGCTGATCGACGCCAAATTTCCCGATTATCAGGGCATCATCCCCAAGAGCTTCACAACCCGCACGGTGGTCGACACCGCTGCGCTGCTCAAAGCGGTGCGCGTCGCCTTTCTCTTTGCCCGCGACAACGCCAACATTGTGCGCGTCAATGTGCTGCCCGGCGCGGCCGGCAACAGCGGGCAGATTCGCCTGTCGGCCACTAGCAGCGAAATCGGCGACAACGCCAACGAGATCGACGCCATGGTCGAGGGCGACGAGCTTGATATCGCTTTCGACGCCCGCTTTTTGATCGACGTGCTCAGCCAGATCGACCAGCCGCAGGTTGTGCTGGAGACCACCCAGCCCACACGCCCTGGCGCCATCCGCCCCGTGGGGATGGGCGCAGATGAGTTCCTCCATGTGGTCATGCCCATGCACCCGCCCCGTTGAAAGCCACCCAGCGCCAAGATCGCCAAAGCGCCTGACGGAAATGGGATAGACTGATGGGGATTGAGTGTTACTACTCTTGTGGCGGGACGCGGAGGGTCTGTCCGGCCTGCAACGCTTCGGGCGAGGCAAGGACATCGCGATTGGCGTTGTAGAGATCGTCTACCCGGTTGCCGCCGTATAGTTTGTAGCTGATCAGCCAGAGCGAGTCGCCGGCCTGCACCGTATAGGTGTCGGGCAGGCGCACGAGAAGATCCACCGCATCCACCTGGGCCACGCCGGGCGCTCGCTCGGCCAGCTCGACGAGCGACGCCCGCTGGTCGAACAGCCCGACCACCCCTTGTAGCTTGAGCGTTCCCTCTCGTAGGGTTGCTGAAACCTCCAGTTCGGCCAGTTCGGACCGGTTGGTCTGACGCAGGAATCCAGCCAGGTCAAAAACCCCAGCGGACGCATCGAGCGGTGTCTGGGCTGCCTGCGGCTCTGGGGTGGCCGACTGCACCAGGTCGCTGGGGATCTCGGGCGTTGGGGTGGGGGTTGTGACGGCGGGCTCTTGCCCTTCACCGGCTGGTGGGGGTTCGGGGGGCGCGGCGACGGTTGGCGTCGTCTGCACAAGCCCGCTCTGCCCAGCGGGGAGGATCGACCAGACAATCTCGGCCAGCGGCTCGACGGTGAACCAGAGCACGAGCAGCACCAGCGCCAGCGCCACAGCGCCATAGAGGAAAGGATTCACACGTACCGCGGTGGGGCGTTCGGGCCGGTAGCCGGCTCGCCCCGCCCCCGCCTGCCAACTGCGTGGAGAAGATGATTCAGCATCTGGTGCAATGACGCCCTTCTGCATCTCGCGCCGAGACCGCAGGTTCGCCTGTTGTGAGCGTAGCAACCACTCAGCTTCGGGCCGCAAGACATCATCAACCGGGATGGCCGCGACGTGACGCCGCACCTGCCCCGCGTCGCCCAGCCGCTGGGCCAGGATCGCCCCCAGCAGATGCAACTCGGATGTGGGGTAATAGGCCAGCCCTCGCTCTACTTCCAGCAGCGCCAGCGTTACCTCCCCCCCAGCCGCCATCTGCGCCGCCCGATCATAGAAATAGTGCGACGCGATCTCCGGTGTGATCAGGTGGCGCAGATCAGCGCTGCAGACGGCACAGCGCTCCACATCGGGCGAAATATGAGCAACGTGACCGCAATGAAAGCAAGTGACTTCGACCATAGCCT